>CAKSKA010000008.1 GCA_934464615.1 uncultured Eubacteriales bacterium | reverse complement strand
CCAAAATTGCAAAGGCGTCAGCCTTTTATGGCGAAGCCATGCCCGTGTCGCAACACGGACGCTGTTTTGATTCAATGTTTTTGTGCGAAAATTTTTGATTTTCACAGTGCGTCAGCACCTCGACGGCGTTCCACCGCCGTCGGCACAAAAACATTATACCATCCCCCACTTGATTAGGCAAGCGATAATAATCCGAACTCGTTTTTAGGCGGCAGATTTTTCGCATAGCCATGTTAAAATACTCGTTAAACCGACACCTCACAAAGACGACAAGTTAAAATACGCCGTTTTAGGCGGGTTCGGATTATTATTGCTTGCATAAACAAGAATTTAATGTATAATATAAGAAAAAAGACGGAGCAAATTATGGAAACGATTAAGTTATATGATAATGACAGTTATTTAACCGATTTTGCCGCAACGGTGACAGATTGCAAGCCTGTCGGCGACAAGTATATTATAGTTCTTGACAAAACGGCGTTTTTTCCGGAATCGGGCGGACAAACCGGCGATACCGGAAAAATCGACGACGCCGTTATAACCGATACGCAAACAGAAAACGGTATTATATTTCATAAAGCCGACCGCACTGTAAAAATCGGCAAAACCGTTAACTGCACGGTTGATTTTAAGACACGGTTTGACAAAATGCAAAATCACAGCGGCGAGCATATTATATCGGGAACGGCACACCAACTGTACGGCTGCGATAATGTGGGTTTTCATTTAAGTAACGACACAATGACGCTTGACCTTAATATGCCGCTTGACAATACGCAAATCGCAAACATAGAATTCCTTGCGAATGAGGCGGTACAAAAAAACGTACCTGTAAAAATTCTTTTCCCGAATAAATCCGAACTCGGTAATATGCAGTACCGCAGTAAAAAAGAAATTGACGGCAAAGTACGCATAGTTGAAATTGAAGGCTATGATGTCTGCGCTTGCTGCGCGCCGCATGTAAAGCGCACCGGCGAAATAGGCATAATTAAAATTTGCGGATACGAAAAACATAAGGACGGTGTGCGTTTATTTGTAAAATGCGGTATGCGCGCTTTGTCCGACTACGCACAAAAGCAAATCAGTGCGGAAAAAATCTCAGCGTTATTGTGTGCAAAACAATCTGAAATTGCAGCTGCGGTAAGCGGGCTTTGCGAACAAAACAAGCAGTTACTGTTTGAAATAAAGCGCAAAAACCGTGAAATCTTACTTGAAAAGGTAAATGCGGTCGGAACAAAACAGAATATGCTTGTTTTATTCTGCGAGGATATGCCTATGGATGACATACGCTTTGCGGTTAACAATGCAAAACAACACTGCGAGACGGCGGCAATATTTTGCAAAGGTACGGATAATTACACCTTTATATGCGCGTCCGATATTAAAGATATGACTGTGCTGGCGGATAAAATGCGGAAAAATCTTAATGCCAAATGCGGCGGCAACGCGGACATGATACAAGGCAGCGTATACGCAACAAGCGATGCAATATATGACTTTTTCAAACTTGGTTATTGACCTTGGGTATAAATTATTATATAATGTTTGCAGCAGAGTAGAATACCGTGCGATAAGTGCTGTATGGACGGGGAGTTGTCATACGGACGAAAGATAAATTTTATCGCGGTACGGTGTTTGCATCCCGCTGCTACAAACTCGGTACGGTAAAACGTAAATACAACCCTGCTTGTAGCAATACAAGGAGGGTGTTTTTTTGATTAAAAATAAAAACGATATTTTGGGGCGCAATTACTGGGCAAGTGCGGTGCAATGCTTTAAAGATACTAAAATGCTTGTTTTCGCATCCCTTATAATTGCTTTAAGGGTAGCCGTAAAAGCTGCGCGTATATCCCTTGCCGCAGGTCTTTATCTTACTTTTGACTGTTATATAAACGCTCTGGGCTCGGCTGTTTACGGTCCGGTTGCGGCGCTTGCCGTAGGCGCCGTGAGCGATACGCTGGGATGTATGCTGTTTCCCAGCGGTCCGTACTTCTTCCCTTTTATTTTTGTGGAAATGTCAAGCGGATTTATTTTTGCGCTGTTTTTTTGGAAAAGACCTATAAGCATACAAAGATGCGTTGCGGCGAAATTTACGGTTAATTTTATATGCAACATAATGCTGACATCCGTCATAATGAAGTGGGACTATTACTTTTTTTACGGCCTTGAAAAAGCGCAGGCTTACAGCATTGTAAATCTTGCGCGTATTGTAAAAAGTCTTGTTTTATTCCCTGTCGAAGCGTTGCTTATATATGCGGTGCTTAATTTAACACTGCCGCGCCTTAAACGCATAGGACTTAATACGGCGGTATCACCGCAAAAAATTACTTTTAAGCATATTTTGTTTACTCTGCTGCTTTTGCTGTTATCCGTGGGAATTGTCCTTTTGTACATTTTTTACCTTAAAGATTTCATATCCGCACACAATTTTAAACTTTTTTAACGGTTTTACATTTCCTGCATAATATGTTGTAGAAGTGATACTTCAAAATTACTTATGGAGGAAAGATAATGGCTGATTTGAAAAGAGACGCAGTTAATTCCGGCGGCTTTAAAGAAGCATGCTGTGTTGATGCCGGCAGGGTTTATGATTCCTGCTGTGACAGAGATTGCGCCGATGATTTAAGATGTTATTTTACAACGGAAGGTCAAAGCTATATAGATTCTGCAATAAGCGTAAAACTGCGTAAAGCGGAGGTTGTGAATGTTTACATTAATGTAGAGCCGGTTAATTTCAACAGAGGATTTTATTCCTGCGATTTAACCTTCCTGTTCCTTGCTGAATTTGATGTTTATTCCTCTCCGCACACCTGTCCCGTACAGGTTAAAGGTATAACAAGCTTTAACAAGCGTGTTATTCTTTACGGCAGTGACGGCAATGTTAAAATTTTCTCCAACACAACTGAAAACGACTCGTGCGATTTGTCGGCGGAACGTACAACAAATATGCCTAAGTGCGTAGTTCAGTGCGTTGATCCCATACCGCTGAGTTGCCGTATAGGTCAGGTAAGAGATTGCTGCGAATGTCTTGGAGTTAACGACAGCGGCATATGCGATGTTTTAGGCGCACCGCTTGCACAAAACTGTGCTGCCGGCACACCTGCGGTTTATGTAACGCTCGGTTTGTTTACGGTTATACAACTTATAAGAAATGTACAAATGCTTATTCCCGTATACGATTTCTGCATACCGGAAAAACAGTGCAACGACACAACAGACCAACCCTGCGATGTATTTAAGCGCATAAAATTCCCAACCGACGATTTCTTCCCGCCGAGGAGCAACAACGCGGATTGCGATTTCGGCTGCGGATGCTGTAACAATAATCAGGATGAGTAAAAAAACACCCGCACACAGCGGGTGTTTTTATAATAAGTACCGACGGTTTCGGCATCGGCTTTATTTGTAGGACGATAAATCAAGTTCGGAAAACTGTTCGTAAAATTTGCGGAAAAATTCAATATTTTTCTCAACTCCGCCCTTTACATCGCTCTCAAAATTAACAGGCATTACAGGATCGTGAACGCTGAGTCTTAACAACATCCATCCGTTTTCGGTTGTAACGCGCATACCCTCCCTGTTGTCGTCTGCAATTATGCAGTTTGCGTTTGCCTTAGCAAATTTTTCAAGCTCGTTAATAACATTAGTGCCGTATGCCTTAAAATCGGCTACGGTAATGTTTAAGCGTATTTCCTTTTCCTCTGCAGGCATTTTAAGGGCGGACAGTATTTTTTCAAAATCCTTACCTCGTGCCAATTCAATAACAATGCGCGTGGCAAGGTAAGCACCGTCGTCCAAAAAATAATTTTCTTTAAATGCGGCATGTCCGCTTGTTTCAATCGCCAACGGGCAATTAATGCCCTGCGCGCAGAGTTCAAGCGCTTTGTTGATAACATTCTTATATCCGCGTTTATAACGGTAGTGTTTACCCTTAAGCGTCTGCTCTATATAATCCTTAAGACCTGCGGAAGTTACGGAATCCGTAACAACCGTACCTCCGGCATTATCCTGTAATGCTATGTAAGAAGCGAGAGCTACAAGTCTGTTGCGGTTAATTTCATCGCCTGCACGGTCAACACATCCCGCACGGTCAACATCGGTATCGAATATTATTCCGAGGTCCGCACCCGATTTTTTAACTGCGGTGCATATACTCTCCATTGCCTGCTCGTTTTCGGGATTAGGTATATGGTTCGGGAACATTCCGTCGGGTTCCAAAAACTGACTGCCCGTAATATCGGCACCAAGCGGTTTTAAAACATCATTGGCATAAAAACCGCCTGCTCCGTTGCCGGCATCAACTATTATATGGTAACCTTTCAGCGGTTGCATATCCTCGCTTTTACCTGTGGCAGTGCATATCATATTACGCAGTCTTTGTGCATATTTCGGCATATAGTCCGTGGGATAAACAAGTCCCGGTTTATTGCTTATAATCTGCTTGCCGTTACCTGCGAGTTCCAGAATTGCGGTAATGTCTTCGGTATCCAAACCGCCGTTTTTAGTAAAAAATTTAAGGCCGTTGCGGTCAAACGGATGATGGCTGGCGGTTATTTGTACAGCCATATCGGCGTCCAAATCAATTGTAGTCATAAACATAGCCGGAGTTGAGGCAAGTCCGCAAAAATACGAAGAAACACCGGCATCTGTCAAGGCACGTATAACATTTACGGAAATATCTTTTGCGGTAATTCTGGAATCATGTCCTACGCAAACACGAATTTCCGACGGCTTTTTATTATTTTTCTCGGTAAACCACACAACCGCGGCAGCGGTAATATCATAAACCGCCTGTTCTGTCAAATTGACCTGCTTACCGCCGAGCGCGCTCGCGACTCCCCTGACATCCGTACCGCTTTTTAATGATGAATAATCCATAATAATACTCCTAACTGAAATATCCTATTAAATAGCCCATCCCTATAAATCCTATTACAATTAATGCAAGCGAACAGGCTGTAATTATTACCGATTTAAAGAATACCGCTGAGGCGCGGTTATAATTTTTCGGCCTTGTTTTCATTTTATACACCCGCTTAAAATAATGAATTTAAGGCATTAAACCGCACTGTCGGCGGATTAACCCCTGTAATATTATATGCGGATAGTTTTTCTGTAATCTTTTGGGGAGGAAGTTATGCAAAAATATAAAACACTGCACGCAAAACATCCTAAAATTAAAAAGATTGTAACACTTTGTTTTAAAAACAGCGATGATATGCTTGATGCCGCCGAATCTGCATACAAAATCGGTGACAAGAACATAAAAAGCGATTTGTATCGCATTGACAATTCGTATTATCTCATACTTTATATCGAAAAAAAAGATATAAAAGCCGCCGAATCCGCCGCAAAATTTGCAAAAAGCGTAACATATTCAAGGCTTACTTTTGCAAAGATCTCGGAATACGGAAAAGGCATATGTTTGTCATCGGCAATACAAAATATCGGCAAAAGTCTTACAAGGCATTGACCTGTCTGACGCATTAAAGGCTTTTTATCTCCCGTACTCTTTCTTTCATATCTTTTGCAGAAAAAATATAATTGCCTGCCACCAAAACATCTGCGCCGGCATCAATAGCCTGCGGCGCGGTTTGCGCGTTTATTCCGCCGTCCACTTCCAACAGAATATCAAGTCCGCGGCGATTGATTTCAGCCTTCAATACCCTTAGTTTTTCAAGTGCTTCGGGCATAAATTTTTGTCCGCCGAATCCCGGTTCCACCGACATTACAAGCACCATATCGCACAAATCAAGCAAATCAAAAACTGCCTGCGGCGGCGTACACGGTTTTATTGTAATGCAGGACTTAACCCCTTTGTTTCTTATTGCTTTCAGCGTTTCGGCATTATTGCTTCCCGCCTCGTAATGAAAGCCCAAATAGTCCGCAACCTTTGCAAATTGTTCTATGTATCTGTGCGGACGGTCAATCATTAAATGAACGTCAAGCGGTATGTGCGAATGTTTTTTTATCGACTCTATTACCGGAACACCGAAAGAAATATTCGGTACAAAAATACCGTCCATAACATCAAGGTGCAGCATATCCACCCCTGCCGCTTCAAGTTTTGCTATATCCTCTTTAAGTTCAAGAAAATCCGCAGTTAAAACCGACGGTGCAATTTTTACCATTTCTCTGTCCCCTTTGTTTTTACATAAACAGAATTTTTACATCCTGTACTTTTCCATAATCACCTTGCCGTCAGCGTCAAACTCCACACCTTCGCCTTCAAGCAAATGTCTCTGCGCGTTTTCTCCCCCGAAAGCAAATGCCGATGACAAACTCCCGTCACGCATTACAACACGGTGGCAGGGTATTTCACCCGGGCGCGGATTTACATGCAAAGCGTATCCCACAACCCTTGACCAATGCGGATTTCCTGCCATTAAAGCCACCTGTCCGTAGGTTGCGACCTTACCCTTCGGTATTCTTATTACAACGTCATAAATCTTTTCAAATGTGTTCAATTCAGTCACTGTCCCGCGGAAATTTCTTCAATAATATTTCGCAATTTTTCTGTGCCGAAGCCGCTGCTTGCACTTGTCGGTATTATTTCCCTGCCTTTTGCCAAAAAGCCGAGTTCCGTTTCAAATGCCGAAAGCCTGCTTTCGTACTCACTTTTATTTAGTTTATCACTTTTTGTAAGCACTATGCAGTAATCCATATTGTAATGATTTAAAAATTTAAGCATTGCAATATCGTCTGCACTCGGACTGTGGCGCATATCAATAAGCTGAAAAACTTTTTTAATATTCCTGCCTGAGCCGAAATAATGCTCCATAAGTTCGGCAAAACGCTGTTTAACGGCATTGTCCACCTTAGCATATCCGTATCCCGGGAGGTCTGCCAAGCGTATATTATCTATTTTATAAAAGTTTACCGTTACGGTCTTGCCGGGTTTTGTGCTGACTCTGGCAAGGCTTTTTCTGCCTATAACTTTATTGATAAGCGAAGATTTACCGACATTTGATCTGCCCGAAAAACATATTTCGGGCAGGTCCGACGGTTTAAATTGGTCGCTTGTGCCGAATGCACATTCAAAAATAACATTATTATAATTCATAACCGGTCCTTTACATATGCTATTACTAAAGCATTACGCAAAACTGCGCTTTGCAGGCACAACAGATTCAAATCCTGTAACACCCGACGTTACTGGATATTGAAGCGCGTTGTTAATTACCGTATCAACCGTATCTACGGGAACAAACTTTACGCTGTTTTTAACCGCGTCGTCTATTTCTTCAAGGTCGGGCAGATTTTCCGCCGGTATAAACACCGTTTTAATGCCTGCCCTGTACGCTGCCATACTTTTTTCCTTAAGTCCGCCTATCGGCAGTACCCTGCCTTTAATGGTCACTTCACCCGTCATTGCAACATCCCTTTTTACAGGTATATTTGTAAGTGCGGATACAAGTGCCGTTGTTATCGTAACACCGGCGGACGGGCCGTCCTTGGACACCGCCGCCTGTGTTGCGTGAATATGTATATCCTGCGTTTTGTAGAAATCAGGTTCTACACCTAAATTACGGGCGTTAAGCCTTACATAAGTAATTGCCGCTTTCGCCGATTCTTTCATAACATCGCCGAGGCTTCCCGTAAGTTCCGTTTTGCCCGTACCCTGACACACCGCGACTTCCAACTGCATAAGTTCACCGCCTACAGATGTCCATGCAAGGCCGTTAATAATGCCTACTTCATCGTTTTTTAGCAGGGACTCGGGCATGTATTTATGAACGCCCAGCATATGCTCAAGCATTTTCAAATCCACCGTAACGCTCTGTGCGCCATCCTCGGCAATCATTTTAGCGGTTTTACGGCATACCGACGCTATTGTTTGCTCAAGTCTGCGCACACCTGCCTCACGTGTATAAAAATCTATCATACCGTAAATTGCCTTATCGGTAATATTAAGCATTTTTTTATTAAGACCGTGACGGGCAAGCTGTTTTGCGACTATATGTTTTTTGGCAATATTAAACTTTTCCTCTCTGGTATAACTTGTAAGTTCAATAACTTCCATACGGTCAAGCAGCGGTGCCGGAATGGCGTCGATATTATTTGCCGTTGTAATAAACAGCACACGGCTTAAATCGTACGGCATTTCTATAAAATGGTCGGTAAAGGTTGCGTTCTGCTCCGGATCAAGCACCTCCAAAAGTGCGGATGACGGATCGCCTTTATAGTCGTTGCTTAATTTATCAACTTCGTCAAGCAATATAAGCGGATTACTGCTGCCCGCGTTTTGAATGGCGGTGATTATTTTACCCGCCATGGCGGCAACATATGTTTTGCGGTGTCCGCGTATTTCGGCTTCGTCCCGTACGCCGCCCAAGGATACTCTGGCATACCGTCTGCCCGTACATTCGGCAATTGTTTTGCCTATTGAGGTTTTACCTACACCGGGAGGGCCGGCAAGACATATAATCTGCCCGTTAATATCGGGAGCAAGACTGTAGACAGACAGCATCTCAAGTATACGCTGCTTAACCTTTTCCATACCGTAAAAATCGCGGTCCAGAATTTTGGCTGCCTTTTTTACATTAATTTTGCTGTCGGTACAACTGTTCCACGGCAGTTTTATACAAGTATCAAGATAATTCCGTACCACAACCGCTTCGTGTGCGCCCGTCGGCATTTTTGCAAGTTTACCGAGTTCGTTATTAAGTTTTTCCTTAACATATTCCGGTGCATTAAGCGATTTAATTTTTTCGGAATACTCGTCAATTTCGTCTTCCTCGTCGCTTGTACCGTAAAGTTCCTCGCTTATGGCTTTCATTTGCTCGCGCAAATAATATTCCTTTTGATTTTCGTCAAGCCTGTTTTTAACCGTTTCGCTCAGTTTTCGGTCGATTTTAAGAATTTCCGTTTCCTTTTTAATTACGTCAATAAGTATCCTGCCGCGTTTAACCGGATTTGTCTGCTCAAGCAAAAACTGCTGGTCATCATATGTTGTATTAATATTAAACGCAACGTAATTTGTAAGGTAACTTAAATCGTCACAGGTCTGTACCGTAAGCAGCATATCCGCCGGAACACGCTTTAAATTTGCCGCATACAGTCCGAATTCGTCTTTAATTCTTCTTACAAGCGTTTCAACATAAACCGGACGTGCTTTGGACGCGGTATCCTTAACCTCGGCAACACTTGCCATAAGCATACCGTTTGTTAAAGTAAAATAGTTGTGTTTTGCCCTGTACAGCCCTTCCACAATTACTCTGGCTTCTTTATCCGATTTTTTAAACATTTGCGTGATTCTCGCCACGCATCCCATACCGTACACATTATCCTGTGTAGGTTCTTCATCCTTTATATCTTTTTGAGAAACAAGATAAATACATCTTGTTGAATCGGCAGCAAACTTTAATGCGTTGTATGAAATTTGCCGACCGACCTCAAAATCCAATGTCATGCCCGGAAACAGTACAAGTCCCCTGAGCGCCAACATAGGCATAACCGATTTTTCTTTACTTTCCTTTACAGACATTTTATCCTCCGTAATTTATCAAAACAAGTCATCAAGACTTAAATGATTTGTATATTAAAAATTGTCATCCCTGAACTGCAGTGCATAAAGCCGACTGTACTCTCCGCCGAGTTTTATAAGGGCATCGTGTGTTCCCTGCTCGGTTATTCTGCCATCGGTCACAACCGCTGTTTCATCGGCATTTTTAACGGTCGACAATCTGTGCGCCACAACTATGGTTGTCCTGCCGCGGCACAATTCGTCAAGGGACTTTTGTATAAGCATTTCCGTTGTGTTATCAAGCGCGCTGGTAGCCTCGTCCAAAATAAGTATTGGCGGATCTTTTAAAAACACACGCGCTATTGAAAGCCGCTGTTTTTGTCCGCCGGAAAGTCTTACACCGCGCTCGCCGATAACGGTTTCATACTGTTGCGGCATACGCATAATATAATCATGTATATTAGCGCGTTTTGCCGCCGTTACAACGTCTTCAAACGAAGCGTCGGGCCTGCCGTACAATATGTTGTCTTTAACCGATGCGTTAAAAAGGTACACATCCTGTTGTACTATGCCTATATTTCTGCGTACACTCTCAAGCGTTAACGTATGTATTTCCTTATTATCAAGCAATATTTCTCCGTCGGTCACATCGTAAAAGTGCGGTATTAAATGGCATATGGTGGTTTTACCGCCGCCCGAAGCGCCTACAAGCGCAAATGTTTGCCCCGCCTTTACGCGAAAACTTACATTTCGCAGAACCGCCTCGTCATCGGCGTAATTAAAGTTTACGTTTTTAAATTCAATATCGCCCTTTAAGGTTCCTGCGTCCTGTGCGCCGTCGGAATCCTCTTCCGGTACGGCATCCATAATTTCAACAAAACGCTCAAATCCGGTAACGCCGTTTTGGTACTGCTCCATAAAATTTATAAGCGTTGTAACAGGTGTTAAAAATACGTTTACCGATACCACAAACGCAGAATAATCACCGAAAGTTATCTTACCTGCATACAGAAAAAAACCGCCTGCAATAAGCACAATTACATTAAATACATCGGTAATAAAGGATGTAAAAGAATGAAACTGTCCCATTGTTTTATATGCGGCACTGCGTGCCTTAACAAATCTGCCGTTTCCGACTTCAAACTTTCGGCTTTCGACTTCGTAATTTGTAAATGCCTTTGTAACCCTTATACCCGAAATGCTGCTTTCAAGCGCGGCATTTATTTCCGCAACCGATTCTCTGCTTTTTTTAAAAGCCGCTTTCATTTTAAGCCGCAGTTTTGAAGCAACTATAACAAGTGCCGGAACGCAGATGAAAATTATAAGCGTAAGCCATATGTTTATGGTTGCAAGATATGAAAATGAAATTATTACCGACAAACTGCTTATTATAATGTTTTCCGGACCGTGATGTGCAAGTTCGCTTATATCCATAAGGTCGTTCGTCATTCTTGACATTATTTTGCCCGTTTCGTGATTATCGAAAAAATTATACGGCAATTTTTCAAGATGGCAAAACATATCGCTGCGCATTTGCGCCTGCATTTTTACACCCATTACATGACCGTAATACTGTATAAAATACATAAGCCCCATGCGTATAAGGTATAATGCCAAAAGCGATACACCCGCAATTACAACCATTCGGTAATTGCGGTTAGGTATAAGGTCGTTAAGCATACTTCTTGTAACTACGGGATAAAATATACCGATAACAGCCACAAAAAGCGACGCTAACATATCCAGTGTAAACACTTTAATATGCGGTTTGTAATAACCGAGAAATTTTTTAAGCATTGCTTTTTACTTCTTTACTTCCAATTTGCCGTATCTGTAAGATTAATTGCGACAAGTGCGTCCTCGCTGAAAACAAAACTGATTTTTTTACCGTTTTGGGTGACAGACAACGCGACGGTTGATTCTATACTGCGCGGCAAATAATATGTGTCCTTATTGGTAAGTTGCTCCTGCTCAAACGTATAATCCTTAAAAGTATCCCTAACATCCTGCATGGTAGAAGAGCCGACGCTGAGCCCGAACATATCGTTAAACGAAACAACGGAAGATATGCCCTTTTGCGCTGCCGCCGCTTTATAGTAATAAGAAGCATACATATACGACATACGGACATAATCGACCTTTACGGTTATGCTGAGTTCGTTTTCGTGGTCGTGATTTTCATCCTTGGCTTCGCCGTAATGGCAATCGGTTTTAATGGTTTCGGGATCGGTCCCGAGTTTGTATTTTGTATCCGGAAGGCTGCCGGTATCAAATACAGATTTTAAATCGTAATCCGTGTTTTCGGGTAAAACGGTATCATTGTTTTCGGAATTTCCGCATGAACAAAATACAAAAACAAGCAAAACCGACAGAATTACGGTAACAAACTTTTTCATTATTTGCCGTCCTTTCCTTTATAGGAATATTTCATAAGCAACTCGTTACGCTGCTGCCACAACGCTTCGGATAAATCCACATAATATGTATGCGGCTTTTCAAATCTTTTAACTTCGTCCCACAGGTTGCCTACTTGCTGTGCGCGGTAAGCGGAAATTTCCTTAACAGTCGGCGAATTATATACCTGTACGCCCTTGTTAAACAGCCTTACCTGCAATTTTTCAGCCCTGAAATTTTCAACAACCTTACGTTTCCAAGTGTATTCCGGATGGAATATTTCGTACGGTTTTGTATCGTCTATAATTTCATCGTTCAGCGTAATTACATCGGCTATTGCTTTGCCTGTTTCGTTATCAAAAAGTCTCCACGGTATTTTAACGCCCGGCAGCGTAATCTTTGCAATATTTTCGCTGATTTTGATTTTAGGAGTTATAACCGAATCCTTTTCAACAGCCGCCAATTTATACACTCCGCCGAAAACAGATTCCGACGAAGCGGTTATAAGTCTCTCACCTACGCCGAAACTGTCCACTTTAGCGCCTTGCATTATCATATCCCTTATAAGATATTCGTCCAAAGAGTTTGAAACGCAGATTTTACAGTCGGGGTAACCGGCGTCGTCAAGCATTTTTCTTACTTTGCCCGTAAGGTAAGTAATATCGCCGCTGTCTATTCTTATACCGAGCGGACGCTTGCCCATCGGTTTTAATACTTCGTCAAACACGCGTATTGCATTAGGTATACCTGATTTTAAGACATTGTATGTATCAACAAGCAAAAGGCAACTGTCGGGATATTGCAGCGCGTATGTTTTAAATGCGGTGTACTCGTCATCGTAAAGCTGCACCCAACTGTGCGCCATTGTACCGGAAGCCGCCACACCGAATTCCTTAGCGGCCTTAACGCAAGCCGTACCGGTGCATCCGCCTATAATAGCGGCGCGTGCGCCGTAAATTGCGGCGTCATATCCGTGCGCACGGCGGGAACCGAATTCCATTACAGCCCTGCCCTGTGCGGCGGTTACAATGCGGTTTGCCTTTGTGGCGATTAAGGACTGGTGGTTTATTGTAAGCAGCACCATTGTTTCAACCAAAAATGCCTGCATTGCCGGACCTCTTACGGTAACGATCGGCTCTTTAGGGAAAATAGGCGTGCCTTCGGGTATAGCCCAAACGTCACATTCAAACTTAAAGTCTGCAAGGTACTGTATAAATTCTTCGCTGAAAAGGTTTAAACTTCTTAAATATTCAATATCCTCCTCATCGAAATGCAGATTGTTGAAATAATCAATAAGCTGCTCAATCCCTGCCATTATCGCAAAGCCGCCCTCATCCGGTACACGACGGAAAAACATATCAAAATAAGTTATCGTGTCCCGCATATCGCTGTTTAAAATTCCGTTTGCCATGGTCATTTCATACAAATCCATAAGCATTGAAAGATCTGTGCGCACTTAATCACGTCCTAAATAATATAATATACATAGTTATATATATAATACGACAAAACGGCCGCAATGTCAATTAAAAAGCGGTATCCGTTACCGGATACCGCAAGAGTGTTAAACTTATTATTAATACATACCGCCCATGCCGGCGCCTGCTGCCGCAGCAGCCGCTGCTGCATTTGCATTGTCCTCGGGTTTATCTGCCACAAGGGACTCGGTAGTAAGAACCATAGCGGCAACGCTTGCTGCATTTTGAAGTGCGGAACGCGTTACCTTTGTAGGATCTACTATACCGGCGGAAATCATATCGGTATAAACTTCGTTGTAAGCGTCAAATCCGTAATTTGCTTTACCGGAAGAAACAATCTTATCAACTATTACACTGCCCTCAAGACCTGCATTGTGCGCGATCTGACGTATAGGCGCTTCAAGTGCTTTAAGCACGATATTAACGCCTGTCTTCTCATCGCCCTCGGTTGTTTTAACAAGTTCTTCAACAGCCGAAATTGCGTTAACAAGCGCAACGCCGCCGCCTGCAACTATGCCCTCTTCAACAGCCGCTTTTGTTGCGGACAAAGCATCCTCTATGCGCAGTTTTTTATCCTTCATTTCAATTTCGGTAGCGGCACCGACCTTAATTACGGCAACACCGCCGGAGAGTTTTGCAAGGCGCTCCTGCAATTTCTCTCTGTCGAAATCGGAAGTGGTGGTTTCTATCTGTGTCTTTATTTGTGCAACACGCGCTTTAATTTCATCGCTGTTGCCTGCACCGTCAACTATAATGGTGTTTTCTTTACCTACTTTAACCTGACGTGCTTTACCGAGCTGTGCCATGGTTGTATCCTTAAGTTCAAGACCTAATTCTTCGGTAATAACTTCGCCGCCTGTAAGAATTGCTATATCACGCAGCATTTCTTTCCTTCTGTCGCCGAATCCCGGAGCTTTAACCGCAACGCAGGTAAATGTACCGCGCAACTTGTTAAGTACAAGTGTGGACAACGCTTCGCTCTCAATATCCTCGGCAATAATAAGCAACTTTTTGCCGGACTGAACAATCTGCTCAAGCAACGGTAAAAGTTCTTGAATATTGCTGATTTTTTTATCGGTTATAAGGATAAGCGGATCATCAAGAACCGCCTCCATCTTATCGGTATCGGTTACAAGATACGGAGAAAGGTAGCCTCTGTCAAACTGCATACCTTCGACAACTTCGGTGTAAGTTTCGGCTGTTTTGGATTCTTCAACCGTAATAACGCCGTCTGCGCTTACTTTTTCCATTGCCTGCGCTATCAGCTTGCCTATTACTTCATCTCCTGCGGAAACTGTGGCAACTCTTGCAATATCATCGCTGCCGCTTACTTTTTTGGAGTTGGCAACAACGGTCTTAACCGCTTCGTCAACAGCCTTTTTAATACCTTTTTTAACTACCATGGGGTTTGCGCCTGCGGCAACGTTCTTCATACCCTCAAGTATAAGTGCCTGTGCCAAGACCGTAGCGGTTGTCGTACCGTCGCCCGCTGCGTCGTTGGTTTTAACCGAAACCTCTTTTACAAGCTGTGCGCCCATATTTTCAAAAGGATCTTCAAGTTCTATTTCCTTTGCGATTGTAACGCCGTCGTTTGTAATAAGGGGCGAACCGTATTTCTTATCAAGCACAACATTACGGCCTTTAGGTCCCAATGTTACCTTAACGGTATCAGCCAATTTATCAACACCGGCCTGCAACGCTTTTCTTGCTTCTTCACCGTAAATAATATTTTTAGCCATAATTAAAACCTCCGATTATTCTACAATAGCCAAAACATCAGACTGGCGGACAATGCAGTATTCCTCACCGTCGAGTTTTACTTCGGTTCCGGCATATTTGCTTACCAGAACTTTGTCGCCGACTTTAAGTGTCATTACCACTTCGTTGCCGTCAACAACACCTCCGGGGCCTACCGCAACAACTTCGGCAATCTGGGGTTTTTCTTTAGCAGCAGATGCCAAAATTATACCGCTTTTTGTGGTATCCTCGGCATCCGTAAGTTTAGTTACAACTTTATCAAACAAAGGTTTGATTGTCATAATAATGCCTCCAATTTTTATAAAAAAATATAAATTAGCACTTTAACTCTTTGAGTGCTAATTTATATTTTAATCATTTTTTCAAAAAAATCAAGTGCTTTTGGAAAATTTTTTCACACTGTAACTTTTTCGGCGTTATTTACCAATCGTCCGGCTGTTTTTTGCGGTAAAACAAAATTTACCGCCTGCTTTATAATGCTGAATTTAATTTTTTTGCGGTGTATTATTTCGCCGTCAAGATTTATAGGCACTGCCTTTTCGGCCTCGACTTCAAGCGTATTGCAATTACCCAGTTCGCAAAACGGAAGTTGTGCATGTTTGCCCTTTTCATACAATTTTAAAAACGAAGGTATTTTAAACTTCGGCACTGTTTGAACAACGGTATAATCAAGTTTGCCGTCGGACGGCTGCGCATTCGGCGCGCTTATGTAACCGCCGCCGTACACGGGACCGTTTGCACATACAACAAACAAACAGTTTTTAATGCTTTGCGCGGTGCCGTTTATGGTTATTTTCAGTTTACAACCGAGTTTGCGTAAAAAAGTTTTAACAATAGCCAACTTGTATGCCATACTGCCGGAAACCAGCGGCCATTTTTTAAACAGCCGCATATCGTCCGCAACAACCGCATCCATACCTACAGAGCAACCGTTTATACAGTAAAATTCATCCGCTTTAATTATATCAATAGGCACTGCAACGCCGTTTATAAGTTCCTTTATATCGGTAAAATCTTCACGGTCGCCGTAGTATTTCAAAAAATCATTTGCAGAGCCGCAGGGCACAACCCCCAATTCTACATTTTTATAATCTATAATTCCGTTTAAAATTTCAAAACCGGTTCCTTCTCCGCCGCAGGCAAAAATGCGTACCTTATCGCCCTTTTGCGCTTCTGCCACAGCAATGTCTTTTGCCTGACCTGCATATTCCGTAACATAAAAACTAACGTCGCTGTTATCGGCAAAATGTTGTTTAATTTGCGGCAAAACCTGTTGTTCGGCATTGCCTTTTCCTGCCACGGGATTAATTATAAAAACATACCTCATAATCTTCGCCTCTTATCTGAAATACATAAACAACTGGCATTTAATCATACCGTTATAAAATTTTCTGCGTTTATCCGCCGGTCTGCCGAAAAATTTTTCAAACTCATCATGCGGACTTATTACATAATACTTTTTGTTTTCCTGCTTTACAAACACCTGTCCCATTGTCTCATACAGTTTTTCCGCCGCCTGCACATCCAAAAGTCGTTCGCCGTAAGGCGGATTTGTAATAACTATACTTTTCCTGTCAGGTACTTTAAAATCCTTTATATCGGCCTTATACGCCTTAATATATTTACCCACACCCGCTTTTTTGGCATTGTTTTGGGTAAGTTCCACACACTGCTCGTCAATATCATATCCGACAGCCGTAAAATCAATATTATGGCGCACACTGTCCATCGCGCGCGTTCTTTCCTCACGCCAAACTTTATCCGGAACGGCGGCAAATCTTTCCGCCGCAAAATACCTGTTAAGTCCGGGGGCTATATGTGCGGCATGCAGGGCTGCTTCAATAAGTATGGTGCCGGAACCGCAAAACGGATCGGAAATGTATGTATCGGGGTATATTCTTGCAGTATCGCACATCGCCGCCGCCAGTGTTTCCTTAAGCGGCGCTTCGTTGGAAGAACGCCTGTATCCCCTTTTGTGCAAAGGCTCGCCCGAAGTATCTATCATAAGTGTAACAGCGTCCTTAAGTATGGAAAAGCGTATTTTGTATTCGCTTCCCGTTTCCTCAAACCACGAAATACCGTACTTTGATTTAAGGCGTTCCACTATTGCTTTTTTAATTATAGACTGGCAATCCGGGACGCTGAACAAGGCAGAATTCAGGCTGTATCCGTTAACCGGAAAAGCGTCGGTCTTGCCTATAAAGTTTTCCCACGGTATGTTTTTTACATTATCAAAAAGTTGTGTAAAAGTAACCGCCGTAAACTCGCCCATATTAATAAGCACACGCTCCGCATAGCGTGAATTTATATTGGCAAACGCCAGTGTATTAAAATCGCCCTCAAACAATACCCTGCCGTTTTGCGCCTGTACGTTTTTTATACCGAATCTTTTAAGTTCGTCTGCTAAAATTCCCTCAACACCGAAAAGGCACGGTGCTACGAATTTTAAATTTTCCATTATATTCCCCTCATTAAAAAACGGCAGACTGTACTGTCTGCCGCAATTATTATTTTACACCCGATGAGCGTTTTACCCTGCGTGCATCAGGATTTTTGCGTTTAAGGTCGGAAAATTTTTCCTCGCTTGTTTGTTTAAAACGATTCATCATTTCCTCAAACGACGCCGGCTCGTTTTTTCTTGCAGTCCACACAAAGCTGCTGTCTATTTGCTGTTGTGCCGGTGCGGTCCTGCGCGGACGTTCAGGCCTTTGCTGCTCTGCCGCGCGCTTAATGCTGAGGCTTATTTTACCGTCATCCGAAATACCCAGAACTTTCATTTTAACAACATCGTCTTCTTTAACGTGATCCCTGATATTGCTCACGAAAGTCTGTGCAACTTCGGAAATATGTACCATACCCGTTTTTGAATCGCCCAAATCAACAAAAACGCCGAAATTGGTTATACCGGTAATCTTTCCTTCGACTATCTGTCCGACTTCAATTTCCATAACCTACAAAAATCCCCCAAATTTTTATATACAAAATTAATTGCCCGATATATCTATGTAAACCTGCTCGTCAGATTTAACGCACTTTATTCTTTCCCTGGCGGCTTTTTCGATTATTTCCTCCTCAGGTCCGTTAAGAAGCGCGGATATCGACGCAATTTCATTTTCCTTTAATGAGCGCACATTTTTCCTGTTGTTAAGTTCCTTTTGTTTTTCCAGAAATTCTCCCCACAGCATACCCAGTGTTACAACCATATAAACAGACAAGCACAAAATAACCGCGCGTAAAATTACGCTGCCTCTTGCCTTGGCAGAGCCCTTCAAGAAAATCACCACCGAATAATTGGTTTCATACATTTCTTTCAGTATACACTATTTTACCTTTGCGTTTCAAGATATTTTTTAAAAAAACATATGTATTTTTGCAAATTTTCCCGAAAAATGCAAAAACTTTACCGATTTGTAGTGAAATATAACCAAATACTTTGCCTAAAATGCGTTTTACAAAGCGGATAAATTTAATATTTTTTTCAAAAATCCATACAAGCATACCGAAAAGCAGTTTTGAGAGTGTAAAACTGCATATTAAAAACCCAAGCGCCAACGCCGCAAAAATATAAAGCCGTATCTGGCCGCAGGTAAACCCCAGAAAAACAATAAATGTAAAAACCGAAATCACCGCAAAATAAATTATATCCTGAAAAAATACGGCTGTATCCGTAAACTTAACCGACGCGCGCAGCGCCCTGAAAAAATCATAAAACAGGCGGTACGCCGCACCGAATAAGACGCACCACAAAAATGAAGAAATCTGTAACGAATTGCTTACTATCCACATTGCTATTTAAACAGCTTTGCAAAAAATCCGGTTTTTTTGCTGTCGGTAGTGTACACAAGTGCAACAACAAGTCCGGTTACGGTCATATCGCCTTTATCGGTGCTGAACGATTCTATTTTTAAATCCGTACCTCGTATACTCAGATTTCCCATAACGGTCACAAGATCGACCGCGTCGCTGCTGTAGCCTAACACTTCCCGTATTCCCGACAATACGGTTGATTTACGGTTTTCGATAATTATGTTATGCAAAAGGGATACATCTTCAGCCATATAAAACACCTCATAATAAATATATTATAAGATGTGCGGTTTAATACTTTTTATATCAGTCTATCACTCTGTACAGGCTCTCTGCGTCCTCTTTTTTTATAACTTCACTGACGTTTATTACCTCTACTTTAACAGTACGCGCGCCGAAAGCTATTTCAATTATGTCGCCTGTTTTAACATCGTAAGAAGCCCTCACGGGTTTGCCGTCAACCTTAACGCGGCCTGCATCGCAAGCCTCGTTTGCAACGGTGCGGCGTTTAATTATGCGGGAAACTTTAAGATATTTGTCAATTCTCATTTTCTACCTCTTAAAAAAATAAAGCCGCCACGAAGGCGGCTTTTATAACTGATTAAATTAATTATTTAATAGCATCCTTTAAAGCCTTGCCTGCCTTGAATACGGGATTCTTTGCAGCAGCAATCTTTATGGGCTGCTTTGTAAGCGGGTTAATTCCGTTTCTTGCAGCGCGCTCGCGTACTTCAAAAGTACCAAAGCCTACAAGCTGGATTTTTTCGCCTTTCTTAAGTTCAGCTTCAACAGTTTCTACAAAAGCTGCAAGAGCTTTTTCAGCGTCCTTTTTAGCAAGACCGGTTTTTTCTGCAATAGCTGCTACCAATTCTGTTTTGTTCATTTGAGATTACCTCCATTTTTTATTATCAACGGTTGTTGTCTTTTAAACTTCCGCTGTTAAGCAATTTTTAAAATCCTGTCCGTCTTTTTCAAGACTTTCGAATTTTTGTATAAATCTATCCGTTTCGGCATTAAGCGTTTGCTCGGCGTCTGTGTTTTCGGTCATAAAAACGCCTGCTGCCAAAAACAGCAATTTACCCAAAGCCTGTCCTATATCTCCGCCGTTTTTGATTTTTTCAAGCAACGCAATGCAGTTGTCAATACTTTTTGATACATCCGGCGGTACGGCACCTGCTTTTACCGCACGCTTTTGTACCTTTTGTGCACGCATAAGCGCCGGAAATGACATAGGTACGCTGTAAAGTGTTTGCGCAGCCGTAACCTGATTTTTTTCCTGCTTTTTAATTGCATCCCAATTATCAAGCACCTGCTGCGTATCTTCGACTTTCACATTACCGAAAACGTGTGGATGCCTTAGTATCATCTTGCGCGCCAACGTGTCGGCAACATCGTCAATATTAAAAGAATTTTCTTCTGCCGCTATTTGCGAATGAAGCAATATCTGCAGCAGCACATCGCCGAGTTCCTCGCACAAATCGGTATCGTTCCCACGGTCTATCGCGTCCACAGCTTCATAAGTTTCCTCAATAAAAGCGTTGCGTATGGATTTATGGGTTTGTTCCGCATCCCACGGACAGCCGCCGGGAGCGCGTAAAACGCGTATGATTTCAACAAGTTCTTCAAACGTATATTTGTCTTTTAAATCTTTCATAATATACTTTTACCATATTTTTATTAAAAAATCAATAGATTATTAAGCATTTTTCACATTTTAAGTGAATTTTACCTAAAAAATCGATGCTGTTTGCAGTATCGCGTCAACAATTTCGTAATGCGGAACGGCATTTACCTCACGATATGATACACCGGCATCGTCGCCGGCATCGTCGGAAATAAGTCTTAAAGCCGCAAACGGCACACCGTACGCATTGCAAACAGAAGCAATTGCCGCCGTTTCCATATCACAGCAGACAGCGCCGAATTCATTCTTTAAAAATTCGCGTTTTTCACTGCTTTGCACAAAACTGTCGCCCGTAACCGCCGTACCGCCTTTAGCGCACGGAAAAAGCGATTTAAGGCTGTCTGCCAAAGTAATATCGGAATTATAAATATACTTGTCCTGATCCGGTTTCTGTGCAGGTTTATAGCCTATGCAGCAAAGGTCAAAATCATGCTCCAAAAATTTATCCGGAATACACACCTGTCCCTTTGACACACCGGATATACCGCCGGACAACCCGTAATTCAAAATCGCTTTAACGCCGGTTTCACAAAGTGCGGCGGCTGTTGCCGCCGCATTAACCTTGCCTATACCGCAATGCACGGATATTACCGATATATCCTGCCCGCCGTTTTTCGATTTAACCTTAAACCTGTGTGCCGGTCTGCCTGCAACGGTTGCAGGCACGGCGCCGTACTCCGCAATTTTGTTTTCAAGCGGAGCATACTCGTCACTATCGGCTGCTATAATCCCTATTGTGCCGTAAATGTTTTTACTGTTCATCCTGCTGTGTAAAAGTAACTTTCTCGCCGCAGGCGCTGCAATATGTAGCGTTTTCTTCTATAGCGGCACCGCAATTCGCGCAAAGTCTTTTTCCTTTCATGGCAAGTAATTCGTTTTTAGCGGCTTCCAGATCCGCTGTTTTTTCTTTAATTTCCGCAATTACGGATTTAACCGATTCATCAGCGGCAGGATCGTTTGCATAAACCGCAAATGCTGCTTTACCCAATTTTGTATAAAGTTTTTCTATATTGCGCTGAGCCGCCGCTATATCGTATTTTTTCTTACCGATATTAACAGCCTCCGTGGTTTTTTGTTTTGCAACATCAAATACTTCTTTGGTTTTATTAATTGCATTATCAAAATATTCCATAACAAATCCTCCAGACTTATTAAATAATGTTTTACAAAGGGTATTATACTATATTCCGGTTAAATTTTCAATTACTATATTTTCCGCCGCCCAAAAACTCCCTTAAAAGCGAGTCATACGGTACTGTGCTTTCGTCAATCTGCGGCAATTTTTCCATAACCGGTATAATTTTTGCAGCGTACGGGTATGCCGCAAGATTTTTGTCGGCACCTTTCATCATTTCAAGAAACTCCCGTTTATACACGCATATCTCATAACTGTGTAATGTTATAAGAACTTTGTCCGCTTTGGCTTTAAAAGGATAAAGATACTTTTCTTCGGCCTGTACCACAGCCGGCCACATTTTAAGTGTGACATTTATATCCGCATTGCGAAATTTTTTATCACGCAAAGCCCTGCGTACAAAGCGCACTTTACGGGATGACAGCAGCTTTTGTCCGTTTGTATCGTAAATTTCTTCGGATACGCTTATATAAATTTTATAAATACTTTGCTGCGGCAGTGCGTCGGTTATTGCGGGATTCAGCGCGTGCAATCCCTCAGCCACAATAATACCGCCGTCGGAAATATCCAAAGGTATTTTATTTTTTATACTTTTACCAGTGGTAAAATCGTAATAAGGCATTACCGTACTGCCGCTGTTTACTACCTGCGTCAAACAGCGTGTTATTTCCTTAACATCAAGCGAATTTATACTTTCGGTATCCTTTTCGCCTGTGTCAAGCAACGGCAGTTTTTCCCTGTCAAAATAAAAATTATCAAGCGATACTGTTTTGGCTTTAAGTCCGAGCGTATCAAGATATCCGCACAGTATGTTTGCCGTAGTTGTTTTGCCCGAAGCCGAAGGCCCCGCAATCATTACTATTTTTATGCTGTCGTTTTTCTTTATACGGCGTGCCAGTTCAAGCAATTCCTCATGGTATTCCTTTTCACATTCCAAAGCAAAATCCACAGGTTTGCCCGCACAATTAATTATGTCTGACAGGATATTCTTCATAAAACTCTTCTATACTTGCCTTTCTTGATTTAATTTCATCGAATCTGTTTATATATTCATACGGATATTTGTAATTAAATATACGGCGGATGTTTTTGCCGTACGGCTCTTTAAGTTTTGTTACGGCAGACGCACCGCACGACAGTATTGTATGCGTTTCGTCCATAATATAAACATTGTAGTATCCTTCAAATCCTTTTTTTGCATAACCCACGTTTTCAAGATTTCCGACGGTTTTGCTTTGGCGGTACATATAATACGGCATTATTCCGTTTTGCGTAAGCAGGCTGTGTGCCGCCGAGACCATTTTTGCCGCCTGTATGCCGGTATCAAAGTCGGGCAGTTCGCCATTTCCTGTCATAGCAGACGCGCGTTTAAGCGACAGCGAATGTACCGTCACGTTTTCGGGACCGAGTTTTATAACCTCATCAAGCGTTTTGCAAAAACCCGACAGCGTATCCGTCGGCAGACCTGCAATCAAATCCATATTAATATTGTCAAACCCCAGACTGCGCGCAAGGGCGAAGGCATCCGCCGTTTGCTGTGCGGTATGCCGTCTGCCTATGTGCTCAAGCACACTGTCAATCATCGTCTGCGGATTTATGCTGATACGCGTTGCGCCGTATTTTTTTATTACTTTAAGTTTTGCCTCGGTCACGGTATCGGGACGCCCTGCTTCTACGGTATATTCAATTATATTCGACAAATCGAAATTTCCTGCTATTTCTCCCATAACGGTTTCAATTTCGTCGGGAGAAAGCGTTGTCGGCGTTCCGCCGCCGATGTATACGGTTTTAAGTTTAAGACCGAGTCTTTTTGCAATGTCGGCGGTAATTTTAATTTCCTCGCTTAATTTTTGCAAATACTGCGGAATAAGCGCTTTGGCTTTATCTACAGAATGTGAAACAAAGGAACAGTAACTGCACCTTGACGGGCAAAACGGTATTGAAACGTAAAGGCTGAATGAATCCGGCTCGGACTGATTTATTATTGCGGTTTCGCCTGCAAGCGTTTCCCTGCAAAGCAACATTTTTTCGTCCGACACAACAAAATGCTCCTTAAAAAGTCTGTCGGCTTCATCACCGTATTTTTTGCGGTAAGCGGAATAAAGTTTTGCCGGACGGATTCCCGTAAGCACTCCCCACTCGGGTTTATAACCGAAAACATCCGCAAAACATTCAAACAACTGCACGCAAAGCAGGGTTTCGCAGCGTCTGTCGTAATCTTCCGTGTTGTTTTGTATGCTGTCGGTATGCGCGGACTCTTTTCCGCCCGCATTAAGATACGCCGACAAAACGGTGACGTTACCGTCAATCCGCTTTTGCACAATGCCGTATATATTGTCTTTTACGAGTGTGTCGGTTATATCAATGCGTTCAAAAGGCAGAAACAACCTGCACAACTTTTCAAGTTCGTAATTATAATCGTTATTTATACTATTTAATTTCATTTAAAACTCTTCTGAAAAAATTGTTATATTTCTTTTCGTCCTCAAGCGTTGTTTTTTCGCCGTGACCGGGATACAAATTATAATTTTTTTCAATTGCCCCCAATTTTTTAAGCGATGCCAGCAACTGCCTTACACTTGAAGTCGGCAAATCGTACCTGCCGACGCTTTGTTTAAAAAGCGTATCCCCCGTAAACATATCGTCACCCATAATATAGCATACGCACCCTGCCGTATGTCCCGGCGTCTGCATAACCGATATTTTGTCTGTTCCGAGGTCTATTGTATCGCCGTCGTCTACCGTTATATCTGCCGAAAAACAGACGGGATTATCCGTCCATGTGCCCGAAAGATTTATAACCGCATCCTCAAGTCCGGCGGCATCCCCTTTGCCTATTACGGTCTTACCGCCGAATATTTCCTTAATTTTCGGTACTCCGGTTATATGGTCGTAATGGCAATGCGTAAGTAATATGTACTTGTAATGTTTACTGCTGTTTTCGCGTGCAAAATCAACAATTTCCTTATCGGCACTGCCCGGATCAATTATTACCGCCCAGTCGTTACCGCAAAGCATATAGCAGTTTGCTCCGCCGTTTTCGGTAACTTTTACAAACATTTGCAAAATTATTTCCTCCATAAGTCAGTATCAAGTATTATCGTTATCGGTCCGTCGTTCAACAGTTCAACCTTCATATCCGCGCCGAAAATGCCCCTGTCAACTCGCTCTACGCCGCATTTTTCAAGTTCGCTGCAAAAAAGCATATACAGTTTATTTGCGGCATCGGGCTGCATTGCATCTATAAACGACGGGCGGTTGCCCTTATGCGTATCGGCGCAAAGCGTGAAGTTGGAAATCACAAGCGCGTCGCCCGTAACGTCGGTAAGTGATAAATTCATTTTATCGTTTTCATCGCAAAACACCCGCAGTTTGGCGGTTTTCTGCGCCAACAGCCGTGCTTCCTGCTCGGTATCGTCTTTATCAACGCCCAACAAAACAAGAAATCCTTTGCCTGCCTTACCCACGGTTTTCCCTTCTACCGTCACCGCAGCTTTAGACACTCTTTGAATTACAGCCTTCATTTTTCACCTACTGATTAAGGCGCTCTACACTGAAAACGCCGTGTATCTTTTCCATATGGTTAATTATGCTTTTAAGATGTTCTACATTATCCGCGCTGAGTGTTACAAGCACAACGGAATTGCCTTCCTTGGTGCTTCTTGCGTTAACGGAATGAATTGAGATATGCATATTATAAAGCGCCACAGTAATATCCGCCAAAAATCCGTCGCGTTCAACGCCTATTATGCGCAGTGTTGAAGTAAATGCCGTACGTTTAACGGTATTTGTCCAATGTGCGTGCACCCAGCGTCCGGGATCCTCGCAGGCGGTTAAATCAACAGGGACATTATTGCAGTCGCGCTTATGAATTGACACGCCGTGTCCGCGTGTAATAAAGCCTATAATATCGTCGCCGGGCAGAGGCGCGCAGCACTTCGAAAACTTAATAAGGCAGTCGTCAATACCGTCCACAACAACGCCGTCCGACTGCTTTGACGGCCGCAGCGGTTTAAACTCAATTTCTTCCTGTTTTGCGGATTTGTAAGTCTTTGCGTAATCCTCTTTAATTCTCGGCATTATACGCGAAAGTATTATGCCGCCGTAGCCTATAGCGGCATAAAAATCATCAGCCGACGCAAAGTGTTGTTTTTGTGCAACATCGTTTATAAAATCGCGCAGGGCGGCGTCCTCAAGATTAATATAATTCCGTTTGAATTCCGACATAACGGAATCCTTGCCGCGTTCGATATTCTCAGCCCTGCGTTCCTTTTTAAACCATGCGCGTATTTTTGCCTTTGCCTGATTTGTAACCGCAATGTTAAGCCAATCGCGGCTCGGTCCGCGGCCGGGTTGATTGGAAGTCAGTATATCTATAACTTCACCCGTTTTAATAACATGGTTTATCGGTACAATTTTACCGTCCGCCTTGGCACCTATCATTTTAACGCCGACCGCCGAATGTATTGCAAAAGCAAAATCTATAACGGTAGAACCGGCAGGCAGATTGATTACATCGCCCTTAGGCGTTACGGCAAAAACGTCCTCCTGTGCCAAATCTACTTTTATTGAGCTTATAAGTTCGCTTGAATCGCCGTTGTCGTTTTGCGCTTCAAGTATCTGGCGTACCCACGCAAGCTGATCCTGCATTTTTTCGTCGTTATCCTTAATGCCCTCTTTATATTTCCAGTGCGCCGCTATACCGTATTCAGCCGTGCGGTGCATTTCAAACGTCCTTATCTGTATTTCAAACGGAATTGCCTCACGTCCTATTACCGTTGTATGCAATGACTGATAACGGTTGGGCTTTGGCATTGAAATATAGTCCTTAAACCTTCCCGGTATGGGACGGAAAAGGTCGTGCATTATACCCAAAATATTATAGCAGTCCGTAACGGTATCGGTTATTATACGCAATGCGTAAATATCGTAAATCTCGTCAAAATCCTTGCCTTGAACATACATTTTACGGTATATTCCGTGTATGGATTTTACCCTTGCCTGTATTTCAAAATTAACATCGGGTATCGTTTCTTTAAGGCGTTGTTCTATTTTCTTTTGTATGCCGTCAAGTATTTGCTTGCGCTGGTCGCTTTTAATCTGCAAAAGCTCTTCTATTTCTTTATATGCAACCGGATCAAGATGCTTAATTGCAAGGTCCTCAAGTTCTTCCTTTATGGCTCTGATACCGAGTCGGTGAGCAATAGGGGCAAAAATTTCAAGGGTTTCAACCGATTTTTCCCTCTGCTTATATTCAGGCATTGCGTCTATTGTACGCATATTATGCAGTCTGTCGGCAAGTTTGATAATAATTACCCTTATATCCTTTGCCATTGCCATAAGCATTTTGCGCAGATTTTCCGCTTGCAGCTGCTCCTTGGTGGTATAGCTTATTTTACCGAGTTTTGTAACGCCGTCGACAAGCAGGGCAACCGTTTCGCCGAAATTCTTTTTGATGTCTTCCTGCGTTACGGGCGTATCCTCTACGGTATCGTGTAAAAGCGCCGCAACAATTGATTCGCTGTCCATACCGAGCTGCGCTACAATTTTTGCAACACTTAAAGGATGAAGATAAAATTCCTCCTTAGAAAAGCGATGCTGTCCCTTGTGTGCCTGCACGCATACCTCATAAGCGCGGCGTATAAGCGGATAATTGTAATTACCGCCCTGTTTTTTAAGCAGTTCCGCCAAATCCTCATAATTTCTCTCATATTCCGCTTCCATTATGCTCACCCCTTTAATGTGACAGGTTTGAGTCCTGTCATACTAACGCATTGAATGTTGCCGAGTCTTCAAGACTGACCTTTTTACCCTTTACAGTATGTATTTTTACCGTACCGCCGTCCTGTACGTTTTTAATAAGGCAAAGTTCGTAAAGCACGTCAAGTGCTGCCATTGTTTTAAAATATCCGGCACTGTTTAAAAATTTCTGTCTTAAAAATTCCGGTGTAACGCCGTCTGCGGCACGGTAAACCGCGGCAACGTCATCTCTTGTAAGGGTATGCCCGACCGGCTCATTCCGCCGAAAAGCCTCGTACTCTGCAATATCGGCAAACATTTTTTCCTCGTCCGTGCCGCTTACGCGCCAATCTTTTATAATAACCGACACACTGCTGTTGCCCATATATTCGTTTACATCTATTGTTACGGCAATATCTATAATATCCGAAACCGAAAACGGTATTGCCGATGCCGGTACGCCGAATGCCAAAGCCTGTGTAACCGTTCCGTTTTTGGAGAGCAGCAGTTTTGCGTGTTTACCGCCGCCAAGTTGCACAATTTTTTCAATTTTCATTCCGTACAGTCCGAAAACAGGTACGGGATTTGCATTGCCGAACGGCTCAAGAAGGCGGAGCGCCTGTGCCATATCTATTGATATTCCCGCAGGATTTAATTTACAATCCAATTTTAAAACGGGTGCGCTGTAAGGCATATCCTTACAGTATTCGTTGATTTTATTGCGGAATTCGTCGATTTTATCCGCCTTAAGTCCCACGCCTGCAGCTGATGTATGACCGCCGAACCTTGAAAGTATATCCCTGCAATAAAAAACAGCGTCATAAAGAGAAAAATCGCCTACGCTCCTGCCCGAACCGGAAACTTCGCCGTCATCATCAACAGACAGGACGAATGTGGGTTTGCCGTATTTTTCCGCAATTCGCGAAGCGGATATACCCACAACGCCTTTATGCCAGTTATTTCCGGCAACAACAATAACGCGGTCGTACTCAAACCCGTTATCCTCTATAATTTTTACGGCCTGTGCGGATATTTCCCTTTCTGTTTTTTGCCGCAGTGCGTTAAGTTCTTCCAGCTTTTCCGCTATAGACGAAGCCTTTAAAAAGTCATTTTCCGTCAAAAGCGAAAAAGCAATGTCGGCGGACGCCATTCTGCCTGCCGCATTTATGCGCGGCGATAAGCCGAATGCTATCTTCTGCGCCGTAACTTCCCCGCGTTTAATTCCGGCACTGTTAAGAAGCGCCGTAATTCCCGACTTTTTAGTACTGTTTATAAGCGATATGCCGAGTTTAACTATATCTCTGTTTTCGTCGGTAAGCGGCATAACGTCTGCCACGGTGCCTATTGCAACCAAATCCGCATATTTTTCGGCAAGTTCTTCCGGTTGCGCGTCCTCAAGCGCGCAAACCAGTTTAAACGCCACAAATACGCCGCATATATCTTTAAATTCCGCATTGCTGCCGTTTATATGCGGATCGATAACCGCAAGTGCGTCAGGTAAAACTTCCGGCGGTAAATGGTGGTCGGTAACAACTGTTTTTATACCGAGCGAATTTGCGTATTCAATCTGCTGCGCACAGCTTATTCCGTTATCCACGGTTATAATAAACTCAACGCCCTGTTTCTTTAATTTATCTATTGCATTTATGCTTATGCCGTAACCGTCACTGAATCTGTCGGGAATGTAGTAGGTGCAATTTGCGCCCTTTTCGCACAAATAACTGTACAAAAGCGCGGTTGCGGTTACGCCGTCGCAGTCGTAATCGCCGCAAACGCAAATAAGCAGATTTTGCTCTATTGCCTGCCTTACGGCTTCCACTCCCTTTTCCATATCGGGCAGAGTATAAGGTGAATTAAAAACGACATCGTCGGACATAAACTGTTCGAAATCGTACGGCTCCGCATAGCCTCTGGCAGACGCTATAAGCGCCAAAAACGGATCGCTTTCACATTCATTTGCAAGTTCCGTTGCCGCGGCTTTATCCACACGGTTTACAATCCATTTTTTATACGCCATACTCTCACCCCTGTCTGCAACATTTATATATTAAGTAATTATATCATTTAATGTCATAATTTGCAATAAAATTCGTGCAATGCTTATATTATGAAAGGCTGTTTTCAAGCGTTGTTATACCGTCGGCTATTTTTTTAAAGACGGGAGCGCCCGCCGTGCCGTTTTTTTGCGTATCCTCTATAAGCACAGCCACCGCATATTTCGGGTTTTCAACCGGAAAAAATCCGCAAAACCATGAGTTTTGTATTAAAACGCCGTCCTTTTGCCAACCGGTTTCCGCTGTGGCGGTTTTGCCGGCCGCCGTTGTTTTTTCAGGCCCGGCGGCAGCACCCGTGCCGGATTCCACAACGCTGCAAAGATACTTTTTTATTGTATCGGCTGTTTCGCGGCTCATAGCGCGTGTGGGAACGGGCGCTGCGTTTTTACTTAAAAGTCCTCTCTTAACGCTGCCTTCTATTATGCTCGGCATATGGTACACTCCGCCGTTTGCTATAGCTTCGTAAAGAGTTAATATTGAAACCGGACTTAACAACAGTTCCCCCTGCCCTATTGCCAGATTTGCAGTGGCGTGTGAATTACTTTCAAGCTTTTGAGCCGACGTTATACTGCCGCTGTCTGTAAATATTCCGCCGAGGTCGATTTTATTACCGAATGACAGTTTTGACGCCATATCGTATATTGCCCTGCCGCCGACTTTGCAGGAAATTTCATAAAAAAACACATTACAGGAATAGGTAAGCGCACTCTTTAAATCCACTGTTCCGTGTCCGGATAATTTATGGCATTTAAAAACATGACCGTCAATGTCGGTACTGCCTGTACAATCAGTTGTAAATGACGAAAATCTTCCGTCTTCCAACACAGCGGCGGCAACGCATGGTTTAAATGCGGAGCCCACATTATAAGCGCAAAGCGCCCTGTTTACAAGCGGTGAATTTTCGCTGTTTAAATACTCCGACACCCGTGTAATATCAAATTGCGGCATGCTTACCATTGCCCTGATTTTCCCAGTTCCCACTTCGCTTACCACGGCGGCTCCGCTTATTATATCTTTCATAGCATCCGCCGTTACGGCTTGTATATTTGTGTCAAGCGTCAATGCGATTCCGCTGTCCGTCACCGACGTATCACCGACAATTTCCGCTTCTGCACCGTAAAGCAAATCGCCGTTGCCGTCGTCCGCCAGTAATACCTGTAATTTTTCATCGGTATAAAGTGCATCGTCAAAACTGTATTCTATACCGCATACGCCGTGATTTTCCTCATCGGTATAGCCTATAAGCTGAGGACACAATGTGTCCTGCGACAAATGCACCGGTACTTTTACACAGGTTATACCGTCGCAGTCTATTTCCCGTTCAACCTGCACTACCGCAGGTTTTCCGCTTTTAAGTAATGACAGCGCGCTTTCAAGGCGTTCGCCGTACAGTTCCTGTCTTATTGCCGTAATCGCACGCGGTGTAGGCATAACCACCGCAAGAATTTTTTGCTGTTTATTTGTAACAGGCAGCAAATTACGGTCAAACACCGTTCCTCTTAAATCGGTAAGCGTTATTCGGTAATTATTATTTTTTGCGGCTGTTTGTATCTTTTCGTCATTTGCCACGCTGTAAATACGCATAACGCCCGCAAACATAAGTATTACCGTACACGCATAAACAAGTGTTATCCTCAGTCCCGTATTTGCATTTTTCATAAAAACACCGCCTTTTTTGAGTATTTTACCCAAAAAGGCGGTGTTAAAATCAAATATTTAATTTTCTGCCTTAATGCGCAGCAGCGAACCTGCGCGCACAGGTTTTTCAAACGGAATTTTTACGGTCATCATCGGGTGCGGAGCCACGTCTATTTTCTCGTCCTTTTCATTATATACGACATTTGCGTCCACAAAAAACGGCTCGCCGCCTACAGACAGGCAGTCAAATTGCTGACCTGCAAAAAATTTATTTTTAACGGTGGCTATAATTTTGCCGTCCTCGTAACCTTCAACCACGGCTCCCACGCTGTAGTCCCTTATATATCCGGCGTTCTCATACGTTTGTGAATTTTTCGGCGTGCCGAAATAAAATCCCGTGGAATAATTACGATGGCTTATTTTACAAAGTTCATCATTTACCCATTGCGGCAAAGTCCAGTTATCGCCGCTGTCTGTAAGGCTGTCAAGCGCGCCGCGGTAAGCGTTTGTAACAACCGCGACATAATAATGGGATTTGGCCCTGCCCTCAATTTTAATGCTGTCAATTCCCGCTTCGGCAACCTGTTTTAAATAAGGCGCCATGCATAAATCGTTGGCATTAAGTATGTATGTGCCCTTGTCGGTTTCGGTTATATCAAAATACTGCCCCGGCCGTTTTTCTTCCATTAAAGAATAACTCCAACGGCAAGGCTGCGCGCAATCTCCGCGGTTTGCATCTCTTCCGGTCATATAACTCGACAGCAGACACCTTGCCGAAAAGGAAACGCACATTGCGCCGTGTACAAAGGCTTCTATTTCAAGTTCTTTAGGTGTTTTTGCACGGATTTCGGCAATTTCTTCAAGAGAAAGTTCCCGTGCCAAAACCACACGTTTTGCACCCATATTATAAAATTCGTTTGCGGTAAGGTAATTAACAATTCCCGACTGCACCGACGCGTGAAGCTCGCAATGCGGAGCATATTTTTTAACATAAGACATAGTACCTATATCCGCCGCAATAACGGCGTCCGTACCTATGCTGTCCAAATATTCCAGAAATTCCGGCAAGCGCGGTATTTCCGCATTGTGCGGCAAAGTATTGCAGGTTACATGCACCTTTACACCGTGGGAATGTGCATACTCTATGCCCTTTTTAAGTTCATCCTTACCGAAATTTGACGCGGCGGTACGCATACCGAATTCTTCTCCGGCAAGATACACGGCGTCCGCACCGAAATCCACGGCGGCGCAAAGTCTTGTCAAATCGCCGGCAGGACATAAAAGTTCGGGTATTTTAATCTTCATAAATCCAGTTGTTCTCTCTTTGCAGTTTTGATATGGTCGCGTTATGTGCCGCAAGGGTTGTATTGTAGTAAAAATTCATACTTTTATCGGTTACAAAGTATGTCGCTTTTTGCTGTGTATTGGGATTAAGCGCAGCCTCGATAGCATTGTGGCTCGGCGCGCAAAGCGGTCCTACGGGCAACCCTTCGCACTTATAGGTATTGTACCTGTCTCCGCCGTACGGATATTTGCGTGTGGGCGAAGAACCCAGCGTTTTAAAATCGGGACTTGCAAGGCGGTTATAAAACACCTGCGCAACATTTGCCATTTCGTTCGGTGTGCCGCCGGCTTCAAGTTCTACAATAGATGCCATTGTAAGTATTTGATGCACGCTGTAGCCCATATCCTTTGCCTTTTGTATGTTTTTATCGGTCCACTCTTCTTCCATGCGGTCAAGCATTTTTTGAACAGCCAGTTTTGCGCACGGTTTGGACTCATAACAATAAAAATCGTATGTGTCGGGGAAAAGGTACCCTTCAAACCTGTAGTAAACTTTATCCGCAGGCAGACCTTCCAAAAACGCGTTTGTATACTCTCCGTAATTTACCTCGTTTTTAAAGTCGTCCGCTGTGCAAACGCCCTTTTCTTCAAGTATTTTTGCCATATCGTCTATAGTTGCCATTTCGGGTATTGTAACGGTAACAGAGTCCGCCTTTGCACCTTGCGTCATAAGCATTCTCGCCAAATCTTCATAACCTATTTCGTTATTAAAAGTATAAACGCCGTAGGAGAACTTACTGTCAAGTCCCTTTACTTTTGAATAAAGACGGAATGTAAGCGCATTGTTAATTGCACCGCTTTCCTTAAGGCGTTTTGCGATTGCGCGCGTAGACATACCGGAATCTATTTCAACAACAACTTCCCTGCCGCGTCCCCTGCCTATACCGAGATACTCGCCCGTACCCACAAGCACGGCTGCGGCAATACCTACCGACACGCAAACTATAACAAGTATCCATACAATATTTTTAATAAGTCCTTTTTTCTTTTTGCGTGCGGACTTTGTTTTTGAATGGGTATGCTTATCCCTTTTAATTTCTTTTACAATATCATCGTCATCCGGCGCGGCGTCCGACTGCTGCGGTGCATCCTCCACGCCGAAGAACATATCGTCAAAATTATCCTGTTTGTTTTCGCTGCCGTGCGGTACGTTGCCTTCCGTATTCGGATTTTCATAGTTATTTTCGTTATCCATGATTTTCCTCCCTGAACTGCATTGATAAACGTATTTTTTCCGATTTATCAATGCCGAGTTGTTTTATAATTTCAAAGGCAAAATCCATTGCCGCCGCCGGACCGTTTGCGGTGATTATATTGCCGTCGGTCTCCACTGCGGCAGCGGTATAGTTTGCATTTAAAAGCCTGTCTTCAAATCCGGGGTAGCAGGTTGCGTTTTTACCGCCGAGCAATCCCCAAACGCCCAGCACATAAGGCGCCGCACATATTGCCGCAACCTTTTTGCCGTTTTGCACAGTAAGCAGAACCGCACGTTTTACGTCCGCGCTTTTTTCAAGATTTTCAGCTCCCGGCATACCGCCCGGCAAAACAAGCATTTGTGCATTGGAAAAATCGACGCCGTTTATTTCAATATCGCTTTGTACGTTTATACCGTGTGCTCCCGTTACGGTTTTGCCCGTAACGCCGACCGTACGGCAGGCTATACCCGCACGCCGCATAATATCGACCGGCGTTAATGCCTCAACCTCTTCAAATCCGTCTGCTAAAAATACATATACCATAAATTTTCTCCTAAAACACACTCAGCGCGGCGTCTGCCACGTCGCGCGCAATATCCTCACGGCTTCTCGGATTTCCGTCTTTACTGCAGTTTATTATTTGCCAGCCCGAATATTTTGCCGTAAACAAAGCCGCCTGTCTGCAATGTTCAAGATAGGTTTTATTGCTTTCGTGAATATCTTTTTTATTTTCGTCGCCGCCGTAGCGGTTACTTAAAAGTTTTTGTGCTACATCGTTGGGCATATCAAGGAAAATTACTTTATTGGGGTTCGGAATTGCCATTTTATTGTACTCAAAATCGTACAGCCATGAAAGAAAATCCTCCCATTTATCGCTTGTAAGCTTTGACGCCTGATGCACCGCGTTTGATGTGGTGTATCTGCCCGCAATAACGGTGCCGCCGTTTTTATAATATTCTCCCCAATCCGTTTTAAAGGAAGCATAGCGGTCAACCGCATAAAAACAGGATGCCGCATATGCGTTTACGTCTTCGGGATTACTGCCGAATTTTCCGTCAAGATACATTTTAACAAGCGCGCTTGAATCGCTTTTATAATCCGGAAATGAAACCGTGCGGCTGTCTATACCGGCATTTTTTAAGCTTTTCGGCAAAAGTTCAAGCTGGGTTGATTTTCCGCTGCCGTCAAGTCCCTCAATAACAATTAACTTGCCCATTACTGTTCCTGTCCTTTTAACTGCTTGTAGTACTGTTTCATATAAGCCGCTTTTCCGCAGGACATTTTACCCTCGGGGCATGCGCCGGAAATGCATGGCGGACCTGCTTTTTTAAATATTTCGGGCGCTATTTTACAAACTATTGCAAGCATTTGGTTTGCTACATCCTGTATTTCCCACTGTGCGCGATTACAGCAACGGTGGCGGAAAAAGTTTATAAGGCTGCGGCAGTTCATCGTTACTATCATTTTTGTCTCGCACGCATTAGGCAATACAAAACGTGCGTCCTCAATAGCCTTTTTTTCCGCAAGTCTTGCCGCCGTTTTTTCATCCTTGCCTTCGCTTAAAAATGTTTTTATGTGTTTTTCTTTAAGTATGGCTGCAAGTTCGTCATACCTTTTTTGGTCTTCCTGCATAATGCTCTTATAAAGTTCGTTTGCCCTTCCATCCGCAGCAATTTCGGGCGGAGTTACATACTCGAACTCCTTTTCCCTTACATAACGCTGACTCTGTACCGAAAAAGACGCCATACGGTGTCTTGTAATTTGCGCCAAGAGCGAACGGGAAACGCCTTCTATGCCGAAAGTAAAACTTGCATGCTCAATAGGACTTTCGTGACCGAGATCCGCAAGCATATCTACAAATGCTGCTGTTTTTTCATCTGTCAATCCGTCATACACCGTATCTATACCCGACGGGCTGTAGCACAGCTTTGCGGCGCAGGCGACAGTGCGCTGCGGATCCGGAGTGTGAGCGATTAAAGTTACTTTTGCCATATTAAAGCACATCCCTTAAATTATAATTACATTATTAAATGCATTATAACAAATATTGCGGATTTATTCAACGGGAAAAATCAAAAAGCATAAATTTTGACATTTTTTTGGCTTTTTTGTAAAAAAGCACTTTTATTACGGCGCCGTTTGTGGTATTATATTATGCGAGTGATAACAATTAGGGGGAAAGTTTAAATGGCATCAGTTAATTTCACACACACTCCTCACGGTGATCTTGCTATTGTAAGCATGCGCGGCTGCGAGGACATTTCATCAAAGGTAGACTACTATTTAAAACAGTGGAGAGAAGTTTCGGACGATCAGAGTTTTATAATTCCCACATCCTGTCCGAGATTCGGCTCGGGTGAAGCAAAAGGTGTTATAGGTCATACCGCAAGAGGTCTTGACGCATACATAATATGCGATTGCTTTAACCACGGCGTAACTTACGAAATGTACGGTAAAACCGTACCGATGAGTCCGGATGATCATTTTCAGGATTTAAAGCGTATAATTGCGGCATTTTGCGGTAAGGCAAGCCGTATAAATGTTATAATGCCCATGCTTTACGAAGGCAGACAGCATAGGCGTACAAAGCGTGAATCAATGGACTGTGCCATTGCCCTTCAGGAACTTATAAACATGGGTGTTAAAAATATTATTACTTTTGATGCCCACGATCCCCGTGTACAAAACGCAATTCCGCTTGACGGATTCGATAATGTTCAGGCGGCATATCAAATGATAAAAGCGCTGCTTCGCAGTGTACCTGATATAAAACTTGACCGTGAACATACAATGATCGTGTCCCCCGACGAAGGCGGTATGGGCAGATGTATTTACTACTCATCCGTTTTAGGTCTTGAACTCGGTATGTTCTACAAACGCCGCAATTACTCAATAATCGTAAACGGTAAAAACCCGATAGAAGCACATGAGTTTTTAGGTGCTGACGTTAAAGGCAAGGATTTAATACTTGTTGACGATATGATTTCTTCGGGCGAATCAATGCTTGATATTGCCGCACGCCTTAAAGAACGCGGCGCAAAGCGCATATTCATATTCTCAACATTCGGTCTTTTTGTTGAAGGATATGAAAAATTCGACGAATATTACGAGAACGGTTATATTGATAAAATATTTACCACAAACCTTATTTACAACGAGCCCGAACTGCTTGCAAAACCGTGGTACTGCAACGTAAATATGGCAAAATACATTGCTTTGCTTATTGACACGCTTAACAAAGACAATTCAATAAGCAAATTGCTTGATCCCGCAGACAGAATAAACAAAATTATGAACGAATACAAGCAAAAATAAGCGCTTAAAACAGCAAAGCCTGTCCGTTAACGGACAGGCTTTAATTTTACCTTAATTCTGTATTTCGTTCTTCTTAAAAACAGCGTTATCGGATTGCAGCGCAAAACAACATAAAGTCTGTATGCAAAATCCGTCACGGCGTAGGTCTTACCGTTCCTTATAAATCCGGTAACAACGCCGACTATTTGCGAATGTTTTACGCCGTATTCATTCCCCAACTGGTTATCGCCGCGCATAATGTAGCCGTCTTTGTTTTTACCTACAATGCGGTGCAGTACAAACTGCCCGTTTTGCCTTCTGTACAGCGGTAAATCGTATTTTTTAAGACTGCCGTCCGGCTTTTTAAGCGTTACGGTATCCCTGCCCGAGCAAAGCATAGGATACATACTTATGCCGTTAGGCGTAAAGGACACTCTGCCGCCCGAATCAAGCACCTGCTGCATTACCGGCAAAAGTTCCTCAAGGCTTGCTTTTTTATCAGCCATTTGCACACCCCTTTGACATAACTTCATAAGAAAGACGTGCGGCGGAAATATCCATATTACAGCCGAGTTTATAAAGCTTTACATTTGTAAGCAACTTATCCGTAACATTAAGCAGCGTATCAAGTTCGCATTTATCAACCTGATTTATGGTCTGACGCATAAACAGCGGCAGTGCCGTACCTGCGGATATGCTTTGTATGGTGTTTTCCTTTGCCCTTTCCAAAAAGCAGATTCCGCCTATTTTAACCTTTTTATTTCGGTTCAGTTCTGTCTTGCCGCTAAACGGTGTGCCGTATGCGTAAAGTCCCGAATCGGTAAAGCGGATTATGGGTTTATCATCATTTAAAATATATGCCCTGTCGCCGAAAAGTTTCAGCCAAAGCGCCGTATGTGTAGATTTACCCGTTCCGCTGTCGGCAGAGAAAAGATAAGCCGTATCATCCACAACAACACAGGAAGAATGGAACATTACACCGTTAAACCGTAAAATCTGCCTGTTGAATTTGTTGCCTACAATAACATACTCAAACTGATGCAGGCAATCGTCCCTTTTAAATGTGTCTATGTAACGGTTAAAATCATCATCCGTCGCCTCAATACAAATATCGGCGTTCGGTATGTCTTCGCCCTCATAATAATCCTTTGCCCTGTCTGCAGCAAAATCGTATTTGAATTTTATATTGCAGTTTAAATCCGCAATCCTGTAAAGTGCCATAGTCCACTCCTAATCACGTCTTTTGCCGAACAAAAGTATAAGTCTTAAAAGTTGTGCCAACGATACAAGCAAAGCCGCAACGTATGTCATAGCGGCAGCCGAAAGCACGCTTTTTGCGCCGTTTAACTGTTCCTCATCGGTAAAAATCGCTTGTTCCTTAATTGCCTTAAGCGCGCGTGCGGACGCGTTGAACTCAACAGGCAGTGTTACAAGCTGGAACAATACGACAAGTCCGAAAAGCAATATTCCCAAAGTTATAAGTTGGGGAAAATTGAAAATTAAACCTATTAACAAAAGCGGCCATGAAAGATATGAGCCTATATTTGTTACAGGTATTATTGCGGCACGTAATTTTATGGGTTTATATCCTACCGCATACTGTACGGCGTGTCCCGCCTCGTGGCAGGCTACCCCCACAGCCGACACCGTCATACTGTCGTAAACACTGTCCGAGAGGCGTATAACATTTGTGCGCGGATCGTAATGGTCGGTAAGATTCCCCGCGACGCGCTCTACCGAAACATTCGTTATTCCGGCGTTTGTAAGCACAATCTGTGCTGCCTGCGCACCCGTTACGGAGGCATAGCATTTTGAATATTTTGAAAACGCCGTTTTAACCTTTATCTGCGCATAAAGCGAAATAATTATTGCCGGCAACACTAACAGTAAGTAATAAACATCAAACCCGTAATAATAGCCGCCCATAATCGTCCTTCCTTTCAAACAGTATTTAATATACTTTTAAAATGCCCTGAAAGCCACAGTACTATACATTGAAAAGGAACTCCACAACATCGCCGTCGCACATAACGTAATCCTTGCCCTCGGTGCGTACAAGTCCCTTTGCGCGTGCAGCCGCCATACTGCCGCACGCTTCCAAATCCTTATATGCAATGACCTGTGCGCGTATAAATCCGCGCTCAAAATCACTGTGTATTTTACCTGCCGCCGCCGGCGCTTTAAGACCGTTTTTTATGGTCCATGCCCTTACTTCCTTCTCACCTGCGGTAAGGAAAGATATAAGCCCGAGCAGCGCGTAACTTTTTTGTATAAGCCTGTCAAGACCGGAATGTTCAAGTCCCATTTCAGCCAAAAACATCATTTTTTCTTCTTCGTCCATATCGGCAATGTCCGCTTCTATCTGTGCGCATATCGGCAATACCTGCGAATTCTCTTTTTCCGCAATTTCTTCTACCTTTTTAAGATATGCGTTATTTTCCACATCTCCGGCAAAGTCTTCCTCGCTCATATTTGCGGCATATATAATCGATTTTGCTGTAAGTAAATTAAGTGTGTTCATAACGGCTTGTTCGTCTTCATCAAGCTGCATACTGCGTGCGGAATTTCCGCCCTCCAGTACCGCATACAGCCGTTTTAAAAAGTCAAGTTCGCTTTGCAGTGATTTATCGCCCTTTAAATCCTTGGTGGTTTTGGCAATTCTGCGTTCAACCATTTCCATATCGGAAAAAATGAGTTCAAGGTCAATGGTTTCAATATCGCGTGCGGGATCGACCGAGCCTTCAACGTGGATTATATCGTCGTTTTCAAAACATCTTACAACGTGAACTATTGCGTCAACTTCCCTGATATTACCGAGGAACTTGTTACCGAGCCCCTCGCCTTTTGATGCGCCCTTTACAAGACCTGCGATATCAACAAATTCAATAACTGCCGGAACTATCGGAGGCACTTTATCGCCTACGGTATACATTTTTGCAAGGGTGTTAAGTCTGCTGTCGGGAACGGAAACAACGCCGACGTTTGGATCTATTGTGCAGAACGGATAGTTTGCGGACTGCGCGCCGGCATTTGTAATTGCATTAAAAAGTGTGGATTTACCTACGTTCGGCAATCCTACGATACCTAATTTCATAAAAATCAGCTCCAAATCATTAAAAAACACTATAATTATATATTGAATATATAATTTAATCAAGAAAAATTAAAAAAAACTTTATTTTAGCAGAATAATAATGTATAATTACGGTGTATGAAATAATTTTAGGGGTGTTGCTATGAAGCAGGAATTTACTGTATCGCTTGCACGTATAATAAAGGAGAATAATCTTACCGCGCTTTATTTGCCCAAAAGTGCGGATGAAATTCTGATAAGCAGTGCCGAAGTTAACAGACCGGGACTGCAAATGATAGGCTATTACGAGTTTTACGATAACAGCCGTATACAAATAATAGGCAAAAGCGAATCCTCATATCTTGAAACGCTTGGCGAAAATGAATTTGACACAATTATTTCAAAATTGTTTGCGTCGCATCCGGCGGCGGTTGTTGTAACAAGAAGTCTTGACATAAGCGACCGTCTTACAGCGTATGCCGAAAAGTATTCGGTTCCGCTTTTGTTATCTGCCCTCGGCACTTCGGAATTTACAGCGGCGCTTATAGCCTTTTTAAATTTACAGTTAGCCCCGCGTATAACACGCCACGGCGTTTTGGTCGAGGTTTACGGCGAAGGTATACTGTTGCTTGGCGAAAGCGGCGTAGGTAAAAGCGAAACCGCTATTGAGCTTGTAAAACGCGGTCACCGTCTTATAGCGGACGACGCGGTTGAGATAAGAAAAGTATCAAGTAAATCACTTGTAGGCTCCGCGCCGGACAACATACGCCATTTTATAGAATTGCGCGGTATAGGTATTATAAACGCCAGCCGAATTTTCGGTATAGGCGCCGTAAAAGTAACTGAAAAAATTGATTTGGTCATCAAGCTCGAACAGTGGAATCCCGACAAGGCGTACGACCGAATGGGACTTGACAGCGAAACGACCAACATATTGGGACTTGATATAGATTCACTTACAATACCGGTTAAACCCGGACGCAACCTTGCGGTTATTATTGAAGTTGCCGCAATGAACAACAGGCAGAAAAGACTCGGTTACAACGCCGCGGAGGATCTGCTTAATAAGCTCGGAATGGGCGACGGTAAAAAGGCCGACACACCGGTTGAGGCTTTTTAATAGATAGGTTATAAATTTTGGAGGTAAAAAATGTATTGGTTAGGTATTGATTTAGGCGGCACTAATATTGCCACGGGTGTAGTTGACGAGAACTACAAAATTGTAGGTACGGGAAAAATTAAAACAAACACCGGCAGAAGTGCGGACGAAATTGCGGATGATATGGCAAAAAGCGTATACATGGCAATTGAGGACGCAAAAATAGACAAAAGTGAAATTGTCGCTATAGGCATAGGTTCTCCCGGCGCTATAGATCCGCAGAACGGCGTTGTCGGTTTTGCGGCAAATTTAGGTTTTAACAACGTTCCCCTTTGCAAAATGTTAAAGGACCGCACCGGATTTGATTTTTATATTGAAAACGACGCCAATGCCGCCGCTTACGGCGAACTTATAGCAGGTGCCGGAAAAGGCAAAAAGGATTTTATTGCCATTACACTCGGAACGGGTGTCGGCGGAGGCATTATTATAGACGGGAAAATTTATTCCGGATTTAATCACGGCGGCGGAGAACTCGGCCACACGGTAATTGTACACGAAGGCGAGCAATGCACCTGCGGCAGACGCGGATGTTGGGAGGCGTATGCTTCGGCAACAGCACTTATAAGGCAGACAAAATTTGCCATGATACGAGATAAAAGGACTGCCATGTGGGAAATTGCCGGCACGCTTGAAAACGTAAACGGCCGCACCGCTTTTGACGGCATGCGTAAGGGTGACAAAACGGCTGCTGCTGTAGTGGACAAATATATTGAATATGTATCCGAAGGCATAATAGATATGATCAATATATTCCAGCCCGAAGTTTTATGCATAGGCGGAGGCATTTCCAAGGAAGGTGATAACCTGCTTATCCCCATCAGGAAATATGCGGATGAACGCAGTTTTACAAGGAACTTTGCCGACAGAACTGAGATTAAAATCGCGCAGCTCGGAAACGACGCGGGAATTATAGGCGCCGCTTTCCTCTGCAATCTTTACAAATAATTAAACTTTATTGGGAGAATTTATGGACCTTGCACGGCTTTTTGAAGAAAATTCGGTAAAATATCTGCAAAACGAGCCTATGAGCCGCCACTGCACATTTAAAACAGGCGGCAATGCAGACTTTTTTGTGGTTGCGGACTGCGCGGAGAAAGTTAAAACGGTATCCGAAATATGCAAAAGCGCCGGTGTAAAGTTGACCGTTATAGGCAACGGCTCCGACATTCTTGTTTCCGACAGGGGTGTTGACGGCGTCGTGATGTCTGTCGGCATAAACGATTTAAGCATAACAGGCAATGAAATAACCGTAGGTGCCGGAAAACGCCTTGCGGAGTTTTGCAATGCAGCCGCAAATGCCGGACTCAGCGGTGCGGAATTTGCATACGGCATACCGGCAAGTATAGGCGGTGCAGTTTATATGAATGCCGGCGCTTACGGCGGCGAAATTTCACAAATAATTAAAAGCGCGGATTACATTGATAAAAACGATGCGCTTATAAGTGTGCAAAAAAGCGATATGGCTTTTAATTACAGGGACAGCATTTTCAAGCATAACGGCGGTATCATTGTCAGCGCGGTGTTTGCGCTTGAGTACGGCGATACCGAAAAAATACGCCTTGAAATGCATGATTACATTAACAGGCGCCGTGACAAACAGCCGCTTGAATACCCGAGTGCAGGCAGCACTTTTAAGCGCCCCGTAGGTCATTTTGCCGGCGCGCTTATAGAGGACGCCGGTCTGAAAGGCTTCAGTATAGGAAAAGCGCAGGTATCAAGCAAACATGCCGGTTTTGTTATAAACAGGGGCGGCGCCACAACCGACCAGATATTGGAACTTATTGCCGCCGTTAAGGAAAAGGTTTATAAAAACAGCGGAGTTATGCTGGAAGAAGAAATTATATATATCGGACGTGAATAATATGAATTTAACATTGATTACCGGAATGTCCGGCGCGGGAAAATCCCAGGCTGCCAATGCGCTTGAGGACATGGGATATTACTGCGTTGATAATATTCCGCCACTGATAATTCCGGCTTTTGTTGATATTTTTTCCGGCAGAGAAAACGATTTTAACAATCTTGCCATAGTTACGGATATACGCGGAGGCGAACTTTTTAACGATATAATAAGTGTTTTGGGAACGCTTAAAGAGCGTAAAGTAAACTGTAAAATCCTGTTTTTAAATTGTTCGGACGACGTGATTGTACGCCGCTACAAGGAAAACCGCAGGAAGCATCCGTTATGTGCCGCGGAAAACCTAACCGTACCGCAGGCAGTACAGAAGGAACGCGCGCTTTTATCGGAAATACGCAAAATGGCGGACTATGTAATTGATACTTCCTATTTATCCACCGCACAGCTTAAACAACAATTAAGCGATTTATTTTTAAAGGACCGCAAGGAAGGACTTGAAATTGAATGTATGTCCTTCGGCTTTAAATACGGAATTCCCGCCGAAGCCGATTTGGTGTTTGACGTACGTTGTCTGCCGAATCCCTTTTACATTGAAAATCTGCGTTCCAAAACAGGACTTGATGAGGAAATACGCACATTTGTAATGGATTCCGATGACAGCCGAGGTTACTTTGAGCGCCTTAAAGATTTTTTGGATTTTAATGTTCCGCTTTACATAAAGGAAGGCAAGAGCCAACTTATTATTGCGTTTGGCTGTACCGGCGGCAAACACCGTTCCGTAACATTTGCGGAACTTATAAACAAACATCTTAAAAGCAAAGGATATTATTCTATCACCGTTCACCGTGATATAACAAAAAAGCAGGCGTAAAATATGTCTTTTTGTTCAGAACTGAAAAGCGAATTATCACAGTTAAAGACTTCCGAGTGTTGCAGAACCGCCGAGTGTTGCGCGATGCTTATGCTCGGCAAGTCTTTTTGCATAAATAAAGCGTGCATTACTTCCTCTTGCCGCGGTGTAATTCAAAATTTTTGTTTTTTAACACGCAGGGTTTTCGGTATAAAACCCGAAATTCACGAATCTTTCGGTGCACGCCCTACATACACGGCGAAGATATGCGCTGCGGATTGTGAAGAAATTTTTGCACATTTCGGTGCAAATTCCGAAAACATAACGGAAAAAATAATTGATGCAGGCATAGTACAAAACGAATGTTGCCGCTTTGCTTTTTTGCGCGGCGCATTTAATGTGTGCGGACAAATGCAGGACCTCTCAAAAGGACTGAGGGTTGATTTAAGAATTAAAAACCGCGGCGTTACGCATATAATAGAAAATATTATGTCGGAAGTCGGACTTGAATTTAACGTATCGCACAGAAATGACTGCGATGTTTTATACATTAAAAAAAGCGAATCGGTTGAGGATTTTATAACCGGTATAGGTGCCGGAAACGTCACGCTTAAGATTATTGAATCACGCGTTATAAGCGAATTACGCCTTAACACAAACCGCCGCTCCAATGCGGAGGTGGCAAATTTGTCCCGTGTTGTAGAATCATCCCTTAAACAGCGCAGCGCCATTGAAAAGATAATTAAAAGCGGCAAGTTTGAAACACTGCCGACAGCGCTTCAGGAAACGGCGCTTTTGCGTATGGCAAATCCCGAAGCCTCGCTTACCGAACTTTGCAGATTATACAGCGGACATATAACAAAATCCGGCATTAACAGGCAATTGTCTGCGCTTGCCGAAATAGCCGAGAAAATTCAAAATTAAAATATGATAATAGTAAAACCGAAAGGACGGTGTCTTGATTTATGGGATTCGTTCATTTACATGTGCATAGCGAATACAGTCTGCTTGACGGCTGCTGCCGTATAGAAGGACTTATATGCGCCGCAAAAGAATTAGGTCAAAACGCCGTTGCCTTGACCGACCACGGCGTAATGTACGGCGCAGTGGAGTTTTATAAAAAAGCAAAACAAGCAGGCATAAAGCCAATTATAGGCTGCGAGGTATATGTCGCAGCACGTTCGATGACGGATAAGGAAAAATTTTATGACAGCGAGTACACCCACCTTGTACTTTTATGCAAAAATCTTACCGGATATAAAAACCTTATAAAAATGGTGTCATTAGGTTTTACACAGGGATTTTATTCAAAACCGCGCATAGACAAACAACTGCTGCAGCAGCACAGCGAAGGACTTGTTTGCCTTTCCGCCTGCCTTGCCGGTGAAATACCGCGGCTTATTTTAAAAGGAGATATGGATGCCGCGCAAAGTTCCGCACTTTGGTTTAACAAAGTATTCGGGGACGGAAACTACTACCTTGAATTGCAGGACCACGGTATTTACGAGCAGAAACAGGTAAACGCGGGATTAATTAAAATATCGAAAAATACAGGTATTCCGCTTGTCGCGACAAACGATGTGCATTATATAAAAAAGGAAGACCATACCGCACACAAGGTGCTTTTGTGCATACAGACAGGTAAAAAGTTAAACGACGAAAACGCGCTTGAATTTAAAACCAATGAGTTTTATTTAAAAAGCGAAAGCGAAATGGCTGCCCTTTTCCCCACTGCCGTGCAAGCAATTGAAAACACACAAAAAATCGCCGATATGTGTAATTTTGATTTTGAATTCGGCAAAATCAAACTGCCGTATTTTGATATAGGCGACCGTGACCATTTTGAATATTTTAAGGACCTTTGCTATAAGGGACTTTATAAAAACTATACCGAAAATCCGCCGAAAGCGGCGACGCAACGGCTTGATTACGAACTTGATGTAATAAACAAAATGGGATATGTCGACTACTACCTTATAGTCGCCGATTTTGTAAATTACGCAAAACAGCACGGCATTCCCGTAGGTCCGGGGCGAGGCAGCGGTGCCGCAAGCATTGCGGCTTACTGCATAGGCATTACCGGAATAGATCCGCTTAAATACGACCTGCTTTTTGAAAGATTTTTAAATCCGGAACGTGTGTCAATGCCGGATTTTGATATTGACTTTTGCTATGTAAACAGGCAAAAGGTTATAGATTACGTTGTTGAAAAATACGGCAGTGACCGTGTGGCGCAAATAGTTACTTTCGGTACAATGGCGGCAAGGGCGGCAGTGCGCGATGTAGGGCGTGTAATGGATGTGCCGTACAATATATGCGACAAGGTCGCAAAGCTGATTCCGCAGGAACTTAAAATCACCATAAAGTCGGCGCTTGAAAAATCCGCCGAACTTAAAAATATGTATGAAACCGACGATTCGGTTAAATCGGTTATAGATATGGCAATGCGGCTTGAAGGTATGCCGAGAAACGCCTCCACACATGCGGCAGGCGTTGTAATATCAGACAGGGATTTAAGCGAATATGTTCCCCTTTCCAAAAATGACGACGCCGTTGTAACACAATATACAATGACGGCACTTGACGAATTAGGGCTTTTAAAAATGGACTTTTTGGGACTTAGGAACATAACCGTTATAGACCGCGCGCAAAAGGCCGTAAGGCAGGAGTATCCCGATTTTGACATTGAAAAAATCCCGCTTGACGACAAAGCGACGCTTGATATGATGGCGCAGGGTTATACCGACGGCGTTTTTCAATTTGAAAGCGAAGGTATGAAAAATGTACTGCGCCAGTTTGTGCCTGAAAATATTGAAGATTTAATAGCAATTCTTTCCCTTTACCGACCGGGACCTATGGACTCGATTCCCACATATATCCACAACAGGCATAATCCGCAGGATGTTAAATATGCTCACCCACTTCTTGAGCCTATTCTTAAAGTAACCTACGGGTGCATTGTATATCAGGAACAGGTAATGCAGATATGCCGAAGTCTTGCCGGTTACTCGCTTGGCAGGGCGGATATTGTAAGGCGTGCGGTTTCCAAAAAAAAGCACGACGTAATGCAAAAAGAACGTCACGCATTTGTTTACGGCGAAAAGGATGAAAACGGCAATACCATATGCGAAGGCGCGGTAAACCGAGGTGTGCCCGAAAATATTGCAAACAAAATATTTGACGATATGTCGTCCTTTGCATCTTATGCGTTTAACAAAGCGCATGCGGCGGCATACGGTATAATTTCATACCGTACGGCTTACCTTAAGTGCCGTTACCCCGCCGAATACCTTGCGGCGCTTTTTTCGTGTTCGGCGGAAAGCAACGCAAAAGCGGCGCAATATTCGGGAGAGTGTAAGCGGCTGGGCGTAAAAATTTTACCGCCGAATGTTCAGTACAGTTTTGCGGATTTCAGCGGTAAAAACGGCAAAATCCGCTTTGGACTGTCGGCTGTAAAAAATATAGGCACGTCGCTTATAGATAATATTGTACGGCAAAGGACAAACGGCGGAGCATTTAAAAATATGTACGACTTTTGCCGACGTGTTATGTGCAGGGATCTTAACCGTCGAGCGCTTGAAGCACTTATTAAAAGCGGCGCTATGGATTCGCTCGGGAATAATCGCCGCAGTATGATATTCGGAATTGACGCAGTTATTGCGGCGGTAAATGACGAAGCACGCTATACTTCGGGCGGACAGATGAATTTATTCGGAAACGAAGAAAATGCCGCGGAAGTGAAATTGCCAGATGTTCCCGAAATGCCGTACAGCGAGCTTTTAAAATCCGAAAAAGAAGCTACGGGTATGTATTTTTCCGGACATCCGCTTAAAGAGTACGAAAATTACATTAAACAAAGTCGGGTTGCCTTATGTGCACAGATAAACGCAGGCAAGTACCGTGACGGACAGCGTGTAAGCCTTATAGCAGTGCTTAGCGGAATTAAAACAAAAACGCTTAAAAGCAATAAAATCATATGCTATGCCGATGCCGAGGATATGACGGGAAGTATCGGTATTACGGTGTTTGACGCTGTGTACGCTGCAAACAGGAACGCAATTACGGAAAATTCGGTTGTATTGATAGGCGGAAAAGTATCCGAACGTGAGGACCGACCGACTGAAATCGTATGCGACAGAATTTTACCCGTCCCCGTTTCCGCAAAACAGACAGAGTTAAATCATCAGGCGAAAGCAGTTGCGGACAACACCGAACAAACAGGAATTAAAAATCCTGCGGTTTACATTCGTATCCCGTCAATTAAAAGCGCTTGTGTGGGCGTTTTAAAAAATATATTTGCAAACAATCCCGGCAACAGCCCCGTTATACTTTACTGTGCAGATACAAAAAAGCGTTTTGCGGCGCCGAATAACTTAAAGATAGCGCCAAATAAGGACGTCCTTTTGCAAATTTCAAAAATTGTGGGACATAATAACGTAAAAACTGTTGAATAATTTTAAATTTTGTTTTATAATATCTGCAGTGTGTTTAAATGATCTTTATTTAACATTTTTATTTTGGAGTGAGATATATGGAAATTAAAACAATAGGTGTTTTAACCAGCGGCGGCGACGCGCCGGGTATGAACGCGGCGGTACGCTCGGTTGTAAGAAGCGCTGTTGCAATGGGACTTAATGTAAAAGGCATTATGCGCGGTTACAACGGACTTATTGAGGGAGATATAATTGACTTAAACGTACGCTCGGTTTCGGATATTATTCACCGCGGCGGTACTGTGCTTTATACTGCAAGAAGTCCGCTTTTTAAAACAGAAGAAGGACTTAACCTTGCGGTTGAAAACTGCAAAAAGTTCGGAATTGACGGAATTGTTGTTATAGGCGGCGATGGCTCTTACAGGGGTGCGCGCGATCTGTCTCTTAAAGGTATACCCTGCGTAGGTCTGCCCGGTACTATTGATAACGATATTTCTTCTACCGAATATACAATCGGTTTTGATACCGCAATGAACACCGCAATGGAAATGGTGGATAAACTGCGTGATACAACACAGTCGCATGAGCGCTGCAGTGTAGTTGAGGTAATGGGACGCCACGCCGGATGGATTGCGCTGCAGACAGGTATAGCCGTAGGTGCAACTGCGATTTTGGTGCCCGAAGTTAAGTTTGACTTGCAGCGTGACGTTATTGACCGTATAGAAATGACCAAAAAGACCGGAAAAATGCACTTTATAGTTGTTGTAGCCGAAGGCATAGGCAAGGTTTACGATATGGCTGAAAAAATTGAACAGACGACCGGTATTGAAACAAGGGCTACCGTACTCGGCCACGTACAGCGCGGCGGAAGTCCGACGGTAAGAGATCGCGTTATGGCCAGCGAAATGGGTTACGAAGCCGTAAAACTGTTAAAGCAAGGCATAGGAAACCGTGTTATAGCCTACCGTGAAAACAAGATTGTAAATTACGATATTTACGAAGCACTTGCAATGGTTAAACCGTTTGATTTTGCCGCATACAATATGGCAAACGAAATATCAATTTAGTGTGACAGGACTCGTTAATCCTAACCGTTTGCACAATTATAAATTTTACAGTAACAAATATTATTACGCATGCACGCTCGATTTAAGTTTGTCGGCGTGTATGCTGCTTTAAGGAAGGTTTTAAATGGATTTTTTACGCAGAACCTGGGCTGAAATTGACATTGCCGCCCTAAAACATAATTTTGAAATTATTAAAGAACATGCCGGCAAAAGCAAAATTATGGCGGTGGTTAAAGCCGACGCTTACGGTCACCATGCAAAAGAAGTTGCAACTCTGCTTGAAAAGAACGGTGCCGACGCGTTTGCGGTTTCAAATCTTGACGAAGCACTTCTGCTGCGGGAATACGGTATTAAAAGTCCCGTTTTAATACTCGGTTATACCCCGCCTAACTGCGCTGCTCAACTTGCGGAAAACAAGATTTTGCAGACTCTTTTTTCCCTTGAATATGCAAAGCAGTTATCGTCTGCGGCAAAAAACGCAAACGTTACGGTTAAAGTACATATAAAACTTGATACGGGAATGGCGCGTTTGGGATTTGACTGCCGAGATGAAAATTTAAACGGCATAAATGAAATACTTGAGGCGGTACGCCTTGAAAATCTTGAATTTGAAGGCATATTTACCCATTTTGCCGTTGCAGACAGCAATAACGCCGACGATGGGCAGTTTACACGCAGCCAATACGACAGATTTGTGCGTGCCGCAAATGAGATTGAAAATAAAGGCGTTAAAATACCCGTGCATCACTGCAGCAATTCCGCGGCAAGCATTTTGGATACGGATTTCCGCAGTGATTATATACGTCCGGGCATTATACTTTACGGACTTACACCCAGTACGGAAATTGATTTGCCGTACAGTTTTGAGCCTGTTATGACCTTAAAATCCGTAGTTTCCATGGTTAAAACAATATCCGCCGGCGAAACGGTCAGTTACGGCAGGACATTTACTGCCGACAGGGATCTAAAAATCGCAACGGTAACGGCAGGATATGCGGACGGATACCCGCGCTTGCTTTCAAACACGGGTGAAGTGCTTATACACTCAAAACGTGCAAAGATACTCGGCAAAGTATGTATGGATCAAATGATGGTGGATGTAAGCGATATTGAAAATGTAAAATCCGGAGATGAGGTTATACTTTTCGGCAAAGGGTTACCCGTAGAGGAAGTCGCCGAAAAGGCGCAAACCGTAAATTATGAAATAATATGCGGTATTACCGGCAGAGTGCCGAGGATTTTTACAGATAAAAGGTGATTTAAATGAAAAAGTTTTTAAGGGAATTTCGCACGTTTATAACCAAAGGCAACGTAATGGATTTAGCGGTCGGCGTTATTATCGGTGCCGCTTTTAAGGATATTGTTACAAGCCTTACCGATAATATTATATCCCCTATTCTCGGCATTTTCGGCAGTGTTGATTTTTCCGACCTTAAGATAACGCTGGGCAAAAAAGTACTTGAAGACGGCACGGTTATTACAAACACGCTTAACTACGGCGCTTTTATTACATCGGTAATTAACTTTATTATTATGGCATTTATAATTTTCTTAATGGTTAAAGCCGTAAATAAAATTGAAAGTATAAGTGAGCATTTGGGCGACAAATTTAAAAAGGGCGAAACCGAAGCGGTGACAGTACCTACAACAAAAATTTGTCCTTTTTGCAAAAGTGAAATTGACATAACGGCAACACGCTGTCCGCATTGCACATCTGTGCTTGAAGACGCCGCCGAGAAATAATTTTAAAAAGAATTCCGAACAGACGAACCTTGCCGCCTGTTCGGAAATTTTTTACATCTGCATTTCTCTTTCAATCATAAGCAATCTGTTATATTTTGCAACTCTGTCGCTTCTGCACGGCGCACCGGTTTTAATCTGTCCCGCATTTACGGCAACCGCAATATCGGCTATGGTTGTGTCCTCGGTCTCACCCGAACGGTGTGAAATTATTGTCGCATAGTCATTTTTTTGCGCCAGCCTTATAACATCAAGTGTTTCGCTCAATGTACCTATCTGATTCGGCTTTACAAGTATTGCGTTTGCCATACCCTCCTGTATTCCGAGGGCAAGACGCTGTCTGTTTGTAACAAAAAGGTCATCGCCCACAAGCTGTATACGGCTGCCGAGTCTTGAAGTCAGTTTATTCCAGTTTTCAAAATCATCCTCGGCAACGCCGTCCTCAATGGAAATAATGGGATATTTTGAAATTAGATTTTCGTACATATCTATAAGCTCATCGCCGGTCATATTTATATTGCGCTTGGGCATACGATAAATTCCGTCGCCTGTGTACCATTCGCTTGACGCTACATCCAGCGCTATGCGGAAATCGTTAAATCCGTATCCGCTTTTTTCTATAGCCTCGCAAATCATATCAAGCGCAACGGTGTCGTTTTCTATATCGGGTGCAAAACCGCCCTCGTCGCCGACACCCGTCATATTGTATTTTTTAAGCAGCTTACCGAGTGTATGATAAACTTCGCTGCACTGGCGCAGTCCTTCGGAAAAACTTTCTGCCGATACAGGCATTATCATAAATTCCTGTATATCTATATTGTTTGCGGCGTGCGCGCCGCCGTTTAAAATATTCATCATCGGGCGCGGCAGCAGTTCGGCGTTTATGCCGCCCAAATATCTGTACAGCGGCATTGAATAAGCACTTGCCGCAGCCTTTGCACAGGCAAGGGACACAGCCAGAATTGCATTTGCACCGAGGTTGCTTTTATTCTCAGTACCGTCGGCGTCAATCATTATTTTGTCAATTTTCTGCTGTTCGTAACACAGCGTTCCTTTAAGCGCGTCGGATATAACCGTGTTAACATTTTCCACCGCCGCAGACACACCTTTACCGTGGTATTTTGAATCGTCGCCGTCACGTTTTTCATGTGCCTCATGCACGCCTGTCGACGCACCCGACGGTGCAAGGGCAACGCCTGTTTCGCCGCCGGAAAGTTCTGCTATTGCCATAACAGTAGGATTGCCTCTTGAATCCATTGCCTGAATTGCAGATACTTTGCTTATTACATTTATCATTATAATTCCTCCCGTTCGCATTTTCCGTATGCTTTACTATATTTTGCAAAAATATTCACAATATACTTTATTTAATAAAATAGCACTTCTATTTTCGACAAAAATGTGTTATACTGTATAATAAAAGTAATTATACAGGGAGGTTTTGCTGTGGAAGACAGCACTCTTGTTTCTAACATAATATGCGGACGCAATTCCGTTATGGAAGCCGTCCGCTCGGGCAGAGAAATTGACCGTTTGCTTGTGGCGCACGGCGTTACGGGCGGCAGTGTTACCGCAATTATAGCAAAATGCTCTGCCAAAGGCATACTTATTAAGGAAGTTTCAAGTCAAAAACTCGATTATCTTTGCGGCGGTGCAAATCACCAAGGCGTTGCGGTTATGTTTGCAACGCAGGAATATTGTACTACCGCCGACATTTTAAATTACGCAAAAGAAAAAAATGAGGATCCGTTTATTATTATTTGCGATGAAATTGAGGATCCGCATAATTTAGGCGCAATAATCCGTACGGCCGAAGCCTGCGGCGTACACGGAATAATAATACCGAAGCGACGCTCGGCTTCATTAAATGCAACGGTTGCGAAAAGTGCAAGCGGTGCGCTTGAATATATGCGCGTTGCACGCGTAACAAACATATCCAATGAAATAGAAAACTTAAAGAAGAACGGTATTTGGGTTTTCGGTGCCGATATGGACGGCAGTGACTACACAAAAACCGATTACAATATACCGGTAGCCTTAGTTATAGGCAATGAAGGAAAAGGCATAGGCAGGCTTGTCGCGGAAAAATGCGACGGAATAATCAGTTTGCCGATGTGCGGTAAAATCAATTCCCTTAACGCGTCCGTAGCGGCAGGCGTTTTGATGTACGAAGTTGTACGCTCCCGCACAAAATAAAATCAATTAGGAGGAAAAGGAATTGTTTGCAAAATCAAGACATTCAAAAAATTTTGATGATTCCTTAAACGCTGATATAGAAAAGGCTGAAAAAGCCGTATCGTTTTTTAAAAAGGACGAGCATTTTGCACCGCACGCATTGACTCCGCAGGAAGTTTTGTACGGTACAAAAACAAACACCCAAAACATTGAAATGTCGGGCGCTGAGCCTGCCGTATCTCCATTGCAGGCACTTAAAGAAAAAGCGATTAAAACCGCTAACGAAAAAAAAGCGCCGAAAAGCAATCCTGCGGACATTACGGTGCCGAATACCGCAAAGCCGGATAATCCCATAACAGAAAAAAAGCACGACGACAGCGAAACATTATTGGAAAAATGTATGCCTTACATTACCGATAACGGCGGAAAAGCATCTGCCGAAAAACCGGCTTATACATTGCAAAGCATTGATGAAATTATAAATTCTTCCGGCAGTAAAGCGGCAGAATTGTTGGATAAGTTAAATCTTATGGGTTCGGTTACGTTTGACGATTTATCGCACAAGCAAAATCCGACCGTAAGCGCCGACGCAGCAAAGCCGATAGCAGCCGATGCTTCCCCCAAACAGAAAACCGAAGAAATTGATATGCAAAAAACAACGGTTTTGCCCACAATTTCCGACATTGATAATTCGGACGACGGAAAAACCGCCGGTTTTTCTCCCATAGACGCAAAAAGCAGTTACGAGGACATAAGCAGCGGCACTAAAATTATTGATTTAAAGGACGAGCTGTTTGAGGACGACAAAAATCCCGACAAGCGCATTTTTACCGATATTTTAACCGAAGAACCATCGGCAGAATTTCGGGTGGAAAACGATTATTTGGGATACAGCGACGCAAAGCGTGTAGGTACACAGTTGCTGCACAATTCCAGAAGCGCCGGTATACGCCTTATACTTACCTTAATTCTTACCGGTATTATGGCAAGTGCGAAAATACCTTTTATACATGATGCGCTTTACACAAACCAATCATTCTTTTCTTTAATTTCGGCGGCAATTTTCTTTGTAATCTGCCTTGTAAATTACGATGTGTTTACCGCGCTTAAATCATTATCAAAACCGCAAAAATTACCGGAATCAACGGTTGCCATAACTTCCTTTGCGGCAATTTTTTATACGGTATACGCGCTTATCAAATCGCTTAACCCGTACAATCTTTTGCTGTTTACTTCCGTTACTTATTTAATAAAATGTCTTGCCGTGTGTATGCGCAATTCATATATACTCGGCAACTTCCGTATAATAGCTACTAAGAAAGAAAAATACGCCATAAAATTTATTGACGACCGACAGATCACTTTTGCAATGGCAAAAAATAATGTTGAAGGCGACGCGTTGGTCGGACTCGGTGTAAAATCCGAAAACATACAGGAGTTTTTAAAGCACACTTATATCGACGCCGATATGAACGGTGCGCTCGGCACGTTTATTGCAGTGTCGGTAATAATATCGTTTTGTGCGGCAGCAGTATTCGGTATTTATAATCATTCCTTTACTTCCGCCGTTTTGGTACTTAATGTTTTATTGGGATTTGCGTTTTCCCCTACGCTTTTATTTACCGATATACTTCCGCTTAAACGGGCAAATTCCAAACTTAACAAAACAGGCGCAATGATTGCGGGAAGCAATGCTGCGCGCGATATTGAGCGTGCGAATGCCGTTGCGGTAAGTTCTTTAGACCTTTTCCCGCGGGGCACGGTAACGCTTTACAGTATGCAGGCGCTTGACAAAAACAATATAGACCGCACAATTTTAGATGCCGCTGCCGTGGCAAAGCAAATTGACAGTCCGGTATTTTATATACTTGAGGACATTGCTAAAACAGGTTATAAGGACATACCCATTGCAGACAGCATTAAGTATGAGGACAGAATGGGCATAAGCGGTTGGGTTGATAACCGTCATGTGTTCATCGGAAACCGTACTTTGCTTGAAGCGCACGGCATTTCGGTACCGCCTATAGAAGTTGATAAAAAAATACTGCGTAACGGCTACTTCCCTGTTTACATTGCCAGCAATGATAAACCGTGTGCTCTGCTTATAGTTCAGTACAACGCGGAAGAACGCATAACCGAAGAATTGCAAAAGCTTACTTCCGGCGGTGTGGTTGTACTTGTGGATTCGTGCGATCCCAATTTAACGGGTGAGATGATTTGTGATTATTTCGGCCTTTACGAAGGCTCCGCTTATGTTATGGGAAATTCGGGCAGTCAGTTGTACAAAAATGCCGCAAGTCCCGAAGCCGGTGTTTCTGCCGGTGCCGCATTCCGACCGGCAAATGCCAACATATTTAAAATATTCAACCGCGCGGCAAAAATTAAACGTACGGTTACAAGTTTATCGGTTTTCCACATTATAGCTGCCGTAATAATGTCGGTGGTATATGTCTACAGTTCTTTTATCAACGGAATTACCCCGCTTGATTCGGGAATAATATTCATTTATCCGGTTATTTCTCTTGTAATCTCCTATATAATTTCCCTATTTAACAAATAAAAATGGAGTGCTTTTATGAAAGAATTTCTTAAAAGGCGTACGGATCTGTCAAACGGAGAGAATATTGCTTACATTTTAGCCATGAGCGTGTTTTTGCCGTATTATATAACAATTCTTGCAATTGCCGTAACGGGTTTTTACGTACTTTTTAATTCTAAGGCAAGGAAAGCCGTTTACCACACAACCGGTGCTTTTTTGGTACCGTTATTTGCGGTGTTTACTGCCGTAACGGCGATTGTTTACAAAAACTACCTTGGACTTGCGGCGTCCGTGCTGTTTTACTTTATACTTACATTAGGCCTTTATTTGCGCGCTGTTATGACGCGTGAAATTTACGAACGCGCGCTTAATATTTGCTGTGTTTCTTCCCTGTTTGCGGTTTTGGTATGCTTTATCGAAAAGCTCATGCATTTTTCGGATATATGGTACCGCTGCTGCGGTGATATATTTAAAATACCGAATTTTACATTTTACGGACATCCTAATTTTTTAGGCGCAATTATGGCAAGCGTAATTATAATATGCGCATATAAAGTAATTGTTATAAAGGAAAACAAAAAGTATTATTACGCCATTGCGCTGCTTGCGGCGGTAGTAATTTTCTTTACGGAGAGTATGTTTGCGTGGATAGAAGTTTTTATAGGACTTTCAATTTTGCTGTTGCTTGCACGCAGGCATCAGTTGCTCGGTATTTTGTTTATACTAACGGCGTTTGCCGCTGTACTTCTTTACACAATGCCCGAAATTTTTCCGCGGACGGCACATATAGACAGCTCGTTTAACAGCCGTGTGATAATATGGGATTTATCAATAAAATCAATTAAGGAAAATATTTGGTTTGGCAGGGGCTTTTTCACATATTATCAAATAAGTCTTGCCACACCCGGTGCATACATTGCAAAACACGCGCACAACATTGTGTTTGAATTTTTACTCAGTTTCGGTATAATAGGCTCGGTTATGCTTTTTGCAATGATGTTTATAATATTTCAAAAAGTTGTTTTATGCAAAAACTTTTTGCGTAAAAGCGGCATAACTTATTTAATTCTGTCCGTTACGGCGGCAGTTCTTATTCATTCCATAACGGATATGACAATGATATGGATGCAAACGTTCCTGCTTTATTGCCTTATTTTAAGCGGAGTGGGAGCCGAAGAACAGATAATGTACAGAATATTTAAAACAAAAAAAGAAACAAACGGTTGACGGAGGATTAAAATGGCTGAAAACGGAAAAGAAAAATTTTATATAACCACTGCTATTGCGTATACTTCACGCAAACCGCACATCGGCAATTCTTATGACATTGTGCTTGCGGATATGATAGCGAGATATAAGAGAATGAACGGATATGACGTTTATTTTCTTACCGGCTCTGACGAGCACGGACAGAAAATTGAAGAATATGCGACTGCGCGCGGCATTACACCTAAAGCGTATGTTGATGAAATATCGGCACAAATTAAACAGGTTTGGGACTGCCTTAACACAACTTACGACCGTTTTATACGCACTACCGACGAAGACCACGTTGCAGCGGTTAAAAAAATATTTAAAAAATTATACGACCAAGGCGATATTTACAAAGGCTATTATGAGGGTAAATATTGCGTTCCCTGCGAATCTTTTTTCACTTCTTCGCAGCTTATAGACGGTAAATGCCCCGATTGCGGCAGAGAAGTAATTGATTCAAAGGAAGAGGCATACTTTTTAAAACTCGGCAAATATCAGGACAGACTGCTTAAGTATTACGAAGACAATCCCGATTTTATTAAGCCCGAATCACGCAAAAATGAAATGATAAATAACTTTTTAAAGCCGGGGCTTTCCGATCTTTGCGTTTCCCGTTCATCTTTTAAATGGGGCATCCCGATAGATTTCGATCCGGACCATGTAATATATGTATGGATAGACGCCCTTTCAAACTACATTACGGCGCTTGGATATTTGCCGGACGAGAGCGGCGACCTTTATAATAAATATTGGCCGGCGGACTTGCATGTTATAGGAAAAGATATTGTACGTTTCCACACGGTTTATTGGCCGATTATCCTTATGGCTCTCGGCGAGCCGCTGCCGAAACAAGTACTCGGTCACCCGTGGGTACTTTTCGGCGAAGATAAAATGAGTAAATCCAAAGGCAATGTAATTTATGCCGATGACCTTGTAAAACAGTTCGGCATTGACGCGGTAAGATACTATCTTTTATCCGAAATACCTTACGCGCAGGACGGCAGCATTACCTACGAAACATTTATAAACCGCTTTAACAGCGACCTTGCAAACACTTTAGGCAATCTTGTGAACCGCAGCGTTGCTATGACAAATAAGTATTTTAACGGCAGTGTTTCCTATAACGAGGCAGCGGTAACCGATACCGACAAAGAACTTTTTGATTTTGCAAACGATACCGTAAGCCGTTATTTTGAACTTATGGACGAGTACAAAAATGCCGACACCGCAGAACTTATTATGTGTTTTGCAAAGCGATGCAACAAATATATTGACGAAACTGCGCCGTGGGTGCTTGCAAAAGACGAGCAACAGGCGGACAGACTGCAATGCGTATTATATAATCTGCTTGAATGTATACGTCTGCTTGCACTTTTGCTGACTCCCTTTATACCGGACGGTGCGGAAAAAATATTGAAGCAGATACACGCGCAAAGCACCGAAATACGCCTGTTTGAGCAAACTGCCTATACCGTAGACAAGCCGGAGATAATTTTTGCAAGAATTGATACCGAAAAAGCTTTAGCCGAAATTGCAGAACAAAAATCTAAAGAGGCAAATGCGGAAAATGACGGAAAAGCAGGCGAAAATGTATTAAAACTTGCAGAAATAAGCATTGAGGACTTTGCTAAAATCGAATTACGCACGGCAAAAGTTGTAAACTGCGAAGCAATTCCCAAAGCAAAAAAGCTGTTAAAATTAACGCTTGACTGCGGCGAAGGCAAAACCAGAACCGTAGCATCGGGTATTGCGAAATGGTATACCCCCGACGCGCTTATAGACCACACGGTAATCGTTGTTGCAAATTTAAAACCCGCAACTCTCTGCGGTACGGTATCCGAAGGTATGATACTTGCGGCAGACGCCGATGACGAGGTTAAGGTAATATTTGCGGACGGAATACCGGAAGGCAGTAAAGTCAGATAGTTTTATATTATAGCCGGACTTACGTCCGGCTGAATTTTTTGAGGTATTTTTATGATTTTTGATACACACGCGCATTACGACGACTCACGTTTTGACGGAATACGGGATGAAATAATTAAACAACTGCCGAAAAACGATGTGGCAGGGGTTATTAACTGTGCGGTTGATATTGCTTCGGCTGAAGTTTGTATAAGCCTTGCCCACACTTATGACTTTTTTTACGCGGCTGTCGGATACCACCCCGAAAATATAACTGCCGACACGGTTTTTGATTTGTCAAAAATGTCGGAACTGGCGGCAGATAAAAAGACCGTCGCCATAGGCGAAATAGGCCTTGACTATTATTGGAGTACCGATAATAAAGAATTGCAAAAGCAATTTTTTGAAAATCAGGTGATTTTTGCAAACGAGCACAACCTGCCCGTTATAATACACGACCGTGAAGCGCATGCAGATACGCTTGATATAATTAAAAGATATAACCCCGGCGGAGTTGTGCATTGTTTTTCGGGCAGTGCGGAAATGGCACGGGAAATTATAAAAACGGGTATGTATATAGGCGTAGGCGGTGTGCTGACGTTTAAAAACGCAAAAAAAATACAAGAGGTTGCAAAAAGCATACCCCTTGACAGAATACTTTTGGAAACCGATGCGCCGTATATGGCGCCGGAGCCGCACCGCGGTAAAATCAATAATTCGGCTTATATAAAATTTGTTGCCGAAAAACTTGCAGAACTGCGCGGTGACACAACCGAAAATATTTTAAAAATTACAAAAGAAAATGCCGAAAAATTATTTAATATATGAATAACCCTGCCTTTGCGGTAAATAATAAACCGTGAAAGAGGGGTGAATCTTGTAATGAATAACAATCAGAATCAGAACCAGAACCAAAATCAGAACAAAAATAAGCAGCAGCAAAACGAACAGAACAAGAACAACCAGAACGGACAGAATAAAAACGAACAGCAGAACGAAAACTGCCACAGAAATTCCGACAGATAAGGAATTTAAAAAATGCCGCGGTCAAAAGACCGCGGCATTAAAATTTAATAAAATATTACTTATCTTTCTTTTTATAAAAAATGTTGCCGAATACCATAACAACAGCAAAAATAATAAGATAGAAAAGTACGGGGAAGCTGAATTGTCCTTCCTTTGATGCAGATATATACTTGTTTATACCGTGTGCGTATACTGCCATAAATACCATTGCAACAGACGCAATAATCGCAAGTATGGGCAGCAGTATATTTTTAACCTTATTTTCCTTACCGTGTTTTGCTATAAACATAATAAATATGGGAATATACAGCGCGTAAATTGTTACTATGGGAAGCTCGGACGAGTCGAAGCTGAAAAGTCCGAACAACGACTCCCTTAAATTAGCACCGTAGAAATAGAACAGCCATACACCGCACATAAGCAAACCGAAAGCCGCCGCATTGTTAGGCATATTTGTAACGGGATCTACCTGCTTAAACATTTTTGCAGCCGGTCCCCTATCTCTTGCGGCAATGGAGTAAATACCCCTTGTACATCCCACCATAAGTCCGTTAAGTGTACCAAGACAGGAAATTACTATAAATGCATTAAGTATGTTACCGCCGATTTTACCGAATATATTTACAAAAGCCGTTGTGGCGCCGTCTTTCATCAATGTCGGAACATCTGCTCCGCCTGTAAGACCTATGTAATAGAACACATAAACGCCAACAATTATAAGCGCGCCTACAAACAAAGCTATAGGCAGGTTGCGCTTTGAGTTCTTGATTTCCGAATTTATTGTGGTTGCGATTATCCAACCCTCATAAGCAAAGGAAGTTGCAACTACAGCCGCAAATAATGTTGACCATTTTCCGCCGCCGGTTACTATGTGCCATGTATCAAATGCGCTGGGTGTATTGCCGTTTACAATGCCGACGATAATGCCGACAATCATCATAAGGCAAAGCGGTACAAGTTTTATAACAGTTGTTGACACCTGAAATTTACCCGCCAGTTTGGGTGAAAACGCGTTTAACGCATAGGATAAACAAAGATACAGACAGGCAAGCGTCATACAAGTACCGCCCGTAATATCGCTTGAGCCGAAAAGCACAAGTGTGTACCTTGCCGAAACCCAACACAAAACGGATGTCATAGCCGGATAGTAAATTGTAGACATAAACCAGCCTACGTTGTAAGCATATCGTTCGCCTACAGTGGCTTCCGCATAATCCACCAAACCGTTTACTTTTTCAAAACGGGTTGCAAGTACGGAAAATGCCAGAGCGCATATTATCATTATAGCGCCGCCGACAATCCATGCAATAATGCCAAGCGGCATATTGCCGCCGGTGTAATTAAGTATGTCCTGTGCTTTAAAAAATACGCCGCTTCCTATAACTATGCCCACTACCATACAAATAGCGGTAAAAAGGCCGTATTTTTTTGTTAATTTGTTTTCCACTTTTTAACCCCCTGTAAACAGACAAAAATCCGACTTAATATTAAGTCGGATTTTAATCAGCTTTAACTGATGTGTTATGCCCCTAAAGCAAAACTTCCATTAGCCTTAATACATATGTTATATTTTAACATAAATACAGTCCTAACACAACAGTTTTTTATAAATATTCGATTTTTTCTACAGTACCTTTGACAAAAAGTCCTTAAGACGCGGGGATTTCGGGTTGGCAAAAAATTCTTTAGGCGAATTTTCTTCCATAATAACACCCTCGTCAATAAACACTACCCTGCTTGCAACTTCCCTGGCAAATCCCATTTCGTGCGTAACTACAACCATTGTCATACCTTCGTTTGCGAGCTCCTTCATAACATCGAGTACTTCGCCTACCATTTCCGGATCAAGTGCGCTTGTAGGCTCGTCAAACAACATTACATCAGGATTCATGGCAAGGGCGCGTACTATCGCGACACGCTGTTTTTGTCCGCCGGAAAGCTGTGACGGATAAGACTGTGCTCTGTCCTCAAGTCCTACACGGCTTAAAAGTTCAAGCGCCTTTTTCTCGGCATCCTCTTTGGAAATTCCAAGCAGTTTTATCGGTGCCAAGGTCATATTTTTAAGTATAGTCATATGCGGAAAAAGGTTAAATTGCTGGAAAACCATACCCATTTTGCGCCTATGCTTATTTATATCGGTACTTTTATCGGTAATATCCACACCTTCAAAAAATATTTTGCCGCCTGTGGGTTCTTCAAGCAGATTAAGGCAACGCAAAAATGTGGATTTTCCCGATCCGGAAGGACCGATAACTACAACAACTTCGCCCCTTTTAATATCTGTGTTAATTCCTTTAAGTACATCTACTTTTCCAAAGGACTTTTTTAAATCTTCTACTTTAATAAGTATTTTTTCGTTATCAGCGGTCACTCTTCCTCAATCTCCTTTCCAGCACATTTAAAAGTTTGGTAAGAATTATTACAATTACAAGATAAATAACTGCAAGGCTTATATAAGGCACAAATGCCTGATATGTTTTACTTACTATATTCTGCGCCTGCTTTGTAACGTCACGCAAAGCAATTACGGAAACAAGCGACGTATCCTTAAGCAAGGTTATCATTTCGTTTCCGAGTGCGGGCAGTATGTTTTTTAATGCCTGCGGAATTACTATATACCACATAGTCTGTATGTAGTTGAAACCAAGGCTTCTGCCGGCTTCCATTTGGCCTTTGCTGATGGACATTATACCCGAACGCGCTATTTCCGCAACATATGCACCGGAATTTATACCAAGCGTTATTATACCGCACATAATCGTACCCGAATCGGTTTTTGGTACCATTATAACAAATCCCATAATAAGCAGCTGTACCATCATAGGCGTACCGCGTATAACGGTTAAGTACAGTTTACAAATTGCGTTTAAAATGCTTAATACAGGGGATTTTTTACCGCTGTCCTTTGTATCATAAGCGGTACGTATAACACCCACAATAAGTCCCAGAACAATACCCATTGCAAGTGCGCCTACGGTTATGATAAACGTAATTTTAAGGCCGCTTGTAAAGAATTTCCACCTGTTTTGATATACAAAAGTCTGATATAACTGGAAGAGAAGATTTTGCAGCCATTCCGGCAGTCCGGAAATCCATCCGGGCGCCGTTTGCAGCCAATCGGCAAAATTCAGTATAGTCATTTTTTACCTCCCTTAAAAGCGGACTTAAGGGGGCAGCATACGCCGTCCCCTATCCGTCTTAACTTAAAACACTTATTTAGTGGTAATGTACTTGTTTACAATCGCATCAATTTTGCCTTCAGCCTTAAGCTCAGCCATTGCTTTGTTAAGTTTTTCAAGCAAATCGCTGTTGCCTTTTTTAACAGCTATGGCATAATCTTCATCGGCATAGCTTGTATCGAGGATCTTAAGACCTGCGTTAGCTTTAACGTAGTTTTTAGCAGGCTCGTTATCAATAACAACGCAGTCTACCTGACCGTTAGCCAATGCAGCTACTGCCGCAGAACCGTCATCAAACTGTTTTACATATTCCTGACCGAAATCTTCGGAGCAATAAGCGTCGCCTGTAGTTCCGCTTTGTACACCGATCTTCTTGCCTGCAAGGTCATCAGGTGACTTAATGTCTGATCCTTCTTTAACAATTATAACCTGTACGCCTTTTGCATAACTGTCTGTAAAATCAACCGATAAAAGACGTTCTTCCGTAACAGTCATACCTGCCATTGCCATATCAATGCTGCCGCCCTGAACTGCCGAAATGAGAGATTCGAACTTCATATCTGTAATTTGAAGTTCCATACCGAGCTTTTCGGCCAAAAGTTCTGCAATTTCAGCATCGATGCCCACGATTTTGTTGTTGTCGTCTACAAACTCATAAGGCGGGAAGGAAGCGTTTGTTCCCATAACGAGTTTCGGCTTTGATGTGTTATCCGAACTGCTGTTTGTATCTGTGTTGTTTTTTCCGCAACCTGCAAAACAGGTTATTGCCATGAAAGCGGCAAGGGCAAGTGCTAATAATTTTTTCATTTCTTTCTCCTCCAAAACTTTGTTGTTTTTTGTTGATGTTGATACTATACCACGTCTTTCATAAAAATGCAAGTGTTTTGCAAGTGTTTTTTGCAACTTTGTACAATATATGCAATATTATGCCGTTTTAAGCGAATTTTTATGCATTTTCACTATTGCCATTGCATAGTTTTATGCATATACTTGCATATTTTTGCATTATGCATATTTATTTGCCCTTGTCCCCGCTTTTAAAAAGAAAAAAAGCAAGGCAAATCCTTGCAAAATACTTTTTTCAATATTTACTGCTGCTTATTACTTTCCAAATACTAAGTATAAAGGAAAATAAGTAAATCCCCAAAGGCTTGCGCCTTTGGGGATTTGGTGGAGGCGGCGGGAATCGAACCCGCGTCCAAAAACTCATTCACAAATCTTTCTCCGAGTGCAGACAGTTTTTAAAATTCCCGAACGTTATTCCAAACTGTCAAGGAATAATGTCCGGTAGCCTTTAAGTCATGACGCAATGTAAGGCGACATATGCGTTCACGTTCACCGCTTAATCAACGCCCTTAAAAGCCCGCGGTAATGCTTTCTCGGACGAGCTGCCGAATTAGGCAGCTAATGCAACTTTATTGTTGTCAGTTAATTTTAAGTTTGTGGGTATTAAAGCGGTCCCACACCGCTACTCGCTTAATCTGCTTCAAAATCCCTGTCGAAACCTTTACGCCCCCGTATAATTAAAAATTATCTGTTCTGCTCCTTCAATGCACGTTGAATATCCCGTGCGGCGTCGCGCTTTGCTGCATCGGCGCGTTTATCGTATAGTTTTTTACCCTTACAAACGCCAAGCTGCACCTTTACAAGCGAGCCTTTAAAATAAACCGACAGCGGTATAAGCGCTACACCTTGTTGTTGGGAAAGTCCCAGCAAACGCATAATTTCCTTTTTATGCAAAAGCAGTTTTCTCGGCCGCATGGGCGGTTTATTAAATATGTTGCCGTGGTCGTACGGACTTATGTGCATTTGCTTTATTATCATTTCGCCGTCGTCCACACTGCACCAAGCGTCCTTTAAATTAACGCCGCCCTGCCTTACGGATTTAATTTCCGTACCGGAAAGAGATATTCCGGCTTCGATACTTTCGTTAACAAAATATTCGTGAAACGCTTTTTTATTTGTGGCAATTGTTTTCGTTTCCACCGAAATTCCCCCTTTTATTAAAGTACATTTATTTTAACACACCTGAGTTACACGGTCAAGCGAAATAGGGCGAATTTATTTTTTATATTGAAAACAAACGGTAAATAACGTATAATACCGTATGGAGATGATTGCTGTGCCGGATATAATTATAAGAAAATACCGTGCTGATGATTTGCCGCAAATGATAAAAATATGGAATGACGTTGTGGAGGAAGGCGTGGCTTTTCCGCAGACCGAATGTTTAACAAATGACAGCGGTGAAGAATTTTTTGCTGCACAAACTTATTGCGGTGTTGCCGCCGATACCGACGGCAAGGTATACGGTCTTTACATACTGCACCCTAACAATATAGGTCGTTGCGGACATTTAAGCAATGCAAGTTATGCTGTATCCACGGATTGCCGCGGACAGCATATAGGCGAAAAGCTGGTGCTTGACTGCATTAAACAGGCGCATATTGCCGGATTTAAAATTTTACAATTTAATGCTGTTGTTGCAACAAACATACACGCAAGGCATTTGTACGAGCGCATAGGTTTTCACCTGCTGGGTACTGTGCCAAATGGTTTTTTACTTAAAAACGGGAAATATGAAGATATTTGCTTATATTATATTGAAGTGTAAAAAGTTCCTGTCGGTTACCCGACAGGAACTTTTTATTTATTGCTTGGCATAAGTAAGCGATATATCCGCGTCCGACATAACCGTATTAATTTTATCGGAATAAAGTGATAAAATTGCAACACCCGTATCCGTATTTGTAATATCCTGTACAACAGGTTGCGGCAGTATGTATTCATTTTTATCGGTTATAGACTGTGCGGTGCAGTTGTCAAGTTCCTCGCTTACACGTTTAATGTAAAGCACTTTACCGTCCCTCATTTCAACACTGTCGCGTGCCGTAAATCCGCCTGCGGACGACGGCACCGCCCTTAAAGTATACGGCAAAGTTACCGTCTGCTCGCAGTATGGTTCAAACCCGGTATTCTCAACATCGGCTTCGCAAAAAATCATATCTTTAATAACAAAGGACATACCGCTGCAGCGCAGTTCAACAAATTTACGCTGCATATAATCTCGTCCGGTAAAAACGATTTTATTTACACCTTGCTCTACTTCAGTCAAATAATTGTTGACGCCGTTAACAAGCAAAGAGAACATATTTGTTTCTTTTAATAATTTGTTTGTAATATCAATATTAAATGAAAAACTGTATTTTCTGCCTGCAACCATGTTGCCTGCACCTATAACAACAAATCCGTTATTATAGTTTATAGGTGCAGAGGTGTTCGGTGCTGTGGATTGTGTAACCGTAAGTACTGGATTTTCCGGCGGAACTTTATTAACTGTATCTATCACCGTACCGTAATTGTTTTTTAAATTCCGTGCGGAAGTCGGCGTTTCAAGCATTGTTGCGGAAAATCCGTATATATTCAGCACATTCTTACCCATAATGCGAATTACCGGATTGACGGTATTTACAACCGCAGCCGGACTCTCCTGCGTGGGAGTTTCGGTTTGACTGCTTTCGCCGTAAATTGCAATTTTTACAAATTTGCGCTTTAAACCGTTTGTGTAATGCAAATACTTTGCCGCCTCGGTAACGGCAGCGCCGGTATCGCGCCAAACAGGTCTGCCGTTAAAAGCGACATTGTTTACATTGCTGCCGTTAAACGCCACCTTATCTGCATTGTTAAGATTAAGTCGCATTTCAGTCCTCCGTAGCAATGTTAAGCGTGGTTTCATCTGTCAGCGTATCTGTTACAAGCCACATTCTTACAGTTCCCTTTTGTGTTTTTGAGGCGTACGAAACAGCGCTTGCCAAATCCTGTTTTGAAGCGAGATCGGAAGTATCAACCGAGCCGAATTTACCCGCCATTTCGTAGTCGCTGCCGGTCCAGATATATTCAAGATAGGCGTTGTTTGCTTCCGCCAACGGATTTGCAACAAGGTAAAATGTACCTATTTTACCTGTAGGATGTGACGTTCTGAGCGATTCAAAACTTGTATATCCGTTGCCCGACGGTCCTAAATCAAGTTCAAAATCGGTAATACCGCCGACGGCTTCCGCAATAGCAGCCGCTACCGCTTTGCCCGATTGCGCGTTGTCGCTTGTTTTACTGTAAGAAATATCAACAACGGGGATATTTAAAGACGCTATATCGGAATCGGTAAAATAGTCAACCCCTTTTACAGGCGTAACGCCATCCTTTCCGTTTACTCCGTCGTCACCCTTTTCCCCCTTGAAATAACCGCTGTCGCGTTTTGTTTCAAGGTCGCTTTCAAGCGTTGCAAGGCTAGACATTGTTTTGGTAAGCGCGGTATATTCGTTCGTGCTTTCTATACCTTCATCCGTACCTACGGTTTCGCTGACCGAAATTAAAAACTGCGGTGTAGATATAATTTTATTATCTGCGCCGTAAATAATAATCGCGCACTGTAAAGTACCCGTTACGCTTACGGTCTGCGCGGTAAATTCATAATATGCCTCTCCGTTTTCTATATTGCAAGCGTTATAAAGCACTTTTCCGTCCGGTTTTAATACCCGCAGCACTGCTGTTGCGTCTGCCGACAGTGCATAAGGTTTGCCGTCCTGCGTGAGTGATACGCAAAGCACCCTTGCGGTGTCGTTTTGTGTTACACGCACTACACCCTGCCTGCCTGTTTTAAACAAGTCAAGGTAAATACTGTACTCAACATTATCCAAAAAAATTCCTCCAATAACTTAAATATCAAAGGCGGCGTACTGTAAATACATACCGCCTTTGTGCAGCCCACAATTTTCATATTATGTTTGGTTTTTGGGTTTGTCAAGTATATTCCGTACATTTGTTCGGCTTTTAGGTTAAAAAAATGAGGCAGCCGAGTGCCTCATCTAATAATCTTATATATAAGCGGATTTTTAACCGGCTTTTCGTCCCCTATAATAACCGCCGACAAATATTTATCCCGTGCCTGCGTCAAGGATTTTTCATTATTCGAATACAGCGTACACAGCAGTCCGCCGTTTTCCGTGTAATCACCTGTTTTAGCGTTTATAATTATGCCTGCCGCCATATCTATTTTATCGTCCTTTTTGTTTCTGCCGGCACCCAATATAACGCTTGCCTCGCCTATATCGGCGGTATGCATTTCCTTTATATAGCCCTTTGCCGATGCGTATACTTCCATTTTGTATTTTGCCTGCGGCAAGCGGGAAAAATCGGTTATAAAATCCGTATCTCCGCCCTGTGCCGATATCCATTCACCGAATTTTTCAAGGGCGGCTCCGCTGTCAAGCGCAGTCAACACGCGTTTCATTGCCTCGCCCACGTCTATATCAAGCGCAAGGGACGCCATAGTTGCGGCTATTGCAACACATACTTCTCGCAAATCGGTGCGGTTGCTGCCGTTCAGCACTTCTACCGCTTCGGCAATTTCAAGGGCGTTACCCACGGCATTGCCAAGCGGCGTATCCATATCGGTTACCAGCGCCGCAGTGTTTCTGCCGCACATATTACCTATTTTAACCATTTGCTCGGCAAGTTCGATTGCGCTGTCGGCAGTGCGCATAAATGCTCCGCTGCCTGTTTTAACGTCCAGCACTATATTCTTGCTTCCGGCGGCTAATTTTTTACTCATTATACTTGATACAATAAGCGGTATACTGTCTACCGTTGCGGTGACATCGCGCAGGGCGTACAGTTTTTTATCTGCCGGTGCAAGATTACCCGTTTGCCCGATTATTGACATGCCTGTTTTCTGCACGGTATTAAAAAACTCGTTTTGTGTAAGCGTTGTTTTATAACCGTTTACGGCTTCGAGTTTATCTATGGTGCCGCCCGTATGGCCGAGCCCCCTGCCCGACATTTTTGCAACCTTACAGCCGAGCGCCGCCGCAATCGGGGCTGCTATAAGCGATGTTTTGTCCCCAACGCCGCCTGTGGAGTGCTTATCCACCGTCACATTTCCGAACTGTGATAAATCAACCGTATCGCCCGAATGTTCCATTGCAAGCGTAAGCGTTGCGGTTTCCTTTTCACTCATACCGTTAATGCAAATTGCCATAAGCAATGCCGAAGTCTGATAATCGGGTATTTCCCCGCTTGTAACACCGGATACAAAAAATTCTATCTCGGTATCGTCAAGCTCCTGTCCGATTTTCTTTTTTTGAATAATATCGTACATACGCATTTGCAACACCGCCGTTAATTATTTTATAATCTCATTAAAAAACGATTTACCTGCACATTTATAATCTATGCCGAGATAATCCGCAATAAATGCGGCAATATCACAAAATCCGACGCGCGTGCCGAGATTTACGGGATTTATATTTTTACCGTAAACTATAAGCGAAACATACTCTCTTGTGTGGTCTGTATGCTTTAAATATCCCGGATCGCAGCCGTGATCGGCAGTTATAATAAGCACATCATCCTCGTGCATTTTTGATGTAATCAAAGGCAGAGCGCCGTCAAACTGTGCAAACGTTTTTGCATAACCATCCGTATCGCGTCTGTGTCCGTACAGCATATCAAAATCAACAAGGTTTGTAAAACATATGCCGGAAAACCGCATATCAAGCGCTTCCTGTAATTTTAAAATACCGTCGCCGTTGTTTTGCGTAAACACATGCCGCGTTATTCCGCGATGGGCGAAAATATCGTATATCTTACCTATCGAATAAACGTCGAACCCCTGTTTTGCAGCAGCGTCCAGCAGCGTTTCCCCCGTGGGTTCAAGTGAAAAATCATGCCGGTCGGGCGTCCTGACAAAATTACCGGGCACACCCTTAAACGGCCTTGCAATAACGCGTCCTACCGCATTATCTCCGCATAAAATTTCCCTTGCAATACGGCAGTATTCGTATAACTGTTCGACAGGCACCGTATCAATATGCGCCGCAATTTGAAACACGCTGTCGGCGGAAGTGTAAACAATCAATTTGCCTGTTTTGATATGTTCCTCTCCGTAATCTGCAATAACCTGTGTGCCAGAGTACGCTTTGTTGCAAAGAACTCCGCGTCCGGTTTTACTTATAAATTCATCAATTACCGATTTCGGAAATCCCGACGGGTATGTGGGGAGTTTTTTATTTGATACAACGCCGCAAATCTCCCAATGTCCCACAGTTGTATCTTTGCCGGCGGAAAGTTCTTCAAGCCGTGCAACGGCTGCGGCAGGACTTTCGCTTTTCGGCAGATAATCTATCCCGTCAATATTGCCGAGTCCCATCTTAATAAAGTTATCCGCTTTAAAAAACGGACTTCCATGTATTGTTTTCAGCGTGTTGCAATTTGCTTCATCACCGAATTTTTCGGCATCGGGTGCCGCACCTATTCCGCATGAGTCAAGCACTGTCAAAAAAACGCGTTTTGCCATATCAGTCCACCGCCTTTGCGGTATCAAGCGCCAATTTCATCATATCGGTAAATGAAGTTTCCCTTGCGGCAGCATCGGTTGAATCGCCCGTTACAATACTGTCCGACACGGTAAGCACCGTAAGCGCTTTTTTGCCTGCCCTTGCCGCATTCATATACAAAGCCGCGGTTTCCATTTCCACTGCAAGCACGCCCATTTTTGCCCATATTGCATTGCTGCGGTGCGTCGGCGGCAGATCGTTTTCGTCATTGTAAAACGTATCGCTTGAAAGCACATTGCCTATAAACACTTTTGTTCCGTTTGTTTGGGCAGTATCGGCGCACGCACGCAAAAGGCTGTAATCGGCGATAGGCGCAAAAGTGCCGTTTATACCGAACGACGCCGCATAAGCGGAATTTGTACACGCTCCCGCCGCCAGTACAATGTCGCCTATTTTAAGTTTTTCCTGCAAAGCCCCGGCAGAGCCGACGCGTATTATGTTTTGTACGCCGAAAAAGTTATACAGTTCGTAAGAATATATTGCCATACTCGGCATACCCATACCGCTTGCCATAACACTGACGGGTACACCGCAATAACTGCCCGTGTATCCCTGCACGCCCCGTACATCGTTTACAAGGCGGGCATTATCAAGAAAGTTTTTTGCAATAAATGCAGCCCTTTTGGGATCTCCCGGCATAAGCACGGTTTTTGCAAAATCTGCGGGTGATGCGTTAATATGCGGAGTCGGATACTGTTTTTGCATTTTCTTCACCTTTCTCAAGTTCTTTTATTATCCTGCTGGTGCCGAGTCTGTCGGCACCGAGTGCTATGAATTTTTCGGCGTCGGCAATACTTTTTATACCGCCTGCCGCCTTAATTTTAAGGCGTTTATCGCAGTGTTTTTTAAACAGTGCTATATCTTCAAATGTAGCGCCGCCGCTTGAAAATCCCGTTGATGTTTTAATAAAATCGGCACTGCTGTCGGATACAATTTCGCACATTTTAATTTTTTCTTCTTCGGTAAGCAAACAGGTTTCAACAATCACCTTTAAAATTTTACCGGGACACAACTCGCGCACCAAATTAATCTCATTTAAAACATTATCCCACTTTTTATCCTTGATCCACCCTATATTTGCAACCATATCTATCTCATCCGCCCCGTTACGCACGGCGTCGGCGGTTTCGGTGCATTTAACCGCAGCCGTGTTGTAGCCGTTCGGAAAGCCTATAACGGTACAGACCTTTACTTTATCACCGACCAAACTTTTTGCAAGTTTTACATAGGAAGGCGCTACGCATACGCTTGCCGTTTTGTACTTTACCGCCTCCGCACACAGTTTTTTAATATCCTCCTGTGTGGCGGTAACTGACAGCAGAGTATGGTCTACCCTGCCGAGTATTTCTTTTATTTCCATAAAGTTCACCTTTAACTTATATTTTGTAATTATATTTTAACACACCGCATTAAGTATTAAAAGCAAAATAATTGATTTATTTGTGCATTTAATTTATAATATTAATAATTCATTACAATCGGGGAGTACATGTATGACCTTTGCTGATATTATTAACAAATACACGGATATTTTAGACTGCACCGCCAAAGAACTTTCAAAGGCCTGCGGAATTTCCGAAGCGACGTTCAGCCGTTTGCGCTCCGGTGAAAAGTTGCCTGACATACAAATATTTAAAAGCACTGAAAACGGTATACTGAGCATTGCAAAATTAAAAAATATTACCGACGTGACTGCCGACGACATTAAATCCGATTTTGCTTTATGCGCCGACTTGCCGAAATTTGATGCCAAAGCTTTTAAAAATAATTTAAACCATCTTATTTCTTCGCTTTCTTTAAATGCCGCGGATATTTCAAGATCCCTCAACTACGATTCCTCTTATATTTCAAGAATACGCAACGGACAACGCATCCCGTCCGATCCCGAAAAGATGGCACGCGGAGTTGCGGAATTTGTTACGGCACGTTTTTACAATGAGGCAGAACAATCGGCTGTAGTAAAATTAACAGGTTATGAAAAAGACTGTTTTGAAACCGAAGAGGACTGCAAAAACGCGGTATATGCTTTCCTGTTTGATAAAACAACCGACACCGATACAAAAGAAGTATCGGCATTTTTAAAGGCACTTAATGATTTTGACCTTAATAAATACATAAGCGCCATTCATTTTGACGAGCTTAAAGTTCCGTCTGTGCCGTTTTCCCTGCCGACGTCCAAATACTATTACGGTGTTGAAGCAATGAAAAAGGGTGAAATTGACTTTTTTAAAGCAACAGTGCTTTCACGCAGTACCAAGCCGGTATTCCTTTACAGCGATATGCCTATGGACGACATGGCTGCCGACATTGAATTCTCAAAAAAGTATATGTTTGGTTTAGCGCTGCTTTTAAAGAAAAAACTCCATCTTAACATAATACACGACCTTAACCGACCGTTTAACGAGCTTATGTTAGGTCTTGAAAGCCATATTCCCCTTTATATGACAGGACAAATATCTCCGTATTACCTAAAAGGCGTACAAAACAATGTATTTTGCCACTTTTTAAAGGTTTCGGGTGCGGCGGCTCTTTCGGGTGAATGTGTAGACTCGCATCATAACGACGGTATGTATTACCTTACAAACTCAAAGACCGGTTTGGAATACTATCAAAAGCGTGCCGATGATTTACTGGAAAAAGCATATCCGCTTATGGAAATTTACAGGGATGACAGAAAAAATCATTGGAATTCATTTATATCTGCAGATGCCGGTACGGACGGCGACAGAAGAAATATCCTGTCATCTTTGCCGATATATACGGCAACACCGGAATTTTTAAATACATTTTTATCGTCAAAAGGTTTAAATCCCGACGAAATTAAATCCGTATGTGATTTTGCACAAGGCAGGCGTGCGGAAATTGAAAAAATCCTGCTTAATAACCGCATAACCGACGAAATTCCTGAATTTACAAAAGAAGAATTTGAAAATCATCCTATCTCACTTTCAGTGGCAGGTATGTTTTTGGAAAGCGATTTTACCTACACATATGACGATTATATAAGCCATCTGCGCTTGACCGAAAAATTTGCCGAAACTTACCCAAATTACGAGCTTACGGTAAGTTCCGTCCCTGCATTCAGAAACATAAACATCTATACGCACACTGGCGAATGGGCAATGGTATCAAAAAATACGGCGCCCGTAATACATTTTGTAATAAAGCATCCTAAACTGCGTCAGGCAATAGAAAATATAATGATTCCGGTTGTAGAAGAATAAAGCGTTATTAAAAAACAGACCGCCTATGGCGGTCTGCCCACGGGAACAATAGGGCTCGACTCTCACGCTGCGGCGCTCGGTCATTCGGGCGGACGCAACTGTCCACCGGACAGTTGTGTTTACACGCCCTCCTACTTCAAGCCCTTATTTGCAAAAAAACGACCGCCATAGGCGGTCTGTTGGTGGGAACAATAGGGCTCGAACCTATGACCCTCTGCTTGTAAGGCAGATGCTCTCCCAGCTGAGCTATGCTCCCATTGATGGTAATTATATCACAAAGTCGACCGGTATTCAAGTGTTTTTTACAGATTTTATACGTCGAATTTTGTTTGCTTGACTTTTATTCCCAATGTATATATAATAATCATTAAGTCACATTAAATTTTATATATTCAGGTTGCTCTGCAGCCTTTATATTACGCGGGTGTGGCGGAATTGGCAGACGCGCCAGACTTAGGATCTGGTGCTCACGCGTGCAGGTTCAAGTCCTGTCACCCGCACCATATCGAGTATTCATAAGGGATTTGACTTTATGAATACTCGATTTTTGTTTTCCATCTTAATATTTATGTACCG
>CAKSKA010000007.1 GCA_934464615.1 uncultured Eubacteriales bacterium | reverse complement strand
AACAAGACCGGCAGACTGCTTAACACACTGTATTCCTTTGTTGCAATGGACGCGGCAAAGTTAAGCGCAAAACTGGGATATGTATACGGCAGCAACACCGACAGCGACAGGGTGTTAAAAGTAACGCACAACGGTGCGGATATGTTCGGTTATAACTACGGTAATTTATTTCGTATACAATAAAAAAAAGCACTCTTTGCGGAGTGCTTTTTTAATTTTAATCCAATTCGGCTTAATACAGACTTTCCTTAGCATGTATAAGTGCGGTTATCATTGAATGGTACGGCGTTTCAATATCGTATTTTTTGCCGAGTCGTACAACTGCGCCGTTAATAAAATCAATTTCCGTCCTGCGCTTGTTCTCAATATCCTGACACATTGATGCTTTACCCGTACCCAGCGTGACGGCGGTGCTAATTACATCATTGTAAACGGTGTTGTAATCAAATTTAACCCCATCTTTTTCGGAAACGGCTACAGCTTCTTTAATCAGGTGGGATACAACATCACGCGCCCATTCATTATCGGCAATTACGTTTATATTACACTCAAGCAGTGCTGTAACCGAGTTTATCGTCATATTAATAAACAATTTCTCCCAAAGCAAATGATTTACATTATCGCACACTTCGGCTTCTATTGAACTGTCAGTAAAAGCGGCGGCAACCTTTTGCGCTGCACTTACATTTCCGACAGGGGAGCCGATGTGTGTTATTCCGGAACCCGAATGATATATTTTTCCAAAGCCTAAAGTTACACAGTTATGTTTTGTGGTGCCGAGCAATATTTGATTTTTATCGGCAAATTCCTGCATAATTTCGAGGTTGCCGAGTCCGTTTTGCAAGGATAAAAGCAGTGTATCGTCACCGATTAGATTTTTGTTACATTCCAATGCGGCACGGGTGGCGGTATCCTTAACGAATACGATAAGTAAGTCAAACTTTCCGTCGGCCTCACCGCTGATTTCGGCACTGATTTTGTAATTTTTCTCATCGGTTTTCTCTTTTTCTTGCATAAAAATGCCGTTTGTGTTTATGGTGTTTACGGTATTTTTGTCAATATCCAGTAAAACCACATCATTCGCACCGCACAGCATACAAGCATAAAGACAACCCATTGCACCTGCGCCGATAATACCGATTTTCATAAATAATCACCTCAATAAAAATAAAGATGTCCCGTAAAACGAGACACCTTTGCCTTGTCCGTAATTATAATACAAAAAGTTATATTTGTCAATACTAACTGTACATTGCGTTTTTTGCCATATAATCGTAAATCTCTTTGCCGTGATTTTGCTCTTGCTTTTGGATTGAGTTAAGGACGTTGCGTAAACTCTCCTGTGTAAATTCAAACACACAGGTATCGTACAGATGCGACGCATGTTTTTCCATGGTCAATACATCGGTACATAAATAGCTGTCGTGCATTTTGTCATCGGTTTGTGCAATGGAATAAGTTGCGGTAAACGCAGGCTGTGTACCGCTTGCATTAACCGGCGCGGGTGTCGTGCCGTTTTCAATTTGTGTTAAAATCTGCAAATGATTTTCTTCCACCTCTGCCAAACGTGTAAATAAATTTTTTAATTGGGTATCCTTGGCGTCGTCGGAATATTTGCGGTATTTTTCCGCGCATAGTTTTTCCTGTGTTTTTAAATCCTTAAGCAAAGAACTTTCTTTTTGTGTTAATTGCATAAAATCACCTCGGTATAAGTATTGTCCAAAAAATGTAATATATGTGCCTGCTTTATAAATTTGTGCATAATAGGTAAACAATTTTAAATGACGGAAATTTAATTTTATGGTATAATGTTTTTGTGCCGACGGCGAGGGTATATAATTTAAAACTAAAATATCTCGGAGAATTGCTATGCAAAACGGTATTGAATTAATTAACAATGCTATTGATTATATTGAGGATAATATAACACAGGATATAAGTGCGGAAACATTGGCGCACATTACAAGACTGTCTGTTTACGAATTCCGCCGTATTTTTTCCTTTGTCGTTGGAAAATCGTTGGGGGATTATATTCGTTGTCGCAGACTGTCGCTTGCAGCGTGTGAAATTATGGCAGACGAAAACATAAATATGGAGCAGCTAAGCAGAAAATACGGTTACAAAAGTTCGTCTGCGTTTATTACTGCTTTTAAGAGTATGCACGGTGTAGCACCGTCAACGCTTAAAAAACGCGGTATGTCAGTAAACATACTTACAAAACCGAGTTTTTCCCTTAAACTGACCGGTATGGATTCCGTGCAGATGCGAATTACCGATTTTCCGGAGTTTGCGATTTACGGTTATACCGGCGTTTCTGATTTATCCGATAAAAACTGCTGTGAATCGGTTTGGAACAGTTTTTATGATGCTAATACCGATAAAAAGTTGCAGAAACTTTCAAATCCGGATAAACTGTACGCGGTTTATAATAACAATTCCGACGGCACGGTAAACTGCACAATCGGTGCTGTATCGGATATTGAATTGCCGCTTGATAAAACAGTTGTTAAAGCGTCAAAATGGGCGTGCTTTGAATTTGATACTGTTGACGACGATTTTATAGATTCGGTATATTCCAAAATAATTTACGAGTGGCTTGCGTCTGCAAAACTCTTGCGGCGTGAGGATATGCCGAATTTAGAAATATATCCGGCGGATATGGAAAAGGAAAAATTCAATTGGCAAATATGCGTGCCGATAAATTAGGAGGATTACTATGTCAAGAATTGTGTTGGTCACGGGTGCATCAAGCGGATACGGAAAGGCAACCGCAAAAGCGTTTGCGGATAACGGCGATACCGTTATAATTGCGGCAAGAAATACGGAAAAGCTGCTTGCTGCAAAACAGGAAGTTAATGCCGATTCTGTCTTTGCAATGGATGTTACAAATGCGGAAGATTGGGAAAACGTACACAGATTTATTGCCGAAAAATACGGAAAACTCGATATACTTGTTAACAATGCCGGCGGCGGTGTGGCTATTAAAGATACACAGGATTTATCCGTTAAGGAAATTGACAGCACCGTTATGCTTAACCTTAACAGCGTTATTTACGGCTGCAGGGAATTTGCCGCTGATATGAAGAAACAGAAAACTGGAACGTTTATAAACATATCTTCCGTTTGTGCTAAAGAATGTTGGCCGCAGTGGTCGGTATATGCTGCGGCAAAGGCAGGCGTGCTTAACTTTTCAAAAGGATTTTACCTTGAAATGCAGCCGTACAATGTGCGAGTAAGCTGTATAATACCGTCATCGGCAAGTACGGGTTTTCAAAAATCCTGCGGAATAGGAGAAACAACCGATAAACTGTTACCTGAGGATATTGCGCAAACCGTTTTATATGTTGCAAATTTACCGCAGCGCGCTGTTGTTGAGGAAGTAACGGTTTGGGGTATTGATAAGCAGGTTAATCCTCTTTAATTACGGGGTGTTTAAATGAGCAGATTTTTTATAGAGGCGGAAAGCTTTGAAAACCTCGGCGGTTGGGTTGTGGATCAACAGTCAATGGAGGTAATGGGTTCCTCGTATATTATGGCGCACGGAATGGGCAATCCCGTTGCCGACGCATCGCAAAAAATTACGCTGGCTGAAAGCGGAACATGGCACGCCTGGGTGCGTACAAGGGATTGGACTGCCGTTTGGAAACGCGGAACGCCTGCCGGCAGATTTCTGCTTAAAGCAGACGGTGTTGCATTTAAAAATACATTGGGTACAAACGGCGAAAAATGGGATTGGCAGTATGCCGGAAGCATGGATATAAAGCAAAGGCAAATAACATTGTCGCTTTGCGATTTAACGGGTTTTAACGGCAGATGCGATGCAATTTATATGTCAACTTCCGTGTCCGATGTCCCCGTAAATAACGAAGAATTCCGCAATGCTGTTTCGGGAAATACTGTTACGGATGTTGAGGATAAGTTTGACCTTGTGGTTTGCGGCGGCGGAATTGCGGGCACTTGCATGGCGCTTACCGCAATTCAAAAAGGTCTGCGCGTTGCGCTTATACAGGACCGTCCGGTACTCGGCGGTTGCAACAGTTCGGAAATTAAGGTGGGACTCGGTGGTTTCAGCCATGCATTGCCTTATAAAAATATAGGAAATGTGTTGGACTGGATTTCGCCGATATTCGGCTCGCCGGGTACTTACGACGACAGTGTTTATGAGGACGACAGAAAAAGAAACGCCTTTTTAATTTCTAAAGTTTGGGGACAAAAGGATTACGTTTTATCCCTTAACGAGCATGTTGTGGCGCTTGAAAATGACGGTGAAAAAATTATTTCGGTAACGACAAAAAACATTTATACAGGCAATAAAAAACGATATTTTGCAGATTTATTTGCCGATTGCACCGGCGACGCCGTCCTTGCGCGTATGGCAGGTGCCGACGTTATGTACGGCAGGGAAGCCGAGAGCGAATACGGCGAAAATCTTGCACCCGATACAGCCGACAATATGGTTATGGGTATGACGGTGACATGGAATTCCGCACTGACAGATAATGATTGTCCGTTTCCCGATATTGATTGGGGCATTGAATTTGATGAAGAACACTGTTACCATATAACCTTCGGTGATTGGGAATGGGAGGCCGGTCAGTTCAGGGATATGGCTTTGGAAACCGAATACATAAGGGATTATTCGCTTATGACAATTTTCGGTAACTGGTCATTTTTAAAAAACCGTTCAAAAGACAGGGAATTTTACAAAAAACGCAGATTGAATTGGATTTCACCGCTTGGCGGCAAGCGGGAGAGTTATCGGGTTGTCGGTGATAAAGTCCTTACACAAAATGATATTATCAATCAAGTCAATTACGACGACGGTACGGCTTCGCTTACGTGGGATATTGACATTCATTATCCGGATCCCGATAATCTTGAAAAATTTAAAGAGCCGTTTCGTTCTTGCGCAATACACAGGGGAATTAAAAAACATTATCCTGTGCCTTACAGGTGTCTTTATTCAAAAGATATTGAAAATTTATTCCTCGGCGGCAGAATTATAAGCACTACACATATTGCGTTTGCGTGCGTAAGGGTTATGCGTACTTTGGGATGTTTAGGAGAGGTATGCGGCTTTGCCGCCGCCGTTTGCAAGGACAATAACTGCACACCGCGTCAGGTTTACACGGAACATTTTGATGAACTAAAAGAACTTATGGAAAAGGGCGTCGAAATTTCGCCATATCATGCGTACGGTCCGGGTGACGGTGAAAATCTGCATTTTCCCGGTTGCAATAAGTTCATTACTTCAAGTCACGATACGGCACTGCCGCTTGACGATAAAGAAATGATGCGGCGCATAAACAACATGGGTGTTCGTTATGCTACTTATGATAAATTTAAAGATATTGAAAACCATACCGAACTAACCGATGAGGAAAAAGGAATTTGCGAGCGTTTTTATAAGCTGATAGGAACTAAAAACCTTAAGAATTTGTTGTATTAAAAAATAGGTGAAACAGTAAAATTCTGTTTCACCTACCTTTATTTTAAGAAGAATTTGTGGTACAATAATCCAAGTAATGCTAATACTGTGTGGTGGATTATATGGATCATTTTAAACTTGTTTCTAAATACAAACCTACGGGGGATCAGCCTGAGGCTATTGAAAAATTAAGTGACGGTATTAAAAACGGTATGAAAGAGCAGGTTTTGCTGGGTGTGACCGGTTCCGGTAAGACCTTCACAATGGCGAATATTATCGCAAATGTTAACCGCCCGACGCTCGTACTCGCGCACAACAAAACCCTTGCCGCACAACTGTGTTCGGAGTTCAGAGAATTTTTCCCCGAGAACGCGGTGGAGTATTTTGTTTCCTACTATGACTACTATCAGCCTGAAGCATATATACCGGGCACCGACACATATATAGAAAAAGATTCGGCAATTAATGATGAAATAGATAAATTACGCCACAGTGCGACCTGTGCGCTGTCTGAGCGCAGGGATGTTATAATAGTTGCGTCGGTTTCGTGCATTTATTCGCTCGGCAGTCCTATAGATTATCGCAGTATGGTTATATCCTTGCGTGTCGGTATGGAAATGAACAGGGACACGCTTATTCGCCGATTGGTAGATTTGCAGTATGAACGCAACGATATAAATTTTGTGCGCAATAAATTCCGCGTGCGCGGCGATACCGTGGAAATTTATCCGGCATATTCTTACGGCAATGCAATAAGGGTGGAATTTTTCGGTGACGAAATTGACCGAATAAGCGAGATTAACACTTTAACGGGCGAATTAAAGGCTTTACTGCAGCACGCCGCGATATATCCGGCATCGCATTACATTATTCCGCCCGATAAAATGGGCGGCGCACTTTTAAATATTGAAAAAGAAATGGAAGATAGGGTAAAATATTTTACCGATAACGGAAAACTTATAGAAGCGCAGCGCATTAGGCAGAGGACCGAATACGATATTGAAATGTTGAGGGAAATAGGCACATGCAAAGGCGTTGAAAACTATTCAAGGGTTTTGTCCGGCAGACCTGCTGGCAGTGTGCCGTTTACACTGCTGGACTATTTTCCGGACGATTACATTATGTTTGTTGATGAATCCCACGTTACTTTGCCGCAGGTAAGGGGTATGTACGGAGGCGACCGAGCGCGAAAAGAAAATTTGGTGGAATTCGGTTTCCGCTTGCCGTCTGCTTTTGATAACCGACCGCTTAATTTTAATGAGTTTTACAACCATGTAAATCAAGCTGTATTTGTTTCGGCAACACCCGGAGAGTTTGAATTATCAAAAGCCGCACAGGTAGTAGAGCAGGTTATACGTCCTACAGGACTTCTTGATCCTAAAATTTCGGTTAGGGCGAGCGAAGGACAAATTGATGACCTTGTTTCTGAAATAAACGCGCGGATTGCCAAAAAACAGCGTGTGCTTGTAACTACGCTTACTAAAAAAATGGCGGAAGACCTTACGGAATATCTTGATAATCTTGATATAAAAGTACGGTATATGCACTATGATATAGACACAATAGAGCGAATGGAAATTATAAGAGATTTGCGCCTCGGAGAATTTGACGTTCTTGTAGGTATAAATCTTTTAAGGGAAGGACTTGACATACCCGAGGTGTCTTTAGTGGCAATACTTGATGCCGATAAAGAAGGCTTTTTGCGCAGTGCAACATCGCTTGTACAGACTATAGGCAGGGCGGCACGCAACAGCGAAGGCGAAGTAATTATGTATGCGGATACCGTAACAAATTCCATGGAAAAGGCTATTACGGAAACGGAACGCCGCCGTGAAATTCAAAATAAATATAATGAGGAACACGGCATTGTGCCTAAAACAATTATAAAAGATGTACATGAAATTATTGAGATGAGCGCTAAACCTGCCGATGCGGGAAAGGATTATTCGCGTCTGCCGCGTGCGGAGAGGGAAAAGATGATAGCGGCGCTTACTGCGGAAATGAAAGAAGCGTCAAAATTGCTTGAATTTGAACACGCAGCGCATTTGCGCGATAAGATACGCGAACTGAAAAAGAAAAAATAAAAATAAAAAAAAGAAAAATAAAAAGAAAAGCGTCCGCATATTGCAGACGCTTTTTATATATAAAGGGGCATATACCGGTGATTTTAAAGATAGGCAATACCTATCGCCGATACGGCAGGATATCCTATTCGGCCCCTGCTATATTATATGATAAATCAAGCAATCGGTGATTTTCTTATAAACAAAACGCCGAGTGTGTTTGCACCGCAATGCGAAGATACGGTACATCCCGCACGGGTAATGTAAAGTTCCTTAAACGGCAGTATTTTGCCGACTTCATCCGCTATCTCTCTAACAAGATTTTCATCACAGCCCGCGTGTGTTATGAATACACGGTCAAGCATTATGTCATCTGGATTTTCCAGACGTTCCGCGGCATATGTCTTTAATACATCGCCGAATTTTCCGCGGTATTTTTTGGATACGCCCATTTTGCCGTTTTTAACCTCAATGCACGGTTTAAGTTTAAGCAGATTGGCACCTAAAGCGGCAAGCGCAGAACAACGTCCGCCTTTGTAGAGATATTCAAGTTTATCAATTACAAACGAAGCGTCAACATTCGGTACAACTTTTTGTACTTCTTGTGCAATTTCTGCGGCGGATAATCCCTTTTCTCTTAAATCAAGCGCGTACATAACAAGCAAACCGCCGCCGGTTGATAAATTGCGTGTATCAATTACATACACATTATCAAAATCCTGTGCGGCTATAACAGAGTTTTGGTATGTCGCCGACATATCCGAACTGATTGTAAAATGTACAACCGAATAGCCCTCATCCGTAAGGGATTTAAAAAATTCCGCACATTCTGCTACGTTTGTAGCGGATGTTTTGGGAAGAACGCCGGTTTTATCATAATAATCGTAAATAAAATCAGCGTTAATATCAACGCCGTCGCGGTATGTTTTATCACCCAAAGTAACACCGAGAGGAAGCGTTTTAACGCCGTAGCGCTCAATAAGTTCCGGCGATAAGTCCGTTGTGCTGTCCGAAGTTATAATTACCTTTTCAGTATTCAAAAAAATACCCCCAAATAACATATTCATGTAAACTTATATTTTGTGAGAAAACGTTTGATTTTCAAACACAAATGCATTATAACATCTAACTTTAAATAATACAACAGTTATTTTTGGGTTGACATATTGTCGGCGGAAATTTATAATATTTTTAATAATGTTTTTGTAAGGTAATGTTTATGTCTTTAAAAAATTTATTCGGTATTAAAATACTGTTTTTGGTATATATATTCTTTTTAATTGATTTCACGTTGTTTGCAGGTGCATTCGGCCGTGATATCACCAATGTAATTAACTGGAGCAAGGCGGAGTTTGACGCCTATGTCAAAACGTCGTTAAATGTTATTCCGTTTGAAACGGTAAAACTTATGTTTGCCGCCATTAAACACGGCAATGTTTCTTTAAGGTACTTTGTTATGAATATTGCGGGTAATTTTATATTGCTTATGCCGCTTTCGTACTTTGTTCCGAAACTGTTTTTAAGGTTTAATAAATTTTGGAAATGCCTTATTGTTTTTGCCGTAACATCAATGGTCATTGAGTTATTGCAGTTGGCGTTTTTAACAGGCAGTTGCGATATTGACGATTTTATTTTAAATGTTGCGGGCGCGGCAGCCGCTTATCCCGTTTTAAAATTGCTGCCGCCGAAACAAAATAAAAATAATTATTAACAGGGGGAAATGTTATGAACAAAAAATTACTTAATCTATTGGATAAAAACGCCCGTTATTCTATAGCGGACCTTGCCGTAATGACGGGACTCAGCGAAGCGGAAGTTGAAAGAGAAATCAAGGCAATGGAGCATGAGGGCTTGCTCCGCGGATATAAAGCCGTAATTGATTGGGAAAGGCTTGACACCGCTTATGTTTCGGCGCTTATTGAATTGCGCGTAACGCCCAAAGTAGGCCTCGGTTTTGAGGAAGTTGCGGAACGCGTTATGAAATATGATGAAGTTGAGTCGGTATATTTAATGTCGGGCGGTTACGATCTCTGTGTGCTTGTAAAGGGTAAAACCTTCCAGCAGGTAGCAATGTTTGTAGCAAAAGAGCTGTCCACTATTGATTCGGTTGTATCTACTTCAACCCATTTTGTACTTCGCAGATATAAAGAAATGGACGTTCCGCTTGTAGGCGGTACTTCTGACGACAGGGGGACGCTTTCGCTGTGATTGATTATAATTCTGTACTTAATTCCGATGTTGTGCAAATTAAACCGTCGGGTATACGCAAGTTTTTTGATATTGCGGAAACTATGGACGATGTAATTTCACTCGGCGTCGGCGAACCGGATTTTCCTACACCGTGGAACGTCAGACACGCGGCTATACGTTCGCTTGAGCAGAGCAAAACACGATATACTTCCAACTGGGGACTTGCTGAATTGCGCAGAGAGATCTCCAAATATATGAAACGCAAATATACACTTGACTATTGCCCCGATAATGAGATTTTGGTTACCGTCGGCGGCAGTGAGGCCATTGACGCTGCCGTGCGCGCAGTGGTTATGCCGGGTGATGAAGTTATTATTCCTCAACCGAGTTATGTGTGTTACGAGCCTATAACGGTACTTGCCGGCGGCGTTCCCGTTATTGTGGAAACAAAAGCCGATGATGAATTTAAACTTACAAAGCAGCAATTGCTGTCTGCTATTACCGATAAAACAAAAGTACTTATTTTGCCGTATCCGTGTAACCCGACAGGCGGCATTATGGCAAGAGAAGATTTAATCGAAATTGCCGAAGTGCTGAGGGATAAGAACATAATTGTTATTTCGGACGAAATTTACGCAGAACTTACTTTCTCGCATGAACGCCATGTTTCCATTGCCGAAATCGACGGTATGAAAGAGCGTACTGTTGTTGTAAACGGTTTTTCAAAAACTTTTTCAATGACGGGCTGGCGTCTCGGCTATTGCTGCGGACCTGAACAGATAATAAAACAAATAACCAAAATACACCAGTTTGCAATTATGTGTGCGCCCACTACATCGCAGTATGCGGCAATAGAAGCGCTTAAAAACTGCGATGAAGCCGTAGCGGCCATGGCTGAGGAATATGATTCCAGAAGGCGCGCAATTGTAAAAGGATTTAACGATTTGGGACTTACCTGCCGTGAGCCTAAAGGCGCATTTTACGCTTTCCCGTCAATTCAGTCTACGGGTATGACAAGCGACGAATTTTGTGAAAACTTGCTGCGTTCAAAACGTGTGGCATTAGTACCCGGTACGGCTTTCGGCAAAGGCGGAGAAGGCTTTGTGCGCGCTTCTTACTGCTACTCGGTTAAACATATACATACGGCGCTTGAAAGAATTGCGGCTTTTCTTGATGAGATAAAGTAATGAAAGTAAAAGCATTTGCCAAAATTAATCTTACACTTGATATTGTCGGTAAAAGAACCGACGGGTATCATTATGTGGATATGATTATGCAGACCGTAAGCCTGTATGACGAAATTACGGTTAATTTAAACAGTACGGGCGCTGTTTCGGTTACATCGACAGATGCCTGTCTCGGCGGTGAGAACGATATAACATATAAGGCGGCGCGGCTTTTTTTTGATGCCGTTGGCAGCAGCAACATCGGTGCGGATATATCGGTTATAAAACATATACCCACTGCGGCAGGACTCGGCGGCGGAAGCAGTGACGCCGCAGCAGTAATCTGTGCGCTTAATAAACTTTGCGGAAATCCGCTTGATTATTATAAAATTTCGGCGCTTTGTTTAAAGCTCGGTGCCGATGTGCCTTATTTTGTAAAAGGCGGCACTGTAAGGGTTACCGGTATAGGTGAAAAATTTGAGCCGCTGTGCGATATGCCGAACTGCAGCATAATAATTGCGAAGAAAGATGAAAAACTGTCGACAGCGTATATGTACGGCGTTATTGACAATTCCGTTATAAGCGACCGCCCATGTAACTGTTTGGCGGTAGCGGCTTTAAATGACGGTAATTTAATCGCCTTATGCAAGCAGGTTAAAAATGTATTTTCAACTGTCTGGAAGGACACACAAATTTCGGATATACTGAAAGAATGCGGTGCCGATGCCGTCAGCATATCGGGCAGCGGTCCGTCGGTGTTCGGTATTTTTGCCGACAGCCGCAATGCAAACTCGGCATTGAAACAACTTAAAGACTGCGGAATTACGGCGTTTATTGCAGAGCCGCAAAACTGCGGAATGATATTTGAATAAAATAGGAAATTCCTGTCAATATTCATTACAACGAATTATGACAGGAGTTTTTGATATGAAGATTTTTTCGGCCAAACGTTTACGCGCGGCGCTTGTAATCGGACTTGTTGTATGTATGTGTACGTCTGTTGTTAAGTTTGAAGCGTCTTGTATGGATATAAGGGATAATGTATTAAGGCTTCATATATTGGCAAATTCGGACTCGCAGTCCGACCAACAGTTGAAACTTAAGGTGCGCGACGCCGTAATAAACGAAAGCGAAACCGATTTTGACCGCTGTACCGATCTTGAGGACGCTTTAAATAAAGCGGAGGCGTCAATTGACAGTATTAAGGATACGGCACAGCGTGTAATTGCGGAAAACGGGTACGATTACAGTGTCGAAGTCGCTGTCGGCACCGAGTTTTTTAACACACGCGTTTATGATGAACTTACTTTGCCCGCAGGATTTTACAAATCGCTTATTATAAAAATAGGGGACGCAAAGGGTAAAAATTGGTGGTGCGTTATGTATCCTTCAATTTGCGTAGGCACAGCCACAAAAAACGATTTTGAATCCGCCGTAGGTGATGACGGCGCGGAAATTGCGGAAAATCCGATAAAATATCAGGTTAAATTTAAAATTGTGGAATATTATCAAAATTTTAAAAAAAATATCCTAAAAAAATAAATTTTACTTGCTTTTTTGCACCACCTGTGGTATTATCATTTTGTTATCGAATTTTTGAAAGGGGTGACACTATGAAACAGGGTATTCATCCGAATTATCAGAAGACTGTAATTAAGTGTGCTTGCGGAGCTGAATTTGAAACTTGTTCAACCAAGAATGATATTCATCTTGATATATGCTCTAAATGTCATCCGTTCTTTACAGGAAGACAGAAGCTTGTAGATACCGGCGGACGTGTTGACAGATTCAACAAGCGTTTTGGTATGGCTGCAAATAAGTAATTTAAAAAGTATACCGTAACCTTTTGGTTGCGGTTTTCTTTTTACACGGAGGTTTTATGGAATCGTATAAAACCGTTACGGAAACATATGTATCCGAAATTACGGAAAAACGTTCGAGATTTATAGCAACGCTTGCACATGCGGCGGACGAAAACACCGCAATGCAGACAATTAATAAAATTAAAAGCGAAAATCGGGAAGCACGTCATAACGTTTACGCGTACGTTATTAACAATAATTCGCTTACGCGCTATTCGGATGACGGCGAACCGCATTCAACGGCGGGCAAACCTGTGCTTGATGTTATTAACGGCAAAGGACTGCGTGATGTTGTGCTTGTGGTAACGCGGTATTTCGGGGGAATATTACTGGGTACAGGCGGACTTGTGCGCGCATATTCCGCAGCGGCACAGCGCGTTACGGATTCGGCTGAATTTTGTGTTATGTGCCGGTGCACCGAAATTGAAACGGAATGTGCATATTCCGATTATGAAAAACTGTTGCGCGTTTTTGAAAAATTTAACTGTCATATCTTCCCGTGTGAATTTACGCATAATGTAAAAATGCGGCTATATATACAAACTGCCGAGTCGGAAACACTTACCGAAACACTTGATACGGAGTTTTTCGGTAAAATTACACTTAAATTCGGCAAAGAATTATTTTTTCCGCTTAAAATTCAAAATTTTAAAAGCAATTAGCAAAAAAACAGCGAATATATAATTAAAGCATTGTTGGAGGTCGGTTATGTCAAATTTTCGCGAGGAATATGAACAGCATGAATTGCAGTATCTCTCTCCGCTTGCAATGCCGAGCGTTAAGTCGGCAGGCAGGCGTGTCGACGAGCCGAAATGCGATTTGCGTACAGATTTTCAACGTGACAGGGACAGGATAATTCATTCAAAATCATTCAGACGGCTTAAACATAAAACGCAGGTTTTTTTGTCGCCCGAATCCGACCATTACCGCACACGGCTTACACATACGCTTGAGGTCGCACAAATAGCGCGTACTATCGGCAGGGCGCTGCGCCTTAATGAAGATTTGGTTGAGGCAACAGCTTTGGGACATGACCTTGGACATACGCCGTTTGGACATGCAGGCGAACGTGCGCTTGATTCGCTTGCGGATTTCCGCTTTACACATTATGAGCAAAGCGTGCGTGTTTGCGAAAGACTTGAGAAAAACGGTAAAGGACTTAATCTTACGGCGGAAGTGCTGGACGGAATACTTTGCCATACCAAAGGCAGACAGGCTTCTACACTTGAGGGGCGCATAATTCGCTATGCGGATCACATTGCTTACATAAATCACGATATTGACGATGCCGTAAGGGCGGGTATTATAACCGAAAACGATATACCGAAAGAGGCATGCGATTTTTTAGGTCACTCCAAAAGCGAGCGCATTGATTCCATGGTGCGCTCGGTTGTAAATAACAGTGCAGACGATATTGTAATGGATCCCGATACACTTAAATATTACAATATGCTGCACGACTTTTTGTTTGAGTCTGTTTACCGCAATCCCGTTGCAAAAGGCGAGGAAACGAAAGTACTTGGTATTATGAAAGGCCTTTACGATTATTTTATGAGCAACCCCGACAGGCTTGCCGACGAATACCGCAGTATAATGGAAAAAGAGGGTACGCAGCGTGCGGTTATAGATTATATAGCGGGTATGACCGACCATTATGCAATTGTAACTTATAAAAACATATATATTCCGAAATCATGGAGCATTTAAACCTTAATATTCACTTTTTTAACGGAGGTGGTTACCGTGGCAATTCCCGAAGAAGTCTTGGCGGAAATTAAATATAAAAATGATATTGAAACGGTAATATCCCCCTATGTTAATTTAAAACGCGCAGGAAGAAATCTTGTGGGACTGTGTCCGTTTCATAATGAAAAAACGCCTTCGTTCACGGTTTATCCCGAAACAGGTTCATTTTACTGTTTCGGTTGCGGTGCAGGCGGCGACATATTTACATTTACAAGGTTAATTGAAAATCTTGATTATATCGAAGCCGTTAAACTGCTGGCGGAGCGTTCGGGTGTTACATTGCCGCAGGACGGATATGACGATTCTATGCAGCGGCTTAAGAAAAAAATACTTGATATAAACAGGGAAACGGCACGTTTTTACCATACATATCTTATGTCCGATAAAGGTAAATGGGCGTTTGATTATCTTACAGGGCGCGGACTTACCGTCAAAACAGTAAAGCATTTCGGATTGGGTGCCGCACCGGACGGCTGGGACGGCCTGCTTAAGCACTTAAAGGGACTCGGTTTCAGCGAAAGCGATATGCTGCAGGCAAATGTAATTTCAAAAAGCAGCAGGAACGACAGGTGCTATGACCGATTCCGCGGCAGAGTTATGTTTCCCATAATTAATTTAAGGGGTAATGTAATTGCCTTCAGCGGCCGCGCAAGACCGGGTGAAGATAAGTCGGCAAAGTATATTAATTCGTCAGATACGCCGGTGTATAAAAAAAGTCAAAATCTGTTTGGTATTAATTTTGCCAAAAACGCCTGCGAAGAGCGTATAATTTTAGTTGAAGGAAATATGGACGTCGTTTCAATGCAGCAAGCGGGTTTTGTAAATACGGTGGCGCCGCTGGGAACCGCATTTACGGAAGAACAGGCAAAACTGTTAAGCCGTTATACCAAAGAAATTGTGGTTACTATGGACGCCGATGCCGCTGGACAGAAAGCCGTTATGCGCGCGCTTAACACAATGAAAAATTCCGGAATTCCGATACGCGTTTTGGTTTTGCCCGAATGTAAGGATCCCGACGAATATATAAAAAAATTCGGAGCCGCGCGTTTCGGTAAACTTTTAAACGGCGCTGTAAGCGATGTTGAGTATAAACTGCTTTCCGCCGCACGAGATATTGATTTATCGGATGATGACGGCAGACTTAAATATTTAAATTCCGCCGCCGAAATATTAGCAGGCATAAACGACAGTCTGACGGTTGATTTGTATATCGGCAAACTGTCCGATAAATACGGCGTTTCCCGTACGGCACTTTCGGTAAAAATCAACGAGCTGCGAAAAAATCTTGCAAAACGCGAGAAAAATAAAGAAATTCGCCGTGTTATTACACCTATGGCAAATACCGATGACATAAATCCGCAAAAGCGGTTCAATCAAAAAGCCGCCGCTGCGGAGGAAACTTTTTTATCGGTACTTATGAAACATCCGGATTTATTTGAAAAAGCGTATGAGCAAATTAAACCGGAAGATTTTATAACAGACCTTAATAAACGGTTTTACAGCGAATTTTCGGTTATATTAAAGAAAAAAAGCGAAGTTGATTTATCTTTATTGGGTGATAAATTCACTCCGCGCGAAATGGGATATGCGGTATCGTTACAAAACGCTGCCAATTGCGATATTAATTCGGCTGAAGTTATGCGTGACTGCATTAAAGTTTTAAAGGAGCAGAAAATGCTCAAAACCATTGATGAATCTTCAACCGAAAATACGGACGATTGGGAAAAACAAATTAACGATATCATTAATATTAAAAAGGGAGAATAGGGAATGAAAAAGGAAACGGAACAGGTAAAAGTTAATGAGGAATTAGAGGATGATTCGCTTAAAGAAAATAATTTAGACGAAATTGAAAATGCTCCGGATGATATAGAGGAACTGTTTGAGGAACCGCCTATTCTTGAATTTGACGGTGAGCCTACGGACGACGAACTGAAGCTGGAAGAAATGGATATCGACAATATTGATACCGATATGAATTTCGATACTATTTCACTTGACGATCCGGTTAAGGTTTATCTGCGCGAGATAGGCAGAGTTCCGCTTTTGTCGTCCGACGAAGAAATAGAACTTGCGGTTAAAATCAGTCAGGGCGACGAGGCTGCAAAACAGCGCCTTACGGAAGCCAATTTGCGTCTTGTTGTAAGCATTGCAAAAAAATATGTCGGCCGCGGTATGTATTTTCTGGATCTCATTCAGGAAGGCAATGTAGGTCTTATTAAAGCGGTTGATAAATTCGATTACACAAAAGGCTTTAAATTTTCAACATATGCTACTTGGTGGATAAGACAGGCCATAACTCGCGCCATTGCGGATCAGGCAAGGACAATACGTATTCCGGTGCATATGGTTGAGACCATCAATCGTCTTAAAAAAGTGCAGAGTCAATTACTGCACGAAAACGGTTACGAACCGAGCGAAGAACTGATTGCGGAGAAAATGAATTTGTCAGTAGAACGTGTAAGGGAGATTATGCGTGTAGCACAGGAACCGGTTTCAATGGAAACGCCCATAGGTCCCGAAGAAGACAGCAGACTTATGGATTTTATACGCGATGAAGACGCGCTGGCACCCGACGAAGCAGCGCTTAAAACTATTACAAACGAGGATATTGACGGCGTTCTGAAAACCCTTACTCCGCGTGAGGAAGCCGTAATCCGTCTGCGTTTCGGCCTGCATGACGGCAGATGCCATACACTTGAAGAAGTAGGAACGGAATTTAACGTTACAAGAGAGCGCATAAGGCAAATCGAGGCAAAGGCACTCAGAAAACTGCGCCATCCTGTAAGAAGTAATAAGTTCAGGGACAGGTAAATAATATGTTTTTAAACAGCGAAACTGATTATGCAATACGAATTGTGTCATGTCTTGCGGAAAACAATGCTATAACCGATGCGGCTACCGTTTCCGAAAAAACAGGTGTAACGCCGCGGTATACGCTTAAAATATTGCACAGACTGACGCAAAGCGGAATTGTAAAGTCGTTTAAGGGTGCAAAGGGCGGTTATGTTTTGGCGCGAGACGCCGATAAGATAACACTTTACGATGTGTACAAAGTTTTTTGCGGCGATATAAGTATCAGCCGCTGCGAAAACTCGCAGAATGTCTGCACCTACCCTAAAGGCGAGTGTTATTTTCGTAAAACATTTGAAGATGTAAGTCAGTATATGCAGGATAAATTTAAAGAGGTTACTTTTGCAAAGGAGTTTTAAAATGACCTATACTTATGCTCCGAAAGGCGTTTGCTCGGTAAAAATTACACTTAACATAAATGATGACGATGTTATAGAATCGGTAAGTTTTATCGGCGGATGCAACGGTAATTTGCAGGGCGTGTCGCGGTTGGTGGCAGGCAGACGGGTTGATGATGTTATTAACACACTAAGCGGTATTAAGTGCGGTATGAAATCAACGTCGTGTCCCGACCAGTTGGCACAGGCGCTAAGAAAATATAAGGCTGATAAAGGTGAGTAAAATGTTGTTTGACGACAGCGATATGAAAATCGCAGGCAGCAAAGTTAATAACGGTGATGCCGATACGGACAGTGATTTGCTGCCGACAGAAACCGTTGAAAACGCGAAAGAACTCGGACGCAGGCTTTGCAAAGAGTTTTTTAAAGCAGTAAACACATCGTTTCCCGGTGAGGAAAACGATGATCCGATTATGCTTGTTCAACGTCAGATATTGCTGGCATTTACGGTTTCGGCTGCGTTGGATGAATACTGCAAGAGCGATACGGTATCCGGTATTGCGGAAAAAAGTTTTTTGGACGAGATACGAAAAACATCGGTTGATATTTACAATAATTGCAGTGATACGGGTGCGTTTTCCTTTTATTACCTTGCGTATCGCCGAAAAACCGAAATCGAGCGCCGAATGGGGCAGACATTTGCCATGCTTTGCTCTCACGACGGCGATTCAATTTATCAGGAACTCGGCGAAGCGCTTTACTGTTGGTTTATGTCGGTTGTCAGAAAACAAGTGCAATCTTTCGGTTTTAATAAATAATTAATATTAACAGCTTCTCCTTCGGTTTCATACAATAAATCGGAGGAGATTTTTTATGCCAAGAATTTATTTAAGTCCGTCTACACAGGAGTATAATCCTTATAACGGCGGCGGAAATGAAGAATATTATATGAATTTAATAGCGGATGCCATGATACCGTATTTGAACGCTTCCGGAATACAGTATACGCGCAACACACCCGATATGACTGCGGCAAGTTCAATAGCCGCATCAAATGCGGGGAATTACGATTTCCATTTGGCACTGCATTCAAATGCGGCGGCGGGCGCTAATGCCGGCAATGTAACGGGAAGTGAAGTTTACTATTATCCTTACAGTGCGGCAGGACAGAGGGCAGCCGACATATTTGCAAATAACTTAAAACTTATTTATCCGAATCCCGATAAAGTAAGAACAGTGCCTACAACCACTATAGGAGAAGTGGTAAGGACAAAAGCACCGGCGGTACTTATAGAATATGCCTATCACGATAACGCACAGGATGCCGATTGGATACGCAACAACATAAACGCGATAGCGGAAAACACCGTTTTATCGCTGACGGATTACTTCGGAATACCGTTTATTACACCGAGTCCGACGCAGTATGCAACAGTTGCAACCGGCGGACGAAATTTGAATTTACGTTCACAGCCGACATTGAATTCGTATGTTATAGGCAGTTTACCAAACGGCAGCAGAGTTACGCTGCTGTCCGCAAACGGCGACTGGAGCTATGTAAACTATAACGGCACAAACGGCTACGCTTACAGTAAATATCTTAAAGTAAATTGACGCGAAAAAGGTTGATACAATCAACCTTTTTCTTGTTTTTTGGGGTATTATGGTGTATAATAATCATATTAGATTGGAGTGGTGTGTCTTGCTGTTTGATGTAATCCGAGGCAATGTATCTTTAATACAATTTATAATGTTTGTAATATCAAGCCTTATAATAATATTTTTAACACTGCCTATACACGAATGGGCACACGGTTACGCCGCATATAAACTCGGTGATCCCACTGCAAAAAATATGGGGCGGTTAACGCTTAATCCGTTTGCACATATAGATTATGTGGGCGCGTTGATGATTATTATTTTCGGTTTTGGCTGGGCAAAACCCGTGCCGGTGCAGGCAAGGTATTTTAAAAATCCAAAGGCAGGCATGGCGGTAACGGCATTTGCAGGACCTTTTTCAAACCTTGTGGTAGCGCTCATAGCGCGTTTGCTTTATTATGTTGTTGCCGTAATATACAGGTCGTTTGCATTTGTTGCGCTGCAATATGTTGCCCTTGTGTTTTATTATATTTTTTCAATTAATATAAGTCTTGCGGTATTTAACCTTATACCTATACCGCCGCTTGACGGATCGCGTATACTCAATGCATTTTTACCGGATAGAATTTATTATAAACTGATGCGGTATGAGCAATACTTTTTTATAGCCATAATTGTGCTTCTTTATTTGGGAATACTTGATATACCGCTTGGCTTTCTAATAAAATATGTAAGTAAAGCCATTGATTTTATTGCGTTTTTACCCTTTAAACTTTTTTTGAAATAATAGGATGTTGAAATGGAAGCAATTGCTTTTTCGTATAAATTTAATGATTTTGAAGGACCGCTTGATTTATTACTTCAGCTTATAGCCAAAAATAAGCTTGATATTTACGATATTAAATTAACTGTCCTTATAGAACAATATTTACAGCAGATACGTCTGATGCAGCAGGAAAATGCCGATATTGAAAGCGAATTTCTTGAAATGGCATCACGTCTTTTGTATTTAAAAACCGCAAAACTGCTGCCGAAACACGAAGAATATGAAAAGCTGAGGGATGAATTTGTAGGCGAACTTATCGAGTACCAAACCTGTAGGGAAATTGCCGCAATGCTGTCCGATATGACGGGCGGATTTGATAAATTTGTAAAACCTCAGTCAAAAATACAACTGCCTAAAACTTACGCATTAGTCCATCCGTCGCAAACAATAGCCGACGCGTATATTTCGGCAGTCGGACGCGGTAAACGCAGACTGCCGCCCGAGACCAATGCATTTGCAAAAATCGTCGCTAAAAAAATAGTTTCGGTTTCGTCGAGAATTGTTTATGTAATGCGTAATCTTGTATCAAAGGGACCGCAAAAACTTAAAAAACTTTACTTAAGCGCACACTCTCGGTCGGAACTTGTTGCAACTTTTTTGGCTGTGCTTGAATTGTGCAAAGTAAACCGTGTAAAAATAAGCGGTGAAGGCGAAAATGCACAGGTTAAAATTATTAAGGAGCGTGAAAAACAGTGACCGATAAAGAACTTTCGAATGCCGTATCGGCAGTTTTGTTTGCAAGCGGAGAGCCGGTAAGCATACAACGCTTGTCGCAGACATTCGATGTATCTGTGCAGGAAATTACAGACGCTGCAAAAATGTTGTGCGAGAGTTTTAAAGATTCACCGTTTGAACTGCTTACGCTTGAAAATACATATCAAATGTGTACCAAAAAGGAATATGCCGAATATATTAAACGCGCATTTGATATTAAACGTAAAACTCCGCTTTCCCAAGCGGGATTGGAAGTTTTGGCTGTTGTGGCGTATAATCAACCGGTGACAAAGGCATTTGTGGAACAGGTGCGCGGGGTTGATTGCAGCGGCGTTATGCAAACATTAATTGAAAAGGAATTAATTGAAGAACGCGGGCGTCTTGAACTTCCCGGCAGGCCGTTGCTTTACGGCACAACAAAAAACTTTTTACGTTGCTTTTCTATGAGTGACCTAAGCGATTTACCGAACTTACCTGAAAAGGAAACCGGAACAGTGCCTGATGTTGCCGAACAGCTGAAGGCAGATTTAAATATTAACGACGATACGGAGGAAGTTTAATATGGGTGAAAACAGTATTAAAAGTATAATGGATGTAACAATGGACAAGCTGCGCGCCTTGGTTGATGCCGATACAATAATCGGCTCGCCCATAGTGTCAGGCGACATTACTATGATTCCGGTATCGCGTGTAACATTCGGTATGGCAACCGGCGGAAGTGATTTCCCGGGAAAATCACAATCGGTTATGTTCGGCGGTGGCGGCGGTGCAGGCGTCAGCATTACTCCTGTAGCGTTTATAATCGTTAATGGCGAGAATGTACGTATGCTGCCTATAACCAGCGAACTTTCCGCTGTGGACCGTGCCATATCTTTGGCTCCGGATTTGATTGATAAAGTTAAATCGCTTTTCTCTAAGGACTGATTTATAGGACGAAAAGCATATAATTTTACCGTAAAGCATAAAAAATAATATATTTTGTGTTTTGCGGACGTGATGTTTTTTGAAGAAAATAGTTTGCCTGTGTCTGTTGTTGTTTTTTTGCTTTAATATTAATGTGCAAGCCGAGGCCGTTTCGGTATCCGCAAGGGCTGCGGTACTTATTAATGCACAAACCGGCAGTGTAATTTATTCCGTTAATCCGGATGTAAAATTACCGATGGCAAGCACTACTAAAATAATGACGGGACTGATACTTGCAGAGCAAAACTGTCCCGAAAAGACCGTATGTGTTACCGATAATATGATAAACGTGGAAGGTTCCTCCATGGGACTGCGAAGCGGCGACGTGCTGACTTACAGCGACCTTTTGTACGGACTTATGTTACCGTCCGGCAACGATGCGGCAAATGTAATTGCGTATTCTGTCGGCGGCAGCATAAACAATTTTGTTGATTTAATGAATAAACGTGCGGCCGATTTGTCGCTGAAAAACACATATTTTGTAACTCCGTCAGGTCTTGACGGCATGGGGCACGGTACAACCGCATTGGATCTTGCACGCCTTACGGCGTACGCTTTGGGTAACGATGCATTCAGAAAAGTTGTCGGTACAAAGCAAATAACACTTGAAATTAACAACGGCAAAAAATTGTACTTAAGCAACCATAATAAATTGCTTAAGATTTATGACGGTGCAATAGGTGTAAAAACTGGATATACTTCTGCCGCTGGGCGCTGTCTGGTTTCGGCGGCGGAACGTGACGGTGTTACTTTAATTTGTGTAACACTTAACGACAAAAACGATTGGGACGATCATAAAGCGTTGTTGGATTACGGTTTTGATAACTGCCGCAAAGTTGAAATAAATCCCCAAATTCCCGCAACAGTACCGCTGTATGACGGCAGGGAGGTTGCCGTTTCGTTTGAAGGCGCGTCTGTTGCGATATGTGACGGCGATATGCTTACATATTCGGTTTGTTTGCCGAATTTTCTGTACGCGCCTGTACAAATCGGCGAAAAAATAGGTTTTGTGCAGGTTTATTGTAACAATAAACCTATAAAGCAAGTAAGTATTTATGCGTGTGAAACCGTGGATTCGATGCAAAATGTCGGCTTTTTTAAACTTATAATTAATAATTTTTTAAACATATTCAGGAGACTTTAATGAAAACTGTAAAAATCAGATTGCAAAAACATTTATCGGCTTGCGGAATTGCTTCACGCAGAAAAGCCGAGGAATTAATTATGGACGGCAAAGTAAAGGTTAACGGTCATGTTGCGCATATAGGTGATTCGGTTGATCCGAAACGCGATAAAATCACCGTCAAAGGTAAAAAAGTTGTCGCATCCGATAAGGAAAAGGTTTACATAATGCTGCATAAACCGAGAGGTTTTGTTACAACTTTATCGGATGAAAAGGGAAGACGCTGCGTTGCCGATTTGGTAAAGGATGTAAACGAGCGTGTTTTTCCGGTGGGCAGACTTGATAAGGATTCCGAGGGTTTGTTATTCCTGACCAACGACGGCGATTTTGCAAACAAACTTACACATCCGTCAAGCCATGTAAATAAAACATACCGCGTAACCGTGGCAGGTGAAGTAACCGACGAGCAACTGGACAAGCTGTGCAGCGGTATAGTGCTGGACGGTGTAAGGACCAAACAATGCGACGTTTTTATTGCCGAGAAAAAAGAGGACAGAACGGTACTTATATTTATAATACATGAGGGACGAAACCGCCAGATACGCAGGATGTGCGAAGCGGTATCCCTTAAGGTTTTAAGACTTAAACGTACGGAAATTGCCGGTGTTAAATTGGGTATGCTGGGGCAAGGCAAATGGCGTAATTTAAACGAAAAGGAACTGCATAGATTAATGTCGGTTGCAACAACTAAAAAGGAAGACGAAAAATGATAGAGGTATTACCTGTAAAGGACAAGGATGAATTAAAAAAGATTTTACTGCAAAACGGTGTGGATTACAGCGATAACATGGGTTGCGTTGCCGCAAAATACGGAACACAGATTTTGGGATTTTGTATCTACGAGTTATTGCCGGATAAAATTACCGTAATAAAACTGGAGCCGACAAATGATTTGTTGCTGTGCGACGGAATTTTACGAAGCGCACTTCACGTTGCGGATTTTAACGGCATTGCCAAGGCTTTTTATGTGAACGAAGAATATGCGCCGACTTTTAAAAAGCTCGGTTTTATAAAAAACAAACAAGATAAGAGCCTTTTGATTGACAAACTGCACGAAACTCACTGCAGTTGTGAAAAAATTGAGAATTAACTATTGCAATAATGCATTAAATGTGGTATTATAATTGTCGTGTTAAAAATAATAGGAGGTATTCTAATGGGACCTTTAGAAATAATCGTGGGAATTTTGGTTATTTTGGTATCACTTGTAATAATCGGTATGGTTATATTACAGCAAAGCCATCGCAGCGGTATTAACGGTGCAATTTCCGGCGGAGCAGATACATTCCTTTCCAAAAACAAAGCAAGAACAGCGGACGCTTTGCTTGCTAAATGGACCAAGATATTTGCAATAGCGTTCTTTTTACTTGCAGTTGCAGGTAACGCCATAGCATTATTAAGCAAATAATTTTATATTTAAAATTAAAACCGATGCCTTGCGGCATCGGTTTTTTATATTGTATTTAATGTTCCAAATCAATCCATACACACGGCCTTACACCATGATTTGAATAATTGACGTAGTAACCCATTTTGCTGAATGATTCTTTCAAATCTGCATTAAGGTTTGCGCGCGCCGCATTTGTACCCGCAGCACCGGGAGAGCGCAGCCACCACCAGCAGTAACCGGTATCGGAATTCCGGTAAACGCCTTTACTGCGCGCATATTCGCTCGGTTTTGCGAGTGCAAGGGATTTTTCGTTAAGATAAATGTTTGCTTCGTTAAGACTTAAAAGAAAGACATTATCGGTTGTACTTTTTCCGCCGGCTATTGACCTTTTTCCATAGGTGGTATTCGGATTTTCCAAAGTTTTTTCAATTATCATTGAACGCTCGTCATCCGTAAATGCAGAGGTCAAAAAATCGCTGTTGAGCCACTTACGCAATGTGCATTTTTCCCAAGTGGTGTCAACATACTCCTCATTATAGGGAATACAGTCTATACAGTCCTTAGTTATAAGCAACAGTTGCTTGTTGTAACTGCCTATAACTATCCATTCCAAATCTTCCGTGCCGTTATCGGTATTATTGTCCTGCTCGTATTTGCCGAATTTTACGGTATCACCGACCTGTGCAGCATACAATGCAAAGCGTTCCTGCTCATCGGTGCCTGATTTTGATGCCGTTACTTTTTCAATTAACTCTGCAGAATCTTTGTAATTTTCTAAATCTTTTAAAATCAGTACGGCTGATTTCTCATCGCCGTTTTTAAGCAGTTTGGACGCGCGGGAATATAAAAGTGAATTTTTAAATACAAGATTTATAAGAACGGCGGCAACGATTATTAAACAAAGCAGGGGAACAACGGCGCATAAAAATATGCGGCTTTTAAAAACATCGCTTATTTTGTTTATTTTATTATACGTCTTTAAAAGAATTAAACCGTTGTAAGCAAGCACTGCATATACCAAAACAGTGCCTATTGCCTGCGGTAAAATACTTATTACGTTAAAAATAACACCCGTCAGCATCATTGCAACACAGCAAACCGCCAAAACAGACAGCGTGTTATAATCAACTTTCTGCCGTTTTTTGTTATCTCTGCCGTCCTTGTGTTTTAAAATAAACAGCGTGCATACAACTTGCAAAATCAAAGCAAGATTAACTAATACAGTGTTTACAATAAATCCCGTGTTGTAACGGTTAAAGTCATTACCGCCTGTGGGAGATATAAATGCGGTAACATTATAAATGATTATTAAAAACAAACTGAAGACGCCGTAAAAGCTTAAAACTTTTTTCATGAATATGTTCCTTTATTTAATATAATTCAGTGTTTTATTGAAATTTTCTGTCATACTGTCGTTGGCTTTTTGTGCATTGTCTGCCATTGCGCGAACTTGCTGCATTGTATTTTCAAGTTCTTTTGTGCGGACTGAAAAATCGGAATTTATTGTTTCAAGACTGTCACGCAGGTTTGCAATAGCCGTCTGTGCCTCGTCAAGTACGGAGATGTTTTTATCAAGCTGCTCGCGTGATAACTTCTGCGCTTCGTTTGCGGTATCCATTATTGTTTTTGCATTTGTCCTTGCAACAAGATAAAGTTTTCCGATATTTTCGCTTAACCGTTTAACTTCCTCGTACTTGCCTTTGTAAAATTCAAGCGATTCGAGCGTTTCGGCTGTTTTTTGTTCGGCAGCGCCTATTTTTTCATTTAATTCTTTTATTTTATTTTCGTTAAGTTCGTTTTTTTGTTTCAGTGTTTCTACAATTTGCTTGTTTTCGGATTTAACTTTGTTTATGTACTCCGATACCTCATCGCAGTTATATCCGAAAAAGCTTTTTTTAAATCCCAAAGCCATTTAATATTCCCCCAAAATACATATAAAGACATTATATCAGTAAAATTGCTTTTTTACAAGCATAATGTGTAATAAATGCATTATTGCAATACGTCATTTTTAAAATTACCGCTGTATTTGCGCGATTTAAGCGAATATATAAGCAAAATGCTGAGGGATATAAGTATTAACGACATTATAAAACAATTTGAATTTAAACCGTAAATAAATGTTTCTCCGGTGCCGAACACATTAACGGTAATTTTAAAAACTTTTAATAGTAAAAATGTATTAACAGCCGACAGCAAACCGTGAAGTATGCGGTAGCAAAATAATTTTGCGACACTTTGCAAATATCGGTACGAAAGCGATATTATTTGGCAAATAATACACAATCCGCCGAATCCCAGCAAAAATGAAACAAAATATATGTTTTTGGATATTAATATCCCGTTTGTAACTTCAAAAAGGCTGCAGACCGATTTTAAAACAGCGTTATCGGAAAACAGGCGGGATACCGTATTAACAATTCCGGAAAAAAGTATAACAAATGCGCATATATCTATAACCGAATACGCCGCCTGCGATACAGATTCTACAAACACGGTGCTTAACGGCGCACCGTCGGCTGTATTTGTTTGTATATTAATGCTTTTAAGACTTTTAAGTTTTAAAAGCAGTATTTCTACAGAAGCCGCAAGATGCGCGCATAACAGAATTATGCCCATCTTTCTGGACGCAAACACCGAAAATCCGCAAAAGGATATAACAAATGAAGGGCCGGCATTTACACAAAAACATAAAAGCGTATCGGCGTCTTTTTTTGAAAATTTACCGGAAATAAATTCCTCGTTAATGATTTTTGCGCCTATAGGATATCCGCCCACAGCAGATGCAAAAAACAGAAATAATATGAACATATACTTGTTTTTTGCAATGCTTTCGAGTATTTTGCTTCTTGATATAAATACGGCGGCTACCGCAAAAGGAAAAAGTGACGGTATAAGTACGCTGCCGCACACGGTAATGCCGTTTATAACCCCCTCGCTTATGTAATCCGAAAAGAAAATTATGCCGAATAAAACAGCGGCGGACATTATAAGCATTGCCGCATTTTTAACCGATTTCATACAATCCTCCTACTCAAATACGCCGATAAAATAGTATTTTTATAAAATATCCTTCATAGTTTATATAAGAAGGAAACGGTGATTATATGAAAAAAGTTTTCAAAACGGGATTGAAAAAGACTCGTGAACATATCAGTCTTTTCGGTATCGGGGATGAAATATCGGATGCGGCATCAACCTGCAGAACGAATATTACGCTGTACGATAATCACGAAGCGCATATAGAGGGCTTTAAAAATATTATTGAATACACGGATGTTCTGGTTAAGCTGAATTTAGGCAAGGGCTGCGTTACCTTTTACGGTACGGGACTTGAAATTACAATGCTCTCTGACGCACAACTGACGCTTAAGGGTACAATTAATAATTTGGAGTTTTGCTGATATGCTGTTTTTAAAATTGTACAGATTTTTAATGGGATATGTAAAAATCAGGGTATACGGTAATTTTCCCGAAAGAATATTAAATTTAATGGCAAAAAACGGTGTTAATCCGTGGGATATTAAAAAACTTAATGACGAAATTACACTTAAAATATTAAATTCAGATTTTAAAAAATTAAGAAAGATTCGTGCAAAATGTAAAGTTAAAATTAAAATTTTGTCAAAGCACGGTTTGTATACAAAGTTAAAAAGATTTAAGCTGCGTTACGGACTTGTTGCAGGACTGCTTGTGTTTGTATGCTTACAGATTTTTTTAAGTTTATTTGTATGGCAGATTGAAATTGTAGGCAACAATAATGTAAGCGACAGTGAAATTATCGACGTATGCAACAGCCTGAATGTGCGGCGCGGCGTGCTTAAAAGCAGACTTGATTTGCCGGTAATTAAGGAAGAATTAATGCTGAAACTGCCTAATGTTGCATGGGCTGCAATTAATATTGAAGGCTGTCGGGCAACAGTAAATATAAGTGAAATTAAGAATGAAGAAGCAGATAAAACACCTGCCAATTTAATTTCAAATTACGATTGCGTTATTAAAAGCGTAAAGGTTTTAAACGGTATTGCGGCGGTAAAACCTGGGCAGGCGGTGCAAAAAGGTGATATGCTTATAAACGGTGTTGTGGATACGGGACCGACCGTACGATATGTAAAGGCGACCGGCAGTGTTATAGGGGAAGCGGACGAAATATTTACTTTTTCGCAAAGGTACACAGCAGAAGAAACTTATTATAACGGCAACAGCAAAAACAGATATGTATTGGAATTTTTTACCCTGCGTATTCCGTTGTATCTCGGCAATGTCAGCGGTAATTACGATACGGAACGCAGTAATGCGTTTTTAAGATTTTTCGGCGAACAATTGCCGATAGGTTACTATTGCAAAAATTATAAAAATTTCGATGTAAAAACCGTAACTTATACCGACGCGCAAATTGTAAAAATGCTTGAGGACAGATTTAATTTTACAATGCAGCAGATGGGCACGCAAAATGTTACGGTTATTTCGCAGGATATATGCAGAAATGAAACGGAAGTCATTATGACTTATCATGTAAAATTTGACAAAAATGTTGGAATTTTGGAAAATTTACTGTTTAAATAATCGGCATTTTATGTTATACTAACTGTATATGTACAATAGGGAGTTGAACAATACGGAAAAATCGTTAAAAATTAAAGATATTAACCATATTGCCGAACTTTTCGGCAACTTTGACGAAAATACGATTCTTATTGAAAAAAAGCTGAATGTGGTTATAACGTCCCATTCGGACAGCATTAAAATACGCGGTGAGGAACCCGATGTTGACGATGCTATAAAGGTTATTAACGGTTTGATTGCCCTGATTGAAAAGGGGGAGAAAATTACATCGCAAAATGTGCTTTACATTATGGGATTGCTTGAGGACGGTAATTGCGACAGCATAGAGTCGCTTAAAGAACTGGAATGTATTATGATAACCTCCAAAGGCAGACCGGTAAGGCCTAAAACATTGGGCCAGCAAAAATATGTAAATGCCATTAAAAACAATACAATTACAATAGGTGTAGGACCGGCAGGTACAGGTAAAACATATCTTGCGGTGGCAATGGCGGTAACGGCGTATCGTTCAAAACAAATAAGCCGCATTGTTTTAACGCGTCCCGCTGTGGAAGCGGGCGAGAGCCTTGGATTTTTACCCGGTGATTTACAGCAAAAAGTAGATCCGTATTTACGGCCGCTTTACGACGCTTTGTTTGATATGTTGGGAGCCGAAACGTTTGCACGCTGTCAGGAGCGCGGAGATATTGAGGTTGCTCCGCTGGCATATATGCGCGGCAGGACTTTGGACGACAGTTTTATAATTCTTGATGAAGCGCAAAATACCACAAACGAGCAAATGAAAATGTTTTTAACAAGACTCGGCAATAATTCAAAAATCGTAGTTACGGGTGACATTACGCAGATTGATTTACCATCGGGTAAAAAATCAGGTCTTAAAACGGTTATAAATATTCTTAAAAATATTGAAGACATTTCGATTATCCGTTTAAGCGGACGCGATGTTGTAAGGCATAAATTGGTACAGGAAATAATTAAAGCATACGAAAAGAATGAGGAAAGGAACAAAAAGTATGAGCAAGGTTAAAGTAATTATCAGCGACAGACAAAAGAAGATTAAATTGCCTACAGGTACACGGCTTCTGGTACGCAAAGCGTGTATTGCAACTTTAAAGGTTGAATGTTTTAACGCCGATTCCGAGGTTAATGTTACTTTTGTTGATGATGATATGATTAAGGAATACAATAAAACATACCGCAATATAGATAATTCCACGGATGTATTGTCCTTTCCGCTCGGGGAGAACGGTACATATGATGTTAATCCCGAAAACAATGCAAAAATGCTCGGAGATATTGTAATTTCGGTGGAACATGCGGTAGCACAGGCTGATTTGTACGGTCATTCGCTTGAAAGGGAAATTGCGTATCTTACCGTGCATTCAATGCTGCATCTTTTGGGCTACGATCATGTTAACGGCGGACTTGAAAAAGTGCGTATGCGCGAAAAAGAAGAGCAGGTTTTAACCCTTTTGGGACTTGCTGTTATAAGCGAATAGGAGTAAAAAATTGGAAAAATCAAAATCGGCTTTTATAAGTATTATAGGCAGACCGAATGTGGGGAAATCGTCTTTTTTAAACAGGGCTTTAGGTCAAAAAGTCGCCATTGTTTCGGACAAGCCGCAGACCACACGCACAAGAATTATGGGTGTACTCAACCGCGACGTATTGCAGTTGGTATTTATTGATACACCGGGTTTTCACAAACCGCATAATCTGCTTGGGGAAAATATGGTTAAAGCGGTGGGAATGGGTATGACAGATGTCGATGCCGTAATAATGATAGTTGACGCATGCCCTAAATTTAAAAACGAACAGGGAAGTTTGCCTGCCGCCGAGGAAGAACTTATTAAAGAACTGAACCGAAGGAAGTTAAAAGCTATACTCGGCATCAACAAAATAGACCTTTTACAAAATAAAGAAGATTTGCTTACGATTATAAGCAGATATGCATCAAAATATGATTTTGACGCAGTTGTGCCGTTTTCCGCCAAGACCGGAGATAATGTCGACGCACTGATTGACGAGGCGGCGAAATTTGCACACGAATCGGTGCATTACTTTGCCGATGACGATTTTACCGATCAGCCGGACAAGGTTATGGTTGCGGAAATTATAAGGGAAAAACTGCTGCGTATGTTAAGCAATGAAGTTCCGCACGGCATTGCTGTTGATATTGAAAGATTTTTTGAACGCGATACTAACGCGGGTGAGCCTATACTTTGTGTTGACGCTACGATTTACTGCGAGAAGAACTCGCATAAGGGAATTATTATCGGTAAAAACGGCGAAATGCTTAAGCGTGTAGGTGTCAGCGCACGGCGTGATATTGAAGAATTTTTCGGTATAAAGGCCGACCTTAAACTTTGGGTTAAGGTAAAAGAGGACTGGCGCAACAGACAGTCGCTTATCCACGGCTTCGGACTTGACGTTAAGTAAATTTTTCCTAAAATATATACATGCCTTTCGGGAAAATTACTATTAAAGTAATTTTTAGGAGACGGTCAGATGTCCGAAAACGCATGGCAACAATTTTGCAAAAGCGGTAAGATAGAAGACTATTTGCAATATAAAAACATTAATATCGGCGGGGAAAAATTAAATGCAGATAACAACGCAGGCATTGGTAATAAGAGTGATGAACGTTGGGGAGAATGACCGACTTATAACGCTTTTAACAAAGGATAAAGGTGTTATAAAAGCATTTGCCGCGTCTGCAAAAAAACTTAAAAACAAATACCATTCGGGCACATCCTTTTTGTGTTATTCTTCTTTTATTTTAGAGGAGGTAAAGGACACCTACAGGGTTAGGGACGCATCCCTTATTAAATGCTACTACAGCCTCGATTGCGATATAGAAGCCGTTTCACTTCAGCAGTATTTTTGCGAGGTTGTATGGTCCGTTACTACGGACTCCGACAACTGCGAAGATATTTTACGTTTGCTTGTTAAATGTATAGTTTTAAGCAACGGTAAACGTATGGATACGGATTTGCTTAAATCGGTCTTTGAGTTGCGGTATGCTGCCATTGCCGGTTTTATGCCGGACCTTGTGGGTTGTGCCGTTTGCGGAAAATTTGATGAAAATTTAATGTATTTTGATACGGTAAACGGTGTGTTGCTGTGTGATGACTGTAAGACGGATAATGCAGTCTTATTAAATGCAACGCTTGTTACGGCTATGCGCCACATTACATATTCGCCGTTTGATAAATTGTTTGGATTTTCAATTCCGCAGCAGCAGTCGAAAAGGCTGTCGCGTATTACGGAGCGATATTTGCTTGAACAGACCGAGCAGCGCTTCCGCACGCTTGAATTTTTTAACAGTATCAGGTGTTAAATATGGCTTATTATTTAAAAAAATCCGCCCGTACATTAGAACTTTATAAGGTTTTGCATATGCTGGCGGACGAAGCGGCCTTTGATGCCGCCAAACAATGTATTGAAAATACAGAAATATTAACCGATGAAGAAGAAGTAAAACACAGTCTTGCCGAAACCAAAGCGGCATATGATTTGTTGGCACGCGCTGTCTCTCCGTCGTTTTCGGGCACAACGGATAACAACGACGCGCTTGAAAGGGCAAATGTCGGCGCTGTGCTTAGTCCTAAAGAACTGCTTGATATTGCAGCAACTTTAAGGGTTATACGCCGGGTTAAAACATGGCGCGAAGAAAACGAAATGAAAACGGCAACCGTTATTGACGGTATTTTTGATTTGCTTATTCCCAATAAATATTTTGAAGAAAAAATATTTATGTGCATAAAAAATGAAGAAGAATTAAACGATGACGCATCGGCTGAACTTTTGAACATACGGCGCGCAATTACCCGCGCGTCCTCAAAAATACGTGAAAAACTTGATTCAATAGTACGCAGCCAAAGTTACTCAAAATACTTGCAGGAATCCATTATAACACAGCGTGACGGCAGGTATGTTGTGCCTGTAAAAAGCGAATATAAGGGCGAATTTTCGGGTATTGTACACGATTCGTCGGCATCTGGCGCAACACTTTTTATAGAGCCGATGGCTGTTGTCGAAATCAATAACGATTTAAGGGTTCTGCGTCTTAAAGAGAAAAAAGAAATTGAAAGGATTTTGTCGGAATTATCAAGCGAGGCATCAACATTTGCGGACGGTATTAAAACATCGTTTAATGCACTTGTAAAACTTGCGGTGATATTTGCTAAGGCTTCTCTTGCATATAAAATGCGGGCTGTTATGCCAAACATTAATTCTTGCGGTAAAACAGTGCTTAAAAATGCACGGCATCCGCTTATTGATAAAAATAAAGTGGTGCCTGTATCGTTAGAACTCGGCGTCGGCTATAATTCGCTTATTATTACGGGACCTAATACCGGCGGAAAAACCGTAACCCTTAAAACCATAGGCTTAATGACGCTTATGGCACTGTGCGGTATGATGATTCCGTGTGATGACGGCAGTGAAATTTCGGTTTTTGATAATATACTTGTAGATATCGGCGACGAGCAAAGTATTGAACAATCACTGTCTACATTTTCCGCACATATGGTAAACATTGTTTCAATTCTTAACAACGCAACACCTTTCAGTCTTGTTTTGCTTGACGAGGTCGGCGCCGGTACGGATCCTATAGAAGGCGCGGCTTTGGCGAGAGCTATTTTGTGCGCGCTTGCAAAAAAAGGCTGCCGCGTTGCCGCAACCACGCATTATGCGGAACTTAAAGCCTACGCGCTGGATACCGAGAGCGTACAAAACGCAAGTTGCGAGTTTGACGTAACCACCCTTAAACCCACATACAGACTTCTTATAGGTGTACCGGGGCGTTCAAATGCCTTTGCGATTTCCGAAAAGCTCGGTTTGGATAAATCGGTAATTGACGAGGCGAAGAACTTTGTATCTGCAGAAAATATACGGTTTGAAAATATAATTTCCGCATTGGAGAGGGAACGTCAGTCCGCCGAAAAACAGCGTATTGAAACCGAAAATATAAGAAGAGAATTGGCAGCGGCAAAAAAACGCGCTGACGATATAAACGCACAGATCAACAAAAGGTACGAACAGGAAACCGATAAAGCCAAAAGCACGGCAATGCATATTATTGATTCGGCAAGGCAAAAAGCCGGCGAAATGTTAGGCGAACTTGAGGATCTGAAAAAATCCGCGAACAGAGAAAACGCTTCTAAAAAATATGCCGATGCCAAGCGGATATATAAGTCTTCTGTCAATGATATGCTGAATTCAGCAAATCCGGTAAGGGAAATTAAAGACGATTATGTTTTACCGAGAAAACTTGCGGTGGGGGATAAAGTAAGGCTTAAGGATATAAACCGTGAAGGTGAAATTGTTTCGGTAAAGGACGAAAAAATTGTTGTTGCCGTAGGCAGTATGAAAATAAGCACGGTACCGGAAAATATTATTTTGCTTGAAAAAACTACCGTACAGCGCAGTCAGGGCGTAACCGGAATAAAATCCGGCAAAGACCGAATTGCCGCAACCGAACTTGATATGCGCGGTATGGCAGCGGACGAGGGCATTATTGAACTTGACAGATTTATAGATAATGCCGTTATGTGCGGACTGAATACAGTTACCGTGATACACGGAAAGGGAACAGGAGTACTGAGGACCGCAGTGCAAAATCACCTTAAACACCATAAATCCGTAAAAAGTTTTCGCTTAGGCACCTTCGGAGAAGGCGAAAGCGGTGTTACCGTTGTTGAATTGCAAAGATAAAAAAATGCAAAGGAATTGAGTTTTCCTTTGCATTTTTTGTTGCGCATATATTTAAATTTATATTGTAAGTCCGCCGTCTACTGCAAGTGTTTGACCTGTTATGTAGCCTGAAGAGGAGTCCGCAAGAAAATATACCGCGCGCGCAATTTCGGTAGTAGTGCCCATACGGTTTATCGGTAATTCGCTTGTAAAATCGTTGATTTCCTCTTGCGTTAAATGTGAATTCATACTTGTATTTATAATGCCGGGCGCCACACTGTTTACGGTTATTCCGCTTGGACCTACTTCCTTTGCCAATGCCTTTGTAAAGCCTATAACACCTGCTTTGGAAGCCGAATATGCAACCTCGCACGATGCGCCGGTAATCCCCCAAATTGAAGAAATGTTTACTATGCGTCCGCTTTTTTTGGATATCATTTCCGGCAGCACCGCACGGCAACAGTTGTAAACGCCCTTTAAATTTACATCGATAATATTGCCCCAGTCATATTCATCGGTATCCGTTATAAGTCCGGTGTATGAGATGCCGGCATTGTTAACCAACACATCAATACCGCCGAACTTGTAAACGGTTTCTTTTACCATTAAATCGACTTCGGCTTTATTGGTTACGTTTGCCTTAAATGACATAACCGAATAATTGTTTGAAATGAGTGATTTCTCAAGCAGCAGGGCAGACTCTGCCGATGTGTTGTAGTTAATAACAACATTGTAGCCCTTTTCGGCAAAGAACATTGCAATATCGGCACCGATACCTTTTGATGCTCCGGTTACTATTACGGTTTTTTTATTCATATTCAGTCCTCCGATTATTGATAATGCAATTATAGCATACCGTAATTTTAATTTCAATTTTTTTAAAGCAAATTATTTTAACCCCTACCCATAGGTTTACATAAGTTGTTTGCGGGCATATATTGTGTAGTTAACATAATGCGTTTACATAATGTTTTGTACATCCAAAAATAGTGGTTGACATAATTGAATTTTAGTGTATAATGGTATATGTTCCCTTAAAAACAGTGCGATTGAGCGTATCGACTGTGTTTTTTCAGGGGTTATTTTTTTGATTATGCATTTTGTTTTTAGGTTACATAATGTTGCAAATACAATATGTATACTTAACGATTAAATTTAATTCAAAATGTTGTGTTCGGTTATATCTTGTCCGCTTTGTGCATATATTTGCACAGAACGGAGGATGTAATATGAAAAGAACTGCAATAATTAATTTAAGGAAAACAAAATTTGCAGGCAGCTTTGCCGAGAACCGATTGATTATAATACTTATGTTTGTATATGTCGTAGGTATTGCCGCAGGCGCGTTGTTTTTGCGCTTAAGCGGTACGGTGTACAGTATTGCGCAAAACAGCTTTAATTCATTTTTACTTACGCGTACGGATAAAGATTTTTTCGGTATATTCATTACCGCGTTTACTTCGCTTTTGCCGGCTGCGCTTATACTGTTTCTGTGCGGAACATCGGTTGTAGGCGTTGCGCTGTCACCCATAGCGGTATGCTACTGCGGATTTAATTACGGAATTACGGCGGCGTATCTTTATAAACAGTATCTTTTACAGGGCATTGCCTTTAACTCGCTTATACTTATTCCTTGCACGGTTTTGGCGGTAATAGGTTATTTAATTTCCGGCAGGGAGGCATTTATTTTTTCACTTCGTCTGGTGCGTATTTCAATGCCGAAAGGTCAGGCAGCCAATATGTATGACGAATTTAAAAGGTATTGCAAAAAGTTCTCGTTAATAATTTTGCTTTACGTTGTATCGGCTTTGGCAGATGCCGTTTTGTCGGTATCGTTTTTAAAATACTTTTCATTTTAAATTCAAGGGGGTGTTAGTGTGGTTGACTATGCGCAGGATTTCAGAAACTATTTGTGTAATGTTAAAAAGAGTTCCAAAAACACGGTAGAATCCTATATGCGTGATGTAAACAAATTTATAAACTATTGCAATATTAATCACATTGATTCCCCGAATTCCGTTACACGCGACAGTATTGAGGACTATGAAAAGTATTTACTGCAATACGGTCAAAGTCAGACCAGCACGGCACGCGCTTTGGCTTCGTTGAGGTGTTATTTTAACTACCTTGTGGCACAGCGTCTTGTGGACGAGACACCGATGGTTAACCTTGAAAAGCACCATACCGTTAAGAAAATTCCGGAAATACTTACAAGCAATGAGGTGTTAACATTGCTTAATCAACCGGACGTCAGCGATTACAAAGGTTGCCGCGACAGGGCAATGCTTGAGTTGCTTTATGCAACGGGTATTAAAGTGACTCAACTTGTTGAACTTAAAATATTCGATATAAACCTCCAAATAGGCGTTTTACATATTCATTCGGATAAAAAAGGGGAGCGCATTATACCTATTTATCCCCAAGCGCTTAAAGCTATTAAAAATTACATAACCGCTGCACGCAGTGCGGTAGTTGTAAATCCCGATGAGGACAGGCTTTTTACCAATATGAACGGACAACCTATGACTCGTCAGGGATTTTGGAAAATAATTAAATATTATGCCGCATGTGCTAAAATTGATAAAGATATTACACCGCATACACTTCGCCATTCATTTGCGGCGCATTTGCTTGAAAACGGCGCACAGTTAAGCGATGTTCAGGAATTGTTGGGACATGCGGATATTTCCTCAACGCAGATTTACGCCCAAATGATGAAAAATAAATATACCGCGGCATATAAAAGATTTCATCCGCTTGCAAGATAAAAACCACTTAAAGTTTGTTGCTTTAAGTGGTTTTGTTTTACTTTAATAAAGTTTTATGTCTATCCAAAGATCCTCGTAATAGGTTTTAATGTCGCTGTCAATATCATGGAAATACTGCGTATACGGCGTATGTTCCTCATCGGGATAGAGTATTTCGTTTTGATAGTAGCAATAATCCTCGTTTTCAACAACCGCTGTATTCGGCGAAGCATAACCGATGTATTCAGCGTTTGCAAGCGCAATATCGGGCTCAAGCAAAAAGTTAATGTACATAAGCGCCGCTTCGTAATTTCGGCAGTTTTTAGGTATGCAAACCGAATCGACAAAAATGTTCGTACCCTCTTTGGGATAAACAAATTTTAAATCTTCGTTAACCTCGTACATGGTAAGATAATCTCCCGCATAATACGGGGCAATGGCGGCTTCGCCCGTTTCCATTTTGGCATATACTTCGTCCATTACATAAGACTGCAGATATTTTTTTTGCTTAATTAAAAGGTCCTTTGCTGCGTCCCATTCGGATTTGTTTGTGTTGTTGAGGTCCTGACCGAGCATAAACTGCGCAATTCCGAAAGCGTCGCGCGGGTTGTTGAACATTAAAGTCTGGTCTTTGTATTTTTCATCCCACAGTGCCTGCCAACTGTCAATTTCATCCGGTATCATTGCCGAGTTATATATAAGTCCTACCATACCTACATTATAGGTGGCTGTGTACTCGTTGTCCGGATCATAAAACATGTTTTTGTATTTTTCGTCAATTAAATCAAAATTAGTGATTTTCGAAAAATCTATCTTACGCAGCATATCCTCGTTTTTAAGCCTTTCGATCATATAATCGGAAGGAATTATTATATCGTAAGAAACGCCGCCGTTTTTAAGTTGGGCATACATTGTTTCGTTGCTGTCAAATGTTGTGTAATTGACTTTAATACCCGTCAGTTTTTCAAATTCCTTATTAACATCAATCGAGCCGTCTCCGCCGTCGGAAATATATTCGCCCCAGTTATATACATTAAGTACGGTACCGGCAAGTTCGGTTGTGTATTCGCCGCGTAAATTAAGTTCGGCATATTCGTATCCGCTGCCGCACATGGAAAAGCAAAGGGCGACGCAAATAAGTACCGCGAGTAAGGGCAGCAAAGTTCTGACTGTTTTTTTCATCATTTGCGTACCACTTCCTTCCGTTCGTTTCTGCCTTGCAGCGTGTTGTAAAATACAAGCAGTAAAAATACCGTGGCAAAAATTATTGTGGAAAGCGCATATGTATCGGGCGTTACCGTCTTTTTGGTCATATTATATATAACTATAGGCAGTGTTTGATAATGACCGCATGTAAAATAACTTATTACAAAATCATCAAGCGACAGTGTAAATGCCATTATAAAACCGCTGAATACACCCGATGAAATTGACGGCAGCACAACTTTAAAAAATGCCTGAGCAGGCGTACAGCCGAGGTCAAGTGCCGCCTCGGGCAAGTGATGGTCGGTTTGTTTTAATTTAGGCAGAACCGACAAAATTACATAAGGAAGATTAAAGGTTATATGCGCTATAAGCACCGTTACAAATCCTAAAGATTCGGTAACGGAAAACATCTTTCCGACAAATACGAACAACAGCATAAGGGAAATACCCGTTACAATATCCGCATTCATCATAGGAATATTGGTAACAGACATAACTATGTTTTTTGTCACTTTTTTTTGCAGCGAATTTATACCGACCGCCGCCGCCGTTCCCAGTGCCGTGGAAATACCGGCAGATAAAACTGCGACAATAAGCGTGTTTTTCAATGCGCTTATCATAGAGTCGTTGTAAATAAGTTCTTTATACCAATCAATCGAAAAACCTTCAAATACCCAAACGCTTTCGGATGAATTAAAGGAAAAGAACACCATAACCGCTACAGGTGCGTATAAAAACAATAATATTAAAGCGATGTATATACGTGATAAAGCCTTCACAGCACCATACCTCCGTCGTCATCATCCGTAAATCTGTTCATTACAGCAAGACAGATAAGTATTAATACCATAAGAACCAAAGAAATAGCCGAAGCAACATTGTAATGGTTCGGTCCCAAGTTAAAAAGATATTCTATGGCATCGCCTATAAGCATTGTTTTGTTACCGCCGAGCTTTTGAGAAATATAAAAAGTGCTTACCGACGGAACAAATACCATTGTTATACCGGAAACCACACCGGATAAACTTAACGGAAAAATTACTTTTTTTAATTTTGCGAAACTGTTTCCGCCCAAGTCCTCGGCCGCTTCAAGCAGGGAACGGTCGATTTTGGTCATAGCGGTGTAAATGGGAAGTACCATATACGGCAGAAAATCGTAAACCATACCCAGTATTATGGCAAAAGGCGTGTTGATAAGTTTAAGCGGACCTATGCCGAGCTTGCCTAAAAAACTGTTTATAATTCCGGTGTTGGCAAGCAGGGAAATCCAGGAGTATGTGCGTATAAGGAAATTCATCCACATAGGGAAAACGACAATCATCAATATCATTTTTTGGGATGAAATTTTCAGTTTTGTCATAAAGTAAGAGAGCGGATAAGCTAAAATGAATGTAACCGCCGTTGAAATAAGCGCATACAGAATTGAAAGTCCGAACGCTTTTTTGTATTTACCGAGCGACGTAATATTTGCAAATGAAAAGGCGCCCGACGCATCGGTAAAAGAATAATAAATCATCATAATAAGCGGCACAACTATAAAAATTGCCGCCCAGACAATATAAGGCGCAGCAACTAATCTGCTGCCGAGTGATTTTTTGTTCATTCGGCTGCCTCCTCGGTGTCGGAAAGATGGTCGATCTCCTCACTGTACGAGCTGTAATCACCGTATTTACCCGAATATTCGCTCTTTTTCATTATATGTATCGCGTCGGGCTCTATAAACAGACCGACTTTGTCGCCGACATCGTGTGAATCGGTGGTTTGTATCATCCATTTAAATCCGCCGATGTCCACAATAATTTCATAATGAACGCCGAGGAATGTTATGGATGTAACCACACCTTCAAGCATGCCTTTTTCGGTCGGGACAATATCAACATCTTCCGGACGCACTACAACGTCAACTTTTTCTCCGCGTGCAAAGTCTTTATCAAGACACTCAAAACGCTTTCCTGAAAATTCGGCAATATAATCGTCTATCATTATACCGTCAAGTATGTTGGATTCACCTATAAAATCCGCGACAAAAGCATTTTTGGGCTCGTTATAAATATCCTGCGGTGTGCCTACCTGCTGTATAATACCGTTATCCATTACAACAACACGGTCGGACATTGCAAGCGCTTCCTCCTGGTCGTGCGTTACAAAAATGAATGTAATACCCAGTTGCTGCTGAATTTTCTTAAGTTCCGTCTGCATATCTTTACGCAGTTTCAAATCAAGTGCAGCAAGCGGCTCGTCCAACAATAATACTTTAGGATGATTTGCAATGGCGCGCGCTATTGCGACACGCTGCTGCTGACCGCCCGAGAGCGTGCCGATTTTTCGTTTGCCGAGTCCCTTAAGATTAACAAGCTCCAGCATTTCGTTCACTTTTTGCTCGATTTCCTTTTCGGGCAATTTTTTAATCCGTAAACCAAACGCTATGTTTTCAAATACGTTAAGGTGCGGAAACAGGGCATAACGCTGAAAAATGGTGTTAACCTGTCTTTTATAAGACGGAACACCATTAATCTTACACCCGTCAAAAAGCACCTCGCCGTTGTCCGGTTCCACAAATCCCGCAATAATGCGTAATGTTGTGGTTTTGCCGCAGCCGGACGGTCCGAGCAATGTTATAAACTCTTTATCCCGAATTTCGAGATTAAGGTTGTTTAACACCGTCTCCCCATCAAATGCAACGGAAATGTTTTTTAACTGCAAAATATTCTTTTTATCCATTTAAGCATCCCCCTTTGCGGACACATAGTGCCGCGTAAGCTCATTTCGGCTCTGCGCGATACCCGCGTAATCTTTAATTGCAGCCTCCGCAAAGAGTTTTATAATCATTAGTATAATCTGATCAGCCGCAATTGGAAAACGCATTCAACACAGATGCTTTAAACATTATGATAATATAGAACAATTTTCCCGAAAAGTCAACACTTTTTTCAAAAAAATCCGCATATTTCTGCAAAAAACGCAAACAAAATTTTATAAACTCTTAAATACTCTGCTTTGCTCTGTTTTACTCGCAAATGCTCGTTTTTTATTTTTATTGTAAATTTTTTAAAAATATGCTGTAAATACATTAAAAAATATTGCCGAAATGTACAAAGTGTGGTATAATTCATAAATAGTTATGCGTTGGCATACGGTGGGTTTTAAGCCCGCCGTGCCATAGGAACGGAAAGTGTTGTTAATTGGTTATTTTGGGTATAGATCCCGGTTATGCGATAGTCGGTTACGGCGTTATAAAATCCGACGGTGTAAAATTTCGCCCTATAGAATACGGCGCGATCACCACCGCCGCCGGAACGGAATTTACGCAGCGGCTGCAAAAGATTTATGACGGTGTTTCGGTTATATTGGACAGATATTCGCCGGATGCCGTTGCAATAGAAAAATTGTTTTTTAATACAAATACCGCAACCGCTATCGACGTTGCACAGGCAAGGGGCGTAATATTGCTTGCCGCCAAACAAAAAAACGTGCGGGTTTGCGAATATACGCCGCTGCAGGTAAAACAGGCAGTTACAGGTTACGGCAGGGCGGAGAAAAAACAGGTTATGGAGATGACAAGGCAGCTTTTGCGTCTTGACGCCGTTCCGAAACCGGATGACACGGCGGACGCACTCGCAATGGCGGTTTGTCACGCGCATTTTTCGGGATCTCTTTACGGAAGAATACGGCAGGAGGGTAAAATATGATTTTTTCGGTACGCGGGAAGTTAATATATACCGATAAAAATTACGTTGTTGTTGAATGCGGCGGCGTGGGTTATAAGTGCTTTGCGGCACTCGGTACGGTATCGCGTATGCCAAAGTACAATGAGGAAGTCTTTTTATATACATATCTAGCAATTAAAGAGGATGCCGCCGACCTATACGGTTTTTACACGGTTGAAGAACTTGAGTGTTTTAAAATGCTGATTTCGGTAAGCGGAGTAGGACCGAAGGCAGCGCTTGCCTTGCTTTCGGAATTTACACCGGACAGGATTTTACTGATGATTGCAAGTTCGGATTCAAAATCGCTTACGGCGGCGTCGGGCGTAGGCAATAAGATGGCGCAACGTATTGTGCTGGAACTTAAGGATAAGGTCGGCGGATTGAATCTTGATTTTTCGGGAAATGCAAACGTAAGTGCTGTTGCGTCCGGCGGTGAACATTCCAACATAAAAGAAGCAGTTACCGCACTTACCGCACTCGGATTTTCGCAGAGCGACGCAGCTTCGGCTGTCAGCAAGTATAATACGGAACTGTCGACGCAGGATTTGATAAAAGCAGCTTTAAAAGAACTCTCAAGGCAGGTGTAAAATATGGATGAAATGGATTTTGAAAACAGGATCGTAGTACCCGAATACACTGCCGATGACGAAGACGTTGAAGTATCGCTTAGGCCGAAAACTCTTAACGATTACATAGGACAGGATAAAGCAAAGGAAAATCTTTCAATTTATATTAAGGCCGCGCTTATGCGTAAGGAGCCGCTTGACCATGTGCTGCTTTACGGTCCGCCCGGACTCGGCAAAACAACGCTTTCGGGCATAATCGCGCACGAAATGGGCGTTAACTTACGGGTAACTTCAGGTCCGGCTATAGAAAAACAGGGCGACTTGGTTGCGTTACTTACAAATTTAAATGAGGGCGATGTATTGTTTATTGACGAAATACACCGTTTAGCGCGTAATGTTGAAGAAATTTTGTATCCGGCAATGGAGGATTTTTCGGTAGATATTATAATCGGCAAAGGTCCATCAGCACGTTCCATACGGCTTGATTTACCGCATTTTACATTGGTGGGCGCAACAACGCGCTCCGGTCAGCTTACGGCGCCGCTGCGTGACAGATTCGGCGTTTTGCTGCGGCTTGAACTTTACAGTCCCGAACAGTTGGCGGAAATTATTAAAAGGTCGGCATCAATTTTAGGTATTGAAATTGATAAAAACGGCGCTTTGGAAATTGCGTCGCGCTCAAGAGGTACTCCGCGTATCGCAAACAGGCTTTTAAAGCGGGTACGTGATATTGCACAGATATCTTATGACGGTGTGATAACCGAGGAAGTCGCAAGAAGCGCACTTGAAAGATTTGAAATTGACGAACTCGGCCTTGATGATTTTGACAGACGGATGCTTAGGACCATTATCGACGTTTACGGCGGCGGACCTGTAGGTCTTGATACGCTTGCGGCGGCAATGGGAGAAGAAAGCATTACAATAGAGGATGTTTACGAGCCTTATTTAATGCAGATAGGATTTTTATCCCGCACAACACGGGGCAGATGTGTAACAAAATTTGCGTACGAGCATCTGGGCATACCCTACAACAGTGCAGGGGAAAATACACAGCAAACAATATTTTAAGGAGAGAAAACGATGGGTAGATTATTCGGTACAGACGGTGCAAGAGGTATTGCAAACGGCGAACTTACATGCGAACTTGCAACAAATATAGGACGTGCGGCGGCATATGTTTTAACCAAAAAAACAGAGGAAAAACCGAAAGTGCTTATAGGTAAAGATACGCGTGTATCATCTACAATGCTTGAAATGGCGCTGGCTGCCGGACTTTGCTCGGTCGGTGCGGATGTTGTGCTGCTCGGCTATGTGCCGACTCCCGCGGTGGCTTACCTTGTCGGTAAATGCTCTGCCGACGCAGGCATTATGATATCGGCATCGCATAATCCGTGTGAATATAACGGAATTAAAATTTTTTCGAGTGAGGGTTATAAACTGCCGGATTCCGTAGAAGAAGAAATTGAGGCTTTGGTGCTTGATGATATGAGTCCGATCGAGTTTCCCGTGGGCGCCGCTGTCGGCAGTGTTTTTTCACGTCCCGATTTGGTCGAAGACTATATTGACCACATTATACATTCGGTTGCGACAAAACTTAACGGCCTTAAAATTGCAATAGACTGCGCAAACGGCTGCGCTTCCTACACCGCGCAGAAACTTTTTGAAAGAATGGGCGCACAGTGCTATATGCTGCACTGCAATCCGAACGGCACAAACATTAATTCGGAATGCGGATCAACCCATATGGAAGATTTAATTGATTTTGTAAACGGCCATAATGTTGATTTAGGTCTTGCTTTTGACGGTGATTCCGACAGATGCCTTGCGGTTGACGAGAACGGTAAGCTTATAGACGGCGATAAATTAATTGCTATATTTGCAAAAAATATGCTTGAAAACGGCACATTGGCGTCGGATACGGCTGTAGTTACGGTAATGACAAACCTCGGATTTAAGCTGTTTGCAAAAGCAAACGGAATAAATGTTGCCGAAACCGCCGTAGGCGACAGATATGTGCTTGAGGAAATGCTTAAAAAGGGATATAATATCGGCGGCGAACAGTCCGGACACATTATATTTAAAGATTTTGCAACAACAGGCGACGGCCAGCTTTCCGGTGCAATGCTTGCGGCATTTATGGAAAAATCGGGTAAGACCGCATCGGAACTTGCAAGCGTTATGACAACGCTGCCGCAAACGCTTGTGAATGTTACCGCCACACCCGAAATGAAAGAATCGCTTAAAACAGACGAAAAAATTGCAGATGCAATAAAGGCTGCCGGTGACGAGCTGGGCGAGACCGGCCGTATACTTGTACGCGCGTCCGGTACCGAACCGCTTATACGCGTAATGGTTGAAGGTGCCGATATTCACCAAATAAAACGTATCGCAAGAACTGTTGCAGATGTGATTAAGGGATAACTATGCGGTTTGTTAAAGATTTTAATGATTATGAACTTATAGACGCTTCTGCCGGCGAACGTCTTGAACGCTGGGGAAATATTATTTTAATCCGTCCCGATCCGACGGTAATGTGGGATTTGCCGAAAAATGATAAACGGTGGTACAATGCCGATGCAATATACCACCGCTCAAATTCGGGCGGCGGTTATTGGGAAGTGCTTAAAAATGTACCCGATGTTTGGGAAATAGGCTATAAGGATTTAAAATTCCGTTTAAAGCCCATGGGGTTTAAACATACGGGACTTTTTCCCGAACAGGCGGTAAATTGGGATTTGGCTATGCAGCTTATAAGCAAAGCAAACCGCCCGATTAAAGTCCTTAATATGTTTGCCTATACAGGCGGTGCAACGGTTGCCTGTTTAAAGGCAGGCGCTTCGGTAACGCATGTGGACGCGTCTAAAGGTATGGTACAGTGGGCAAAGGAAAATGCGGCGGCATCGGGCGTGGCTGATAAAAACGTACGCTGGCTTGTGGACGACTGCCTTAAATTTGTTAAGCGCGAAATACGCAGAGGAAACAAATACGACGCCGTGATAATGGATCCGCCGTCATACGGCAGGGGACCTAATGGGGAAATTTGGAAAATCGAAAATCAAATTTCCGAGCTTTTAAGCGAAACCGGAAAACTGCTGAGCGATAATCCGCTGTTTTTCTTTTTAAATTCATATACAACCGGTTTATCACCCACAATACTTAATTATTTAACTCAACTTTACATTGCGGGTGACAGAAACGGCGAGATATTTACCGATGAAATCGGTTTGGAAATTGCCGAAAAACCTTTGGTGCTGCCTTGCGGAAATACAACGGTGTGGATAGGAAAATAAATGGACGATATAATCAGAGTTTGCGATGTGTCATTCGGTTTTGATTCCGATGACGGAAAAAAATCCGTTATAAACAATTTAAATGTAAATTTTAAACGCGGAAGTTTTAATGTTATTTTAGGGCATAACGGTTCGGGTAAGTCTACGTTGGCTAAATTGTTGAACGGACTTTATAAACCCGAAAGCGGAACTGTTTTTGTAAACGGAATTGATACGCGAGACGAAAAAAGAGAATTTGATGTTAAGAAGTCGGTGGGACTTGTTTTTCAAAATCCCGATAACCAGTTAGTCGCCTCGGTTGTGGAGGAGGACGTTGCTTTCGGACCGGAAAACCTAGGGGTAAACCCTGCCGAAATACGCCGCAGAGTAGACGATGCGCTTGAAACGGTAGGTATGTCGGAATACAAAAAATCATCCCCCGGTAATTTGTCCGGCGGACAAAAACAACGTGTTGCCATTGCGGGAATTTTGGCTATGGAGCCTGATTGCATTGTTTTGGATGAAGCGACATCCATGCTTGATCCGAAAGGCAGACGCGAAGTTTTGGATACCGTGTATGAACTGAACCGAAAGCGCGGTATTACAATTATACTTATTACACATTTTATGGGTGAAGCCGAAAAAGCCGACAGAGTAATTGTTATGAACGACGGCAAAATTTCGGCAGACGGTACACCGAAGGAAATATTTTCGGATTTAAATTTGCTTAAACTTAACGGACTTGACGTTCCGCAGACAACCGAATTGTTGTATAAGCTAAGGCAAAACGGGATACCCGTCCGAACCGATATAATTTCGGTTGAAGCCACTGCAAAGGCAGTAGCCAATATATTATAGTTTACGGAGGAATAACTTTGCCGGTTTTACAGGTTGAAAATTTGACACATTCCTATAATCAGAACACGCCGTTTTGCAAAGACGCAATAACGGATGTTTCGTTTTGCGCCGAAAAAGGCGAAATTATAGGCATTATAGGTCATACAGGCTCCGGCAAATCGACACTTGTTCAGCATTTAAACGGACTTTTAAAACCCACTTCCGGCAGGATTTTATTTGACGGTGAGGATATATGGAAAGCACCGAAAAATATAAAAGCAATTCGCTCAAAAATAGGACTTGTATTTCAGTATCCGGAATATCAGTTGTTTGATGAAACCGTGTTTGCCGATATTGCTTTCGGACCTAAAAATATGGGACTTGAAGGCGAAAAATTAAAAACCGCCGTTTATGAGGCGGCAAAACGTGTTGAACTGCCCGACGAATATATGGACCGTTCGCCGTTTGATTTATCGGGCGGAGAAAAGCGCAGGGTTGCTATTGCGGGTGTGCTTGCCATGCGTCCGCAGGTAATTGTTTTTGATGAACCCACGGCAGGACTTGATCCGAGAGGTAAAAACACCGTTATGCGTATTATTAAAGATTACCGCAGGGATAACGACGCTACGGTGTTGATAGTATCACACTCAATGGAAGATATGGCCTTGCTGGCTGATAAACTTCTTGTTTTATCGCACGGAAAAGTAATTATGTTTGATACGCCGAAAAAGGTTTTTGCAAGGCGTGATGAACTTGAAAAAATCGGGCTTACGGTGCCGGTTATAACGCAGGTGTTCTGTTCGCTCGATAAGTTGGGTTATAATTTTCCGAGGGATATTATAACCGTTGACGAAGCGGTACAATTTCTTCTTGAAAGGAGAAATTGCAAATGATAAAGGATCTCACGTTCGGTCAGTTTTATCCTTGCGATTCGGTAATCCATCGGCTTGATCCGAGAATTAAACTGATACTGTTGCTGTTAATACTTATATTTATTTTTATTGCAAAGGGATTTATCTCTTTATTGCTTGTGCTTGCAGGCGTTGTTTGCGTGCTTATATTAACTCATATTCCCGTAAGCGTATATTTTAAAAATATTAAAGCCATTTTGCCGATTTTAATATTTACTTTTATAATTAATTTGTTTTATACCGGTGACGGCAATGTTTTGGTGCAGGTATGGAAAATACGCATTACCGAAACAGGTCTTGCGCGTTCCGTATTTATGTCGGCAAGGGTAATTCTGCTTATACTTATAAGTTCCGTGCTTACTTACACCACTACGCCGAATGACCTGACCGACGCGCTTGAAAGATTGTTTTCGCCGCTTAAATTTATAGGACTCGGTACAGCGGTACATTCGCTTGCAATGATGATGACGATCGCGCTCAGATTTATACCCACGCTCGTCGACGAAACCGAAAAAATAATTAATGCCCAAAAAGCGCGTGGTGCCGATTTTGAAAGCGGAAGCATAATAAACAGAATTAAATCGGTAATACCGATACTTATTCCGCTGCTTATTTCCGCCGTGCGACGCGCTTACGATCTTGCGGAGGCGATGGAGAGCCGCTGCTATAACGGCGGTAAGGGCAGGCAGAGAATGAAGCAGTTAAAAATAGCGTCGCGCGATATTGTTTCAACTGTTTTAACCGTTTTATGGTGTGTCGGAATTGTTTTGCTTAAGAGGTATTAAATGAGCAGATATTTACTTGAAATAGCTTTTGACGGTACAGCTTACCACGGTTGGCAGGTTCAGCCGAATTCGGTTACCGTACAACAGGTAATGTGCGAAAAAATATCACAAATAACAAAAGAAAGAACAAATGTTACCGGCTGCAGCCGAACGGACGCGGGAGTTCATGCAAAACAGTTCTTTTGCCATTTCGACTGCGATGCCGATTTGCCGGAGAGGGCATTTGTTTACGGTTTAAATGCCTTGCTGCCGGGTGATATTGCAGTGTATTCCTGTAAAAAAGTCGCAGGTGATTTTCATGCGAGGTATTCCGCAATCGGCAAAAACTATATCTATAATTTTTTTGACGGGAAAGTTTTAAGTCCATTTGACCGACGGTATGTATACCGCGCCAAACAGAAAATTGACGTGGATTTGATGAATGAATTTTGCGGCAGAATTGTCGGACAACATGATTTTGTCGGATTTTCCAGTATACACCGCACGGTTAAAGATACTGTGAGAACGGTTTTTGAATGTAATGCCGTGCGTTGCGGTGATTTTGTGACATTAAGTATATCCGCAGACGGTTTTTTATATAATATGGTACGCATAATTGCAGGTACTGCGCTTGAAGCATCGCTTGGCAAATATGCAAATAAGGATTTTGATTACATTATAAATTCAAAAGACAGAAACGCTGCGGGTGAAACACTGCCACCGCACGGACTGTTTTTAAATAAAGTTTTTTACAATATTTCGGATATTAACGGAAAGGACGGTAATTTGCTTGGCTGAATACAAAAAAAGGACTGTAAAAGGCAAAAAGCGCAGCGCAAGGAACACGGTTACCGTACAGGAAATTCCCATGAAACCTCAGCCTGCGCGTAAAGCACGGGCCGAAAAAGATGTTAAAAGTAATGAGAAAATTGAAAAGCAGGCAAAATCAAAACAAATAGAAATTACCGAGGACGGAAAACGCAATAACATTAAAGTTATACGCGGTAATAAAAACAAAAAAAATATAAGACGTTTAACCGCATTGGGAATTGCGGCACTTTTGGTAATTGCTGTAATTGTAATGTCGATAATTTTGCCGACAGGTATTGCGGAATATTTACTTAACGCCAAATCGCTTATAGGCAGCGGAAGCGGTTACCCTGCGTCATTAAGCGGCGGCACCGTTACCGATGTGCAGACAGCGGGTAATTATTATATTGTTGCTTCTTCTACAAATGTTGAAGGATACAACGCCAACGGCAAGAATATCTTTTCTTACAGACACGGTTATGAAATACCGATACTTAAAAAGTCAAGTTCGCGTTTTATGCTCTACAGTCAGGGCAGTACGGAGTTTATGATTTGCACACTGTATAAAAATCTTATAAGCGGAAAAACGGACAGCGATATACTGTGCGCGGATATATCCGACAGCGGATATTATGCAATAGCAACTCAGTCGGACAGTTATTCATCCGAAGTTACGGTATACAATGCTAAGAATGATGTTGTATATCAGTGGTTTTGTTCCGATTACATAATTAACGATGTTGTTTTGTCGGCAGACGGAAAAACAATTGCGGTGTCGGTCTTTAATGCAAAGGACGGAGTTTATTTTTCAAAGATATATATATTGCGGTATTCTTCAGCGGATCCGCTTAAAACATTTGAATACAACGATAAATTGATTTTATCCCTGCGTTCATACGGAAGAAACGGTTTTTGGGTAATATTTAATAATGAGTCGGCTTATATTTCGTGGGGTAAATTATTACAATCAAACCAAACTTATGAAAAAAACGTAATTTTTGCAAGAGGCGACAGTTCATATTCTGTTATTGCAACTTGCAGAAATGCGAATTTAAGCGATAATTCCGTATACATTTATGCCAAAAACGGCACGCAAAAACATATAATAGAATTTGACGGAGAAATATCCGATATTGCAATTCGCGGAAAATATGTGTATATTTTAAGTGGCAGGACTGTTTACCTTTATAATTCTGCCGGTGAATTGCTGAATCAGGCTGAATGTGACTTCGGCGTTGAAAGACTTGCGCCGCTTAGTAATTTGCGTGCGGCGCTTGTAACAGATAACAAAATTCAAAAAATAGTATTTTAGGAGGTAGCATTATGTCTGCGATACTTGATATTATAATTGTTGTAATAATAGCGGCAGCTGTAATTGTTACGGCAAAAAAAGGTTTTGTGCGTACTGTATTTAATATTGTCGGATTTGTTGCGGCAATTGTTTTATCCTTTACATTAAGCACGCCTACGGCGGATTTTATATACGATAAAGCGCTTGAGCCTGCTTTAAGCAAAGCAATTGAAAATGCCGTTTCCGATAAAGTTTCGTCGGGTACGGCGGATATTTCGCAAACAATATGGGACGCATTGCCGTCGTTTGTAAAAAACAATGCCGAAAAGATGAATTTTAACAAAAACAATCTGTTAAATGAAGCTGTGGGGAATACGGCGTCGGAGGTTTCCGCCGATGTATGCAAGCGCGCGGTTAAACCGCTTGCCGTTAATTTTTTAAAAACAACGGTAACTATTGTACTTTTGGCAGTGCTTTCGATATTGTTCAGATTTTTAGCTAAGACATTAAATAAATTGTTTTCATTCTCGCTTGTCGGAACGCTTAACAGAACTCTCGGCGGAATTTTGGGACTTGTTTACGGTCTTGCCTGGTCCGCGGTATTTGTACTTGCGGTGTCGCTTGCGGTATCGTTGACGGGTGGATTTTTCTGTTTTACAAACGAAGCGGTGGAGGCGTCGCACATATTTAAAACAGCTGTGGATATATTGCCGATAAGTATTAAATAAGTTTAAAGAATAATTATTTGTTTTAACACTTTGGAATAGGAGTTTATATTTAAATGAAATTATGTTCAAATTGCAAAAAAAGGCCTGCTGTGGTTTTTATATCGGATCCCGCAAATGCATCAGGCGAGCCGCAGGGACTCTGCCTTGTGTGTGCAAAGCAACTTGGTATTAAACCGGTAGACGATATGCTTAAAAAAATGAATATCACTGACGAAGACATTGAACAAATGAGCGATCAGTTTATGGATATAATGGCGCTTGACGATCAAAACGATTCCGATGATGACGAAAATGCGTTTTCGCTAGGTACGGCACCGGCATTTCCGTTTTTAAATAATATTTTCGGCAAAAAAACCGAGAGTGATAACGAAAAGCAAACCGATGATAACGGCAAAGAAAACGGTAAAGATAAACCGAAAAAGCGCCGCAGATTTTTGGAACAGTACTGTACCAACCTGACTGAAAAAGCCAAAAGCGGCAGTTTGGACGCCATAATAGGCAGACAGGACGAACTTAATCGTGCTATTCAAATTTTATCACGACGTTCAAAGAATAACCCATGTCTTATAGGTGAGCCGGGAGTCGGCAAAACGGCTATTGCCGAAGGTTTGGCTTTAATGATAGCGTCGGGCAGCGCACCCGCAAGATTGCTTGATAAAGAAATACTTTTGCTTGATCTGACGGGACTTGTCGCCGGAACACAGTTCCGCGGTCAGTTTGAAAGCAGGGTTAAGGGGCTTATTGACGAAATAAAGCGCGAAGGCAATATCATTTTGTTTATTGATGAAATCCATAACCTTGTGGGCGCGGGAGATTCTTCCGAGGGTACGATGAATGCGGCTAATATTTTAAAACCGGCACTGTCCCGCGGTGAAATTCAGGTTATAGGCGCAACAACATTTAAAGAATACCGTAAATATATAGAAAAGGATGCTGCGCTTGAACGCCGTTTCCAACCCATTGTTATAGAAGAACCTTCCGTTGAAGAAACAGAAAACATTCTTTTGGGCGTTAAGGGATATTATGAAGGTTTCCACAATGTTACCGTAAGTGACGAACTTGTATGCAAAATCGTGCGTTTGTCCGAGCGCTATGTTAACGATAGATTTTTGCCGGATAAGGCAATAGATTTGCTTGACGAAGCGTGTGCATGTGCAAGTCTTGCAAATAAAGCGGTAGATGAACTGTACGGCGCAAATAAGAAAATTAAAGATATTTCCATTCAGCTTGAAAACGCACAGGCCGATACCGATAATCCGGATTATGAAAAAATTGCGCTTTTAAAATCCGAACTTGAGAAATATAAAGGAAAAGCGGAGGAACTTTATGCGCCTGCTGCCGATAACAAAGTTACACAGGCCGACGTTGCAAAGGTTATTGAGTTATGGACAGGCATTCCGGCGGCAAAGGTAAGCGAAAGCGACCTTAAAAAATTGTCGGAATTAAATAAAAAAATCAAGGAGAGAATTATAGGTCAGGACGCGGCCGCCGATGCGGTTACCGCTGCCGTAAGGCGTTCGCGTGTTCAAACAACACCGCACAGAAGACCGGCTTCCTTTATATTTGTCGGACCTACGGGCGTAGGTAAGACAGAACTTGTTAAGGTTTTGTCCGAGCAGTTGTTTTCCACTCCCGAAACCATGATTCGCATTGATATGAGCGAATATATGGAAAAACATTCTGTGTCACGTCTTATAGGTTCTCCTCCGGGATACGTCGGCTATGACGAGGCAGGTCAACTTACCGAAAAAGTAAGACGCAAACCCTATTCTGTAATTTTACTTGACGAAATAGAAAAAGCGCACCCCGACGTGCTTAATATACTTTTGCAGATATTCGACGACGGCAGGATTACGGACTCACAGGGCAGAACGGTTAATTTTGAAAATACTATAATTGTAATGACTTCCAATGCGGGAAGCGACCGCAATGATAATCTTGTAGGATTCGGCAAGACAAAGGAGGACGCTTCAAAAGAAAAAGTAATGAAAGCGCTCGGTGAGTTTTTGCGTCCTGAGTTTTTAGGCAGAATTGATGAAATAGTTGTATTTTCTCCGCTTAGCGAAGAAAGTCTTGTAAAAATTGCAAAACTTATGCTTGACGAACTTAAAAAATCGATTGCGGAAAAGGGTATCGAGCTTGAGTTTTCCGATTCGGTTGCACCGGAAATAGCACACCGATCGGTTGATTCTAAAGCAGGGGCAAGGGAACTGCGTACGCAAATAAGACGAAACATTGAAGACAAGGTTGTAGATATAATAATTGACAGATGTGATGAGAATATTTCGAAAATCACGGTTGATTATAAGAATGATTTTACAATTAATTGCAAATAATTTAAATTTTACTTGACTATTGACGGGAGTTGTGATATTATAATTCTCGTCGATTGTGCGGGTGTAGTTCAATGGCTAGAATCCCAGCCTTCCAAGCTGGTCGTGTGGGTTCGATTCCCATCACCCGCTCCAACTGAAAAATTCCCTAATCATTAATGGTTGGGGAATTTTTTATTGCCGTTTTCGGCAAAAAGTTACACGGGTTAAAATTAGCGTATTTTAAAATATGAATGAAAAACGGCAAGTATCTAACGATACTTGCCGTTTTTGGCTGGGGTGGCGAGATTCGAACTCACGAATGCAGCAGTCAAAGTGCTGTGTCTTACCGCTTGACGACACCCCAGAATATTAAATAGGTATAAAAAAATGGGGTGGAAGATGGGACTCGAACCCACGGTCTCCAGTGCCACAAACTGGCGCTTTAACCAACTAAGCTACATCCACCGCATGCAACGATTATTATATCATAATATTACGTTTTGTCAATAGAAAAAGTTAAAAATAGCGTTAAAAATTTTTTATGCAAAATATGCATTAAAATATGCATTTATCCTTGCAATAAATGCCGATATGATATATAATTTAATAGATATAAAATTAAGGGTTGGTGCATTATGCTGAAACGTAAGCAATCAAGGGAAAATGCTTTTATTTTAATATTTGAAAAGATTTTCAACGATTTACCGGCTGACGATATTTTAGACCAAGCGGTAAATTTCAGGGAGTTTGAAACCGATACATATTGTGAGGAAGTTTTTCGCGGCGTATACGAAAATGTTGGTGAAATAGACGCTTTGATTTCCGAAAACGCAAAGGGCTGGACCATAGACCGTATAAGTCGGGTTGCGCTTGCTGTTTTGAGGCTTGCCATTTACGAAATAAATTACCGTGACGATATTCCCGTAAGTGTTTCCGTCAACGAAGCGGTCGAATTGTGCAAAAAATATGCCGCTGCAGAAGACGCGTCGTTTGTAAACGGAATTTTAGGAACGATTGCCGACGGCAAAGAGGGCAAATAATGTCTTGCGTATATACCGTAAAACAGTTGAATACATATGTTAAATCAATACTTGACTATGACGAAAAACTTAATTTAATTTCTGTAAGCGGTGAAATATCTAACTTTAAAAACCATTACAGCAGCGGTCACTTGTATTTTTCATTAAAAGACAGCGACGCGCTTATACAGTGCGTTATGTTTAGGACAAATGCGGCGCTGCTTAAATTCCTGCCGCGTGACGGCGATAAGGTTATTTGTACCGGCAGGGTGTCATTGTACGAAAAAGACGGACGGTATCAATTATATGCCGAAAATATGCAGCCTTACGGCACGGGCGATTTGGCTGAAAATTTCCGTATTGTTAAAGAAAAATTGGAAAAGGAAGGTTTGTTTTCCGAGGGCACCAAAAGAAAGCTGCCGAAATACCCTAAAGGTATTGCAATTATTACGTCGGACACGGGCGCTGCGCTTAGAGATTTGATTAACATTATTTCCCGAAGATATCCCGTTTGCCGTGTTTATGTATATCCGGCGCTCGTTCAGGGCGTAAATGCACCGAGTTCGCTTATAAACGCACTTGAAAACGCATATAACGGTGATAATGCCGATGTAATAATTATAGGCAGAGGCGGTGGCTCGGCAGAGGATTTGGCTGCATTTAACGACGAAAATCTTGCACGCAAAATTTATGAATCTCCGATACCTGTAATTTCCGCCGTCGGGCATGAAACGGATTTTACTATTTGCGATTTTGTTGCCGATATGCGTGCACCGACTCCGTCTGCTGCGGCAGAACTTGCGGTTCCGGATATTTCGGATATACGCAGGCAATTGCAGACAGTTGCCGAAAAAATGGATAATCTGCTTTCTTCAAAAATACAACTTGCGCGCCTGCGCCTTAAAGCAAGTGCCGCAAATGTGTATTTTACAAATCCTGCGCTGCTTACGGATAAAAGGCAGGATATGGTTAATAACCTTAAAAAACGGCTTGACAGCGATTTTTTAAAAATCGGCACATCGGCGGAAAAACGGCTTACATATTTAACCGCACAATTAAGCGCTTGCGATCCGCTTAAGGTGTTATCGCGCGGATATTCCGTGGTACAAAAAGGCGGTATTACCGTTCGGGATGCTTCGGATGTAAATGTAGGCGACAGGCTGTCTGTAAAATTGTTTCGCGGCAGTCTTACGGTCGAAACAAAATCCGTGGAGGAATAATTATGGAAAAAAATATGAATTTTGAAGCTGCTTTAAAACAGCTTGAAGATATTTGCGAAAAGCTTGAAAAAAACGATTGCACACTTGATGCTGCCATTGAACTTTATGCACAGGGCACAAAAGCGGTAAAACAGTGTAACGAAATATTGGAAGAAGCAAAACTGCAAATTGAAACAATAGACGGTAATAAGGAGCAAGTTAATGACTGAGTTTGAAACAACCTTAAAAAATTATGCGTCTTTCATCGAGTCTGAATTTGATGATATTATAACGGTAAAAAGTCATAAATACGAAAGAATTAAGGACGCAATGATGTACAGCCTTAAAAACGGCGGTAAACGTATAAGGCCTATATTGCTGCTTGAGTTTTACAAACTGTGCACAGGGAATTACAAAGATGCCGCAAACTTTGCCGTGGCGCTTGAAATGATACACACATATTCGTTGATTCACGATGATCTGCCGTGTATGGATAATGACGATTTCAGGCGCGGCAAGCCTTCTTGCCATAAGGCATACGGTGAAAGTATTGCGGTGCTGGCAGGCGACGCATTGCTGACCGAGGCGTTTTCCGTTGCCGGCAGGACCGAAAACATACCGTCGGACAGGGTTTTGTCCGCAATGTCGGCATTGTCACAGCTTTGCGGTGTAAACGGTATGATAGGCGGTCAGGTAATTGATATATTAAGCGAAAATACCGAAGCGGATATAGATACGGTTAATGAAATGTATTTTTATAAAACGGGTGCGCTGTTGTGCGCGGCTGCAAAAATAGGTTGTATACTTGCGGGCGCCGACGATAAAGTTCCGTATGCCGAAAAATATGCGGAAAATTTAGGCCTTGCTTTTCAAATTGTCGATGATATTTTAGACGTAACAGGCAATGAAAATACACTTGGAAAACCTGTACACAGCGACGAAAAGAACGATAAGCGTACATATACGGAATTTTACGGAATTGACGAATGTCAGAGAATTGTAGACAAACTCACCGAAAATGCCGTATCCGCACTAGAGTGTTTTGACGGCAATACCGATTTTCTTAAAAATATGGCTTATTATCTTGCAAAACGAAAGTATTAAGTATTAGAGGTTTAAAGTTTGGAATATAAATTTTTAAACAAAATCAATTCTCCCGATGATGTTAAAAAACTTAATAGTTCGCAACTTGATGCACTGTGTGCGGAAATTCGCGACTGTATGATTAAAACGGTTGCTAAAAACGGCGGTCATTTGGCTTCAAACCTCGGTACGGTTGAGCTTACCGTTGCACTGCATAAAGTTTTTGATTCGCCTGCCGACTCTATTTTATTTGATGTCGGACATCAATCCTATACACATAAATTGCTGACAGGCAGATTTGAAAAGTTTTGCACCATACGTCAGGAAAACGGTTTGTCGGGATTTATGCGCCCGAGGGAGAGCGTGCATGATCCGTTTGTTACCGGTCACAGCAGTAATTCAATATCGGCTTCTTACGGAATTTGCAAGGCGAAATCGCTTATTGGGGACAGCAGTTATTCCGTAACGGTTGTAGGCGACGGTGCCATGACCGGCGGTATGATTTATGAGGCAATGAACAATGCCGGTAACGCGCGCAATAATTTTATTGTTGTGCTGAACGACAATAAAATGTCAATTTCACGCAATGTCGGCGGTTTGGCACGTCATCTGACAGTTATACGCTCAAAGTCGTATTACAGAAGGTTTAAGCGTCGTCTTAAAACATTTTTGGAAAAAATACCGCTTGTGGGACACTCTATATCGGACAAGCTGTTTAAATCCAAAACAATGCTTAAAAACGCGATTTATAAAAGTAATATTTTTGAGAGTATGGGCTTTAGTTATTTGGGCCCTGTTGACGGTCATGATTTAAACGCGCTTATTAACATATTTAATATTGCAAAACACGAAAACAGACCTGTATTTATTCATGCCATTACCACCAAGGGAAAAGGCTATTATTATGCCGAGCAATCCCCGAAAGATTATCACGGTGTTTCGGCATTTGATATTGAACACGGCGTGGAAACCGGTAAAAAGAATACTTTTTCGGATGTTTGCGGCAGTTCGCTTTGTCGCCTTGCGGAAAAAGATGACAAAGTCTGTGCGATAACCGCCGCAATGACGTCCGGCACGGGACTTACGGATTTTGCCAAGAAATATCGCAGTAGATTTTTTGACGTGGGAATTGCCGAAGAACACGCGGTAACTTTTGCTGCAGGGCTTGCAATAAAAGGGGTAAAACCGTATTTTGCGGTTTATTCTTCATTTCTGCAGCGCTCATACGATCAGATAATACATGATATTGCAATAGAAAGTCTGCCAGTACGGCTTTTAATTGACAGAGCCGGAATTGTGGGCGAAGACGGGGAAAGCCATCAAGGCTTATTTGACGCCGCATTTTTAAGTACCGTACCGGGTATGACGGTATTTTCGCCTGCAAGTTTTGCGGAGTTGCGGTATTATATAGAAAAATCCGCAGATGCAGTATCGCCTTTGGCAATTCGCTATCCGCGCGGTGCGGAACTTTTTGAATTTGCACCTGACGATAATGATTTTACGGTATTTTTTAAAGGGGAAAATCTTATTATTACTTACGGCAGAATATCCGCGAATGCATATTATGCCGCACAGGATGCAGGTAATACGGCTTTCCTTAAGTTAAATAAAATTCATCCTATTTCACACGAGTTGCTGAATGAAATCAGCAAATACAAAAGCGTTTTCTTTTTTGAAGAGGGTATACTGTCAGGCGGCATTGCACAACAGGTTGGTGCGTCCGTTCTTGAAAGCGGAATTAACGTTAAATACAGAATAATTGCCGTAGAAGATACTTTTGTTGCTCCGGCAACGGTTGAGAGTGCTTTGAAAAAATATAAACTTGATAAGGACTCAATGATAAAGGTTATAAAAGGGGAGTTATAATTGACTCAAAAAACAAGGCTTGACGCCGCGCTTGTAAGCGGAGGATTTGCCGAAAGCCGTGAAAAAGCAAAAGCATACATAATGTCGGGTATAGTTTTTGTAAATAATCAAAAAGCGGACAAAGCCGGAACTACCGTTAAACCGGACGATATAATAGAAGTTCGCGGAAATACTTTAAAATATGTAAGCCGCGGCGGATTGAAACTTGAAAAAGCGGTAAATACCTTCGGGTTATCGCTTGAAAATAAAATTTGTGCCGATATAGGCGCTTCGACAGGCGGTTTTACGGACTGCATGCTGCAGTCGGGTGCATCAAAAGTTTATGCTGTTGATGTCGGCTACGGTCAGCTTGCGTGGAAATTAAGATGTGATGAACGGGTTATTAACCTCGAACGTACTAATTTCAGATATATTACAGATGAACAAATCGGTGAACCGTTGGATTTTGCGTCGGTCGACGTTTCGTTCATCTCGCTGTCGATTATAATTCCGGTTCTGCGCCGTTTTTTAAAGGATGGCGCATATGCCGTTTGCCTTATTAAACCGCAGTTTGAAGCCGGTAAAGATAAAGTCGGCAAAAAGGGTGTTGTAAGGGAAAAGTCGGTACATCTTGAAGTTGTGGAAAAAGTCTGCAGTATGTTTTTAGACAACGGATTTTCTTTAATCGGACTTGATTACTCACCGATACGCGGACCTGAAGGCAATATAGAATATTTGGCATATATACAAAAAAGCGATAATCCTGCCATAGACGACAGGATTAATTACGAGGATACAGTAAATATTTCTCATAAAGAGTTGAGAGGTGATTGATTTGAAAATAGGCGTTTTGCCTAATCTTGATAAGCGCGGTGCCGCCGATGCTGTCGAAAAAATGGGCAGAATTTTTAAGAAGATGCAAATAGACGCGTATTTACCGGAAAATGTTTGCGGTACTGATTATAAACATGTAAACGAGCGTGCGATTTACGAAATAGCCGATATTATTATAACGGTCGGCGGCGACGGAACAATTATCCGTTACGGTAAGCTCGCGGCTAAGCACGGCAAACCCGTACTCGGCGTTAATGCCGGCAGGCTGGGTTTTCTTGCTAATGTTGAGCCGTCCGAGCTTGAACAGTTAAGCAAACTTAAAACCGGCGACTATACAACGGAAGAACGTATGATGATTGATGTTGTAACGCGGGAGAACGGCAAGGAAACATATCATCAAACTGCTATTAACGATGTAGTTATTACAAGCGGTTTTATGTCAAGAATTATTGATATTAAAGCGTTTTTTAACACCGATTGCGTATCCTACAGGGCAGACGGACTTATAATTGCAACACCTACCGGTTCCACCGCATATTCGCTGTCTGCGGGCGGACCTATTGTGGATCCGCTTTCGGAAAGCATATGCATAACACCTATTTGTTCGCACGCACTCTCGGCAAAGCCGATTTTGTTAAGTAAAAACACTGTTGTAAAATTTAATGCGTTTTCGCTTAAACGCAGCGATATATTTATGTCAGTAGACGGCAGGCGCGGTCCTGTTATTAAACCGACTACAGATATAATAATTAAAAAATCGGACTATAATGTTAAAATGCTGCGGCTTAACAATAAAACATTTTATAAAATACTTTCGGAAAAATTTAAAGAGAAATGAGATTTATAAATGAAAAACAAACGACAGGAAAAAATAAAAGAACTTATTGAAAATAATGTAATAGTAACGCAGGACGAATTACAGTATTTGCTTAACAGTCAGGGATTTAACGTAACACAGTCAACCGTTTCGAGAGATATTAAGGAAATGCGTATTGTAAAAGCGCAGGATATTAACGGAATTTACCGTTATATTTATCCCAAAAACGGCAAAATTGCACCGGATAATGCCAATAATGAACATTATCTGGAGGTTTTCGGCAAAGGCGCTTATGACGTTAGGTATGCTATGAACAATATTGTAATTAAATGCTATACCGGCATGGCATCAAGCACCTGTGTTGTGCTTGATACTCTCTTCGGTGATAAAATAATAGGCTCCATTGCAGGTGACGACACCATAATCGCCATTACGGCGGATGAAGCGTCTGCTAAGGAATTAACAGAAGAACTTACTGAAATTATAAAGTAACGGCGGTTTTGTATGTTGGATTTTTTACATATCGAAAACATTGCGGTAATTGAATTATCGGACATTTCCTTTGTCGGTGGATTTAATGTTCTTACGGGTGAAACCGGTGCCGGTAAATCAATAATAATTGATTCCATAAACGCCGTTTTGGGCGCGCGTACTTCTAAAGAACTTGTAAGGGCAGGCTGTAAAACAGCGTGTGTGTCCGCACAGTTTTCGGGTATCGGCGATGAAGCCGTATCGGCACTTGAAAATGCCGGATTTTCACTTGATGAAGAAGGTAAACTTATACTGTCCCGCAATATTACGGTTGACGGGAAAACTTCGTTCAGGGTAAACGGCGTGCCGGCTAATGCCGCAACTGTGCGTGAAATAGGAAAATATCTTATAAATATTCACGGTCAGCACGACAATCAAAGTTTGCTTAATCCGGAAAAACATTGTTCTTTTATAGATAAACTGGCAGATAATCAAAAAATAAAAGATGATTATTATGCGGAATTTAAAAGATTTTTGTCAATCAGGAAAGAACTTTCGACATTACAGACCGACGAGGAAGAAAAAGAAAGAAAAACCGAACTTTTAAAATATCAGATAAATGAACTTGAAAATGCCGATATTAAAATCGGTGAGCACGATAAGCTGAAAGAACAGTTGAAAGCGGCGCAGAATTTTGAGAAGAACTGCAAATTACTTAAAAGTGCGGATTTACTGCTTAGGGGAAACGAAAACCCCGGCATTTGCGAATTGCTGGCCGATGCGGCGAAATCGGTTGTGGGTGTCAATACCGTCAGAACCGATAAAATTGCAGAAAAATTAACCGCTATTCAAAACGATTTAACGGATGTTTCGGCGGAACTGCAAAATTATATCGAAAGTGAACTGCATACCGAGTTAAATATTGAGGAAATTCAAAACAGACTTGATTTATTACACTCACTTATGTTAAAATACGGTGGCAGCGAACAGTCAATGCTTGAATTTTTAAGTAATGCGAAATTAAGCCTTGACAACATAGTCTTTGCCGAAAGCAGGGAAGCGCAGCTTGAAGACGAACTTGAATCGGCTGAAAAAGCGCTTATCGAAAAGGCCGAAAAACTGTCGGAGTCACGAAAAAAAGCTGCCAGAATCTTCTCGGATAATGTTTGTAATGCTTTAAAATTTTTGGATATGCCGAATATCAGGTTTAATGTTGATTTTAAAAAAGGCAAATACGGCAAAAACGGCTGTGATGCGGTCGAATTCCTTATTTCCGCCAATGCGGGAGAAGAACTTAAGCCGCTTAGCAAAATCGCTTCGGGCGGTGAACTTTCGCGTGTAATGCTTGCAATTAAAAGTATATTATCCGATAAAGACGAGGTTGCAACATTAATATTTGATGAAATTGATACGGGAATCAGCGGACACGCTGCCACAAAGGTTGCTTATAAATTGCGGCAGCTGGCGAATAACGTACAGGTAATATGCGTTACACACCTTGCACAAATTGCGGCATATGCACAAAACCATATGCTTATTGAAAAAAATACAAACAACGGCAGGACTTATACAACGGTAAAACAACTCGATTATAATAGTAGAATTGCAGAACTTGCAAGGATTATGTCGGGTACTGAAATAACGGAAAATATGTTTAATTCCGCAAAAGAATTACTTGATAGGAGTATGAAAAATGAAAATTTATGATGAACTTGTACAGCGCGGTCTTATAGCGCAGGTAACTGACGAAGATGAAATACGCGAACTGATTGATAACGGCAAGGCTGTATTTTATATCGGTTTTGATCCCACTGCGGACAGTTTGCATGTAGGCCATTTTATGGCGCTTTGCCTTATGAAAAGACTGCAAATGGCAGGCAACCGTCCCATTGCACTTATAGGCGGCGGTACAGGATATATAGGCGATCCTTCGGGCAGAAGCGATATGCGTACTTTGATGACTCCCGCAACAATACAGCACAATTGCGACTGTTTTAAAAAGCAGATGTCGCGTTTTATTGAATTCGGCGAAGGCAAGGCAATGATGGTAAACAACGCCGATTGGCTTTTAAAACTTAACTATATTGAGCTTTTGCGCGACGTAGGCGCTTGCTTCTCGGTAAACAATATGTTAAGGGCTGAGTGCTACAAGCAGCGTATGGAAAAGGGACTCAGTTTCCTTGAGTTTAACTATATGATAATGCAGAGTTACGATTTTTATCATTTGTTTAAAGAGTACGGATGTAATATGCAGTTCGGCGGTGACGACCAGTGGTCGAATATGCTCGGCGGTACGGAACTGATAAGGCGCAAACTCGGTAAAGACGCATATGCAATGACGATAACGCTGCTTATGAATTCCGAAGGCAAAAAGATGGGTAAAACAGCCAACGGTGCGGTTTGGCTTGATCCCGAAAAGACGACACCTTACGAGTTTTATCAGTATTGGCGCAATGTTGGCGATGCCGATGTTTTAAAATGCATAAGAATGCTTACGTTCCTTCCGCTTGAGGAAATAAACAAAATGGATTCCTGGGAAGGCAGCAAGCTTAACGAGGCCAAAGATATTTTGGCATATGAACTTACAAAGTTGGTACATGGTGAAGAAGAGGCTGAAAAGGCACGCGAAACTTCACGTTCGCTTTTTGTAAACGGCGGCTCACACGAAAATATGCCGTCCACCGTATTAACCGAATCGGATTTTGAAAACGGTGCAATAGGTATTTTGGATTTAATGCTTAAGGGCGGCCTTGTTGCTTCAAAGGGCGAGGCAAGACGTCTTGTAGTTCAGGGCGGCGTAAGCGCCGATAATGGAAAAATCACAGATCCGGCACATTCCTTTAAGTATGACGATTTCAAAGACGTCATTATTGTTAAAAAAGGAAAAAAAGTTTTCCATAAATTCAATATATAATATATTAAAAAGCTCCGAAGTTAAACTTCGGAGCTTTTTAATGATTCAACGTATTTGAGTAATTTCTGCTTTTCTTCGGAAGACAGTGTTCTGAATTTCTTAATAAGTTTGGTTTCGTTCGCCGTAATAATATCTATAGGATCGTCAGGCTCCTTTTGCAATTTAAATTCGCTTGAATGTAAAATCATAGGTTCCTGATGAAACTCTTTTATATTGTATGGGCCGAGATTTTCAAGTCCGTCCGTAAAGTAGCCGATATTTACATCCAACTCCTCGCTTAAAGCGATTAAATCGGCAACAGTAAAAATACCGTGAGATTCTTTATATGCATATGTCGAGCGCTGTAATCCTAAAATTTTACCGAAATCTTCTTGAGTGGCGCCCCTGCTTTTACGCAGCTGTTTAACTTTTGCATTTATATTTTTCATAATCTCACCCCAAAAATTCAATAAAAAACTTGACTAAAACAATTACTGTTGGTATAATACTATTTGTTCGCTGGAGTGGCTCAGTTGGTAGAGCAGCTGATTCGTAATCAGCAGGTCGTGGGTTCGAGTCCCATCTTCAGCTCCATTAAAGCACGGTGAAAACATCGTGCTTTAATTTTAATCCATAATACGACAAATGTCAACTCGAATTGCAATATTTGTACTTTAATATATGTCGAATTTCTAAATATTGTATCCGTTTGGCAATTATATACAAAATACATTAAGTTTTGTGTCGAAATAATTGCAATTTTCGGTATTGACAAATTATGACGAAAATAGTATAATTCAAAATGTAAATTAAATCTTTACTCGATATAAATCAAATGATATGGTTTTGAAGTTTCTACCCGGTTACCGTAAATTACCGGACTATCGAATAATTATTCAATACATAATTAATGTATTGTGTTTTATTATTCTTTACAGAAATTTCTTCACCGAAATTTCTGTTTTTTTATTTTAAGGGGTGTAGGGTATGTTGTTGCTTGAGGAGCGAATCAGAAAAGACGGCAAGGTTATAGGCAACAATATTCTTAAAGTTGACAGCTTCTTAAATCACCGTATGGACATTGCGTTCATAGGTAAATTGGGCGAGGAATTTTACAGATTATATAAGGACTGTGGCGTTAACAAGATACTTACCATCGAAGCATCGGGTATCGGTATAGCTTGTATAACGGCACAGTTTTTTAATTGTCCCGTTGTGTTTGCCAAAAAGTCCAAAACCAGCAATATTTCCAATGATGTTTACTCGGCGGAAGTAAAATCGTTTACTCACGGTACAACAAGTAAAGTTTTGGTATCCAAGGAGTTTTTAAGTCCGGATGACAGAATACTGATTATTGACGATTTTCTTGCTAACGGACAGGCTCTGCTGGGACTTACGGATATAATTAAACAAGCCGGCGCGCAAACTGTCGGTGCGGGAATAGTTATTGAAAAAGGTTTTCAACCCGGTGGAAAAATGCTCAGGGACGCCGGTTTGCGTGTTGAATCGCTTGCTATTGTCGAATCTATGGACGAGAAGACAGGAATAGTGTTCAAACACTGATTTTTGTATATAATCTGCAAAGGCAGTTATATAAAATATTTTTTTACGGAGGAAATCTCATGAAAAAAATCATCGCATTGTTACTTACCGTAGCACTTGCAATCACGGTATTTGCAGGATGCTCAGGCTCCAACGACAAGTCGGACTTTAAAGTTGGTCTTATTTGTCTGCACGACGAAAACTCAACTTATGACAACAACTTCATTCAGGCTCTTAAGGCTGTTCAAAAAGAACTCGGTCTCAAGGACAGTCAGGTACTTATTAAGTACAACATTGCTGAAGATGACGCTTGCTATAATGCTGCTGCTGAACTTGTTGATGCGGGATGCGACGTTATATTTGCAGACTCCTTCGGTCATGAATCTTACATTATTCAAGCTGCGAGAGAATTCCCTGATGTACAGTTCTGCCACTCAACAGGTACTAAATCCCGCACAGAAGGCCTCAGCAATTACCACAACGCATTTGCTTCTATTTATGAAGGCCGTTACCTTGCAGGTGTTGCAGCAGGTATGAAACTTAATGAGATGATTAATAACGGCACAATAACCGCTGACAAAGCCGTTATCGGTTATGTAGGCGCTTATAACTATGCCGAAGTTGTTTCCGGTATGACTTCTTTCTTCCTCGGCGCACGTTCTGTTTGCCCGAGCGCTACAATGAAGGTTACATACACAAACTCTTGGTTTGATGTCGGCTTAGAGCGTGAAGCTGCCATGAAACTTATCGACAGCGGTTGTGTACTTATCAGCCAGCATGCCGATTCCGAAGGTGCTCCTAAAGCATGTGAAGAAAGAAAAGTTCCCAATGTTGCTTACAATATAAGCACTATTTCAATAGGACCTTCAACTGCTCTTATTTCTTCAAAAATTGACTGGGCGCCCTACTTCAAAATGGCAATCAAGGCTACACAGAAGGGCGAAACATTTGAAACAGACTACTGCGGTAACTTAAAGACCGGTTCTGTTAAACTTACCGAACTTAATGCTGCTGTTGCTGCCGAAGGCACACAGGCTAAACTTGATGAAGTTACTGCTAAACTTGAGTCGGGTGAAATTAAGGTATTTGATACAAACACCTTCACCGTAAACGGCGCTAAACTTGAATCCTACACTGCAGACGTTATTGACAAAGGCGATTTCGTTCCCGAAACCGAAGTTGTTGAAAACGGCGTGTTTATGGAATCAACCAAGCGTTCTGCTCCTTACTTTGATATTAAGTACATCGACGGTATAAGCGAATAATTTTTACACACATTACAGGCGGAGTGCCGTATAAGCGCTCCGCCTTGTATGCTTAAACTGACTCTCTTCAGCTGAAATTTTAGTATAAAGTCTGAAAAGAAAAGGATATACAGTCATTTTGTTTTGAGAATTTATACGTTTTCAGTATTACAAACCGGAAAGGAATGGGTTATATTGAGTACTGCTGCAATAGAACTTAAACATATTACAAAGCGATTCGGTAGTATCGTGGCAAACAAGGATGTCAACTTAACCGTATATAATGGGGAAATTTTATCGCTTTTAGGCGAAAACGGAAGCGGTAAAACCACACTTATGAATATGATTTCGGGAATTTATTATCCTGATGACGGTCAAATTTTTATAAACGGTAAAGAGGTTGTTATCCGTTCTCCTAAAGATGCTTTTGATTATAAAATAGGAATGATACATCAGCACTTTAAACTTGTTGATGTTTTTACGGCAACCGAAAATATTGTGCTGGGTTATGAGGACGGCAGCAAATTTAATATTAAAGCCGCAGAAAAGCGCGTAAGAGAAATCAGCGAGCAGTACGGTTTTGAACTTGATCCGGGCAAAAAAATATACGAAATGTCGGTTTCCGAAAAACAGACGGTTGAAATTATAAAAGTTTTGTACCGCGGCGCTAACATACTTATACTTGACGAGCCCACGGCTGTGCTTACACCGCAGGAAACGCAAAAGTTGTTTGCTGTTTTGCGCCGTATGCGCGATGACGGCAAAGCCATTGTTATTATAACACATAAGCTTCACGAGGTTTTGTCCTTATCCGACAGGGTTTCCGTACTCAGAAAAGGGGAATATGTCGGTACTGTTATAACCAAAGAAACTAACGAATCCGAACTTACGGAAATGATGGTAGGCAAAAAAATATCCCTTAACATAGATAGGGCAGAGCCGGTAAATCCGCAGGACAGATTGGTCGTTAAGAATGTTGATTGCATTAACCGTGACGGTATAAAACTGTTGGATGATGTTACATTTACTGCGCGTTCGGGTGAAATTTTGGGTATTGCAGGTATTGCGGGAAGCGGACAGCGTGAACTGCTTGAAGCTATTGCGGGATTGCAGCATCTTAATTCCGGTGAAATTTTGTATAATAATCCCAAAACCGGCAACACCGATAATCTGCGTGATAAAACACCTATGCAAATAAGGGAACTCGGCGTACGTTTATCCTTTGTACCTGAGGACAGACTCGGCATGGGACTTGTAGGTAATATGGACATTGTTGACAATATGATGTTAAGAAGTTACCGCAAAGGTCACTCAATGTTTGTTGAAAGACAGGCGCCGAAAGAATTGGCGGATAAAATTATAGAAGAACTTGAAGTGGTAACGCCGAGTGCCAACACACCTGTACGCAGGTTATCCGGCGGTAATGTTCAAAAGGTACTTGTCGGCCGTGAAATTGCTTCCTCGCCTACAGTATTTATGGCGGCTTACCCTGTAAGAGGACTTGATATAAATTCGTCTTATATGATTTATAACCTTTTAAACAATCAGAAAGAAAACGGTGTCGCCGTTATATTTGTCGGTGAAGATCTTGATGTTTTGATTGAACTTTGCGACAGGATAATGGTAATCGGCTCAGGCAGGGTTACCGGCATAGTTGACGCAAGAAACACCACTAAGGAAGAAATAGGTCTTTTAATGACCAAACATGACGGAGGCTGTGATAATGAGTAATAGTACAAAAGTTACACGTGAGCCGCTTTTTCACATAACAAAGCGTTCTTCAATGGAATGGTGGAAAGCCTGGCTTATCCGTTTTGCGGCAATTGTTGCATCGCTGATAGTATCTGCGCTTGTAATTGTTATGCTTACAAAACTTAATCCTATTGATGTATACGGCGCTATGATTAAGGGTAATTTCGGCTCTTCACGCAAATTTTGGATTTTATTGCAAAATATTGCTATGTTGCTGTGCATTGCTTTGGCAGTAACACCTGCGTTTAAAATGAAATTCTGGAACCTCGGTGCTGAAGGTCAGGTTTTAGTAGGTGCACTTGCATCGGCAGCATGTATGTTTTGCATTAAAGACAGAATGCCTACGCCTTTGCTTATTTTAGTTATGCTTGTTGCAAGTGTTTTGGCAGGTGTTATTTGGGGCGCTGTTCCGGCATTGTTTAAAGTAAAATGGAATACCAACGAAAGCCTTTTTACACTTATGATGAACTATGTTGCAATGCAGCTGGTATCATTCTTTATAATGGTTTGGGTACCTAACGGCTCAAACGTTATGGGTATAATTAATCAATCCACGCAAGCAGGTTGGCTGCCTACCGTTTTCGGTCAAAAATACCTGTTAAACATTATTATTGTGGCTGTGCTTACCATTGTTATGTTTATTTATTTAAAATACAGCAAACAGGGTTATGAAATTTCCGTAGTCGGAGGCAGTGAAAACACTGCGCGTTACATAGGAATTAATGTTAAAAAAGTTATTGTAAGAACCATGGTAATATCAGGCGGTATTTGCGGTTTGGCAGGTTTTCTTTTGGTTTCGGGTACAAACCATACCATTTCCAAAGATATTGCAGGCGGTATGGGATTTACCGCGATTATGGTATCCTGGCTTGCAAAATTCGATCCGATATTGATGGTTATAACTTCTTTCCTTATTGTATTTTTACAAAGAGGTGCAGGGGAAATAGCAACATCGTTCAGACTTAATGAAAGCGTTTCGGATATACTTACGGGAATAATACTTTTCTTTATAATCGGTTGTGAGTTCTTTATTAATTATAAAATTAATAAACGCAGCAAACATAAGGAGGTAAAATAATATGTTAGGTACTATTTTTGCTTTTATAAAGGCTGCAATTATTCAAGGGATTCCACTTTTATACGGCTCTACAGGCGAAATTATTACCGAAAAAAGCGGTAATCTTAATTTGGGTATACCGGGTATAATGTATGTAGGCGGTATATCCGGCATTATAGGCGGATATTTGTACGAACATTCAACCGATAATCCGGTTGCGGCACTTTGCATAATAATCCCGTTTTTGTCATGCATTGTCGGCTCTGCATTAATGGCGCTGATTTACAGCTTTTTGACAATAACGCTGCGCGCTAATCAAAATGTTACGGGTTTGGCGCTTACTACATTCGGCATAGGTATAGGCAACTTCTTCGGCGGTTCACTTTTAAGCTTCTTCGGTGAATCGGGTTCGATTTCTCTTGTTACAACCGGCAGTTATTACAAAGCCTCGTTGCCGTTTGCAAACAAACTCGGTATATTCGGCGATACATTTTTATCACTCGGATTTTTGGCATACCTTGCAATAATAATTGCTTTCGCGGCATCGTGGTATATTAACCGAACAAGATCGGGACTTAATTTAAGGGCTGTAGGAGAAAATCCCGCAACCGCAGACGCCGCAGGAATTAATGTTACAAAATATAAATATTTGTCTACATGCATAGGCGGTGCAATAGCAGGTTTGGGCGGACTTTACTTTGTTATGGATTACACGGCAGGCGCGTGGACGAATAACGGTTTCGGCGACCGCGGATGGCTTGCCATAGCAATAGTTATATTTGCAATTTGGAAACCGAGATCGGCAATTTTAAGTTCGTTCCTCTTCGGCGGTTTGTATATACTTTGCGTGTATATTCCGGGATTGTCCAGCAGTGCAAAGGAACTTATTAAAATGTTACCGTATGTGGTAACAATTATTGTACTTGTGGTTACAAGCGCACAAAAGAAAAAGGAAACACAGCCACCGCAAAGTCTCGGACTCTCATATTTCAGAGAAGAAAGATAACAAAAAAACAGGCCGCACATGCGGTCTGTTTTTTATGTACAAATTATAAATGCATATTGTTTCTGATTGAAATTCTATATTGCAGCGGGGTAACGCCCATTATTTGTTTAAAATTTCGTCGGTATGCTCTTACATCATTGTAGCCTACCTGTAATGCGATTTTTTCAACCGTAAAATTCGTTTGGGCCAACATATCACAGCTTATATGTATTCTTGTTTGCCGTAAATATTCGGAATAGGGAATACCGGTATTTGCTTTAAATAACGTACATAACCGTGATGCCGAATAATTTAACTGTTTTGACAGCATTGTTAGATTATTGTTTTTAACATAATTGTCGTTTGTGTAATCAATTACGGTTTGTATTAACGGATTATTACTGTATGCGTCTATTTTAATTTCACGAATAGATGTTACAATAATTTTAAGCAAACTACTTTTTATCATTTGTGTATATCCGAATTTACGCAGTTTAAATTCCTCAAGCATTAACTCTAATTCCGATTTGATTTTTTTGTCGGTATCGTAAAAAACATTCCCGTCATATTCAACCGAAAACAGACCGATCAAACGGCTTTTTAGAATATCGGAGACAGTGTGGCAGTTTTTCAGCGATATATCTATAAATTCAGGTACAAACAGGCAGTGTATTACACAAAAATCATCACTTTTATTTGTAAAGCTATGCAATGTGTTGTAATCGATAAAAGTATAATCGTTTTTATGCAGTTGCACGGTTTTTCCTTTGTAATTATGCAACGCACTGCCGGAAAGTATATAAACCATTTCAATGAATTCGTGTGAGTGGGGCAAAACATCGGATATATCGTGTATTTTATTAAGCGAAAATACATTATTGTTTAAAAAATCGGCAATTGTATAATAGGTATCCACAAAAAATCAACCACCTTTTTTGCAATTAAAAGTACTTGAAATTATTATACCACAGTTATAAAATGACTGCAAGAACAAAACTTTGAGGTGAAAAAATGGGCGATACAATATATGCAAATCTTTCAAATCTTGCAGCCAAAGATCATTTAGGCAGAAAATTGCCGGATTATAAGGAGGCAGGGGAAGTAAAAGGCGAAAAGATTGTCGGCCTTTTCTATTATTTATGGCTTGGTTATCACGGCACACAGGGCCCGTATGATATAACAAAAATACTTGAAGAACAACCCGATGCCATGGAGCATCCGGAAAGTCCGGTATGGCCGTCACCTGCGCACACACCTATGTTACATTGGGGCGAGCCGTTATTCGGATATTATGTTTCACAGGATCCGTGGGTTATACGCCGACATGTACAGATGTTTATTGATGCCGGAATTGATGTATTGTTTTTTGATGTGACTAACGGTTTTACGTACAGAAAGTCCTATTTAGTATTGTTTGAAATTCTGCGCGAATATATGAATAAGGGCTTTAAAGTACCGAAGGTTTGCTTTTATACCGCGCCCGGTATACGCGGCTGCGGAACGGGCAATTTAATGGATCTGTGGGAACAACTTTATGAGCCTCGTCTTTATCCCGAATTATATTTTTATTGGAAGGGCAAACCGCTTATGATATGCCATTCCATGCGTTCACTGCCGGACGAAATAAGGGACTTTTTCACTTGGCGCAGTCCGACATGGGGTGTTCCGACAAAGGAAAACACATGGGCTTGGGGTACCGAGCAAAAGGTTGCCGTTGATGAAAACGGCACACCGGAGGAAATTGCCGTAAGTGTATGCCGTGTTGCATATGAATCTGATAAAGATTACGGATTTCGCGGAATGGGGGACGCCGCATACGGTATTCCTATGATAGGCCGGTCTTGGCATGACGGCGCTAAAGACACAAGAAAAAATGCCTCGCACTACGGTTTTCAATTTGAAGAACAGGCACAGAACGCCTTAAACAGTGATGCTCCGGTGGCATTTGTAACGCAGTGGAACGAATGGTTGGTGCCATATCTTACGGAAGAAAACAACACATTGTACCCAATGGACGGTTATCCTATTAGGTTGCAGGATGAATTCAACGAAGAGTACAGCAGAGATCTTGAGCCTATGAAAGGCGGATATATGGATGCTTATTATATGCACCTTATATCTTTTGTCAGACGATTTAAGGGTATGGAAAAACCTGTTATTGATACAAATAAGCACAGCATTGTTATAAATTCCGATTTTTCACAATGGGACAACGTAAATATTGCATACCGTGAATACACCGGCGATGTATATCCGCGCAGTTTTAAAGCGTATGATGCAATAGGTAAGTATGAAAATTACACAGGCAGAAACGAATTTAAAACATTAAAGGTTGCTTCAGATGATGAAAAATTGTATTTCTATGCCGAATTCGTAAATAAAATTAAGTTTTTATCCGATGAAAAACCGATAATTCTGTTTTTAAATGTAAATGATGATAAATCCGCGCGCTGGAGCGAGTATAACTATATGGTGGTTATAAATAAAAATTTTGTAGCAGAATTATTTGAATGTGCGGAAAACGGTAAGTTTATATGGAAAAAGGTTGAAACTGTAAATTGCTTTGCCGATGGCAACAAACTGCATATGGAAATAAATAAGGACATTTTATCTAAAGAAATGGGTAATGACTTTACATTTGAATTCAAATGGGTTGATAATATGCAGGAAAATGATGTAATGGACTTCTATGTAAACGGTGATGCCGCACCGCGCGGAAGACTGAACTACGTATATCTGTTTAATAAATAAATATAAACAGCAATTTACAATCAAGTAAATTGCTGTTTTCTTTGTTGCATTTAATAGGAAATAGAGCAGATAAAGAAAAGTACGAATTATACAAAATGAATAGTATTAAACCATAAAGTCAGCCGTAACAGGCTGATTTTTTTGCTTTGCACCTTATGCTTTTAGATTTTGAGCCACAAGACGTTTTTATGTACCATATGGGTAAGTGAATGTTTTTCGGTGCTAAAATTGATATAGGCGAGATTTAAGGCTTTTTTAACCTTATGCTTTTGAGTTTCTCGCCACGTTTGGCAAATAGCACCGAAAATGGTTGATGTCAAGGTTGCCCAGCGTGGCCGAAAAAAAGTTTTCGTACGAAAAGTTTTTTGTAGCCTTGACATCAAACAAAAGAACGTACGGCGGAAGATAAAATAATTGTCATATAGGCGCACTGAAACACTATTCACTATATCCGTGTCATAGTGAATAGTGGGTAATGGGTAATTTACCATATTTTACCATTTTTTTCGAGATAATTTTTGATTATGAATTCTATAAGATTATTTCTTGGTCTGCCTTCTTTTTTGGCTTGTTCATCAAGTTTTTTGAGCGTTTTTTCGTCAATTCTTAAATTGATTTGTATCTTTTCGGTCATAATATCACCTCGTTACCATTATAGTGCATTTTGCATATTTTTCAAGATAACACTTTGTTACCATTGTACAAACTTTATTTTTTACTTGACAATGGTAACACTGTGGTAGTATTATAATTATGGTGGTAACACAAAGTTACCGTTATCCGTCCCTTGAGGACTATAAGATAGGGTGACAGTTCGGAAAACTGACGAGTTCTAAGAGACGAACAACAAAAACAAATAAACAGGTGATGTAATGGCAGAAAAGCGCTACAGAAACTTTTGCCTTATGACGTATTTAACCGAAAGTCAGATATTGGCAGTAATGCAGAAACACGACAGACAGTTAAAAGCGTATGCGTATATCTGTCACGATAAAGATAAGGACGCATTAGGGCAAGAAAAGACAAAGCATTATCATTTGCTTGTATGCCTTGTGAATAACACAACTACAGACGCTATGCGTAATTGGTTTAAAGGCTATACGGATGAAAAAGGATTACCTGTGAATACGTTGGCACAACCAATGCACGATATAAACGGAAGTTATGACTATTTACGGCACGATACAGAACAGGCAAAAGCAGAAGGTAAATATCTTTATCCGGTAGAGGATGTAAAAGGTTTTAACCTTGATTTTTTCACAGATGTACAAATGCAGGAAACAGATACCTTGACAATGGCAATGAATGATATGCTTGAGGGTATACCGCTTGACGAAGTCCGTAAGAAATACGGCAGAGATTTTATTATGCATTATGGGCACGTAAAACTGCTTTTTAATGATATACAAAAACAACTTGGAGGTAAGTTATTATGACAGTTGAAGTAAAAAAAATAATGAGTACAAAGACCAAAAAAGAGTATACCGTGTTGGATATAAAGTTCACGGATAACTACACGAAACGTGTTTTCCTCGAGCCTGCGGAAGTCGCATTGCTTGATGTGATAAACAAATAATAAGAAAGGAGTCTTAACCTATGGGAACTTTTCAACTTGCTGAAGAAGCCGCTTTCAATTTCTCTACAGATGTCATTGATAAGGTAAAAGGCGCACTTGCACAGTACTTTACATTAGGAAATCTTATGACTTTGCTTGTTGCTGTTGTCGGCATAACCGCAGTGTTTGCACTCGGTTGGTTTGCTTACAGATTTATCAAGGGCAAAGTTGCAGGCGCTCTTACTAAAGGTAAACTTTAATCGGAACGGGGGAGTGCAAAACTCCCCTGTATTTTTATTTAAGGAGTTTTAGAGATGGAACAGTTTCTTATGCCCCCTGTGGGTATTAAAAATATAAACGGAGTTATCCGAGAAAATCAGTTAAAATCCGACAGCGGTTTCGGATATAGCGGTATATGGATATTCAGCGGACAGCAGGGAAGTGGTAAAACACTTCTTATGATGCACCTTGTAAAACAAATTATCAAAGAATATCCAAAGGCGTTGATAGTTTCAAATATATCCATATTCGGTGTGCCTTGTATACCGTATCAAGACGTGGACGACTTCGAAAAATATAACAACGGCGCAGACGGTATAATTTTCGTTATAGATGAAATACACATACTTTTCAATTCGCTTGAAAGTAAAAATATGCCGTTGTCTACAATGCAGGTATGGTCTCAAAACCGTAAAAACAGACGTTTGATACTCGGCACTTCTCAAAGGTTTAACAGGGTATCGAAAGGCGTAAGAGAACAAACAACTTGGAATTATGAATGTCGCCGTCCTATACTCAACCTTATTTACTCATACAAAGTAATGGACGGCGCAAATTATGACGATAACGGAAAGTATATCGTTGAGGACGAAGCAGACGAGCCGAAACGGCATTTTTATATACCGAATGTGTCCGTTATGCGAATGTATAACACGTTGGAAGTAACAAGACGTGATGATGATAAAAAAGGAGTTGAAGTAAAATGCAACTTATAATTGAAAGTGTGCTGTTGTTTTTGCCGTATGCGTTTGTTTTGATTGCGGTAGGGATAATATTCGACTCTGTATTTTCTGCGTTTAGGGGGCGTTTTTAATGGCAATTACGCAATATGTAAGTGATAATTCTTACGGCTCAATATCTGCGGACATACAGAACTTAGTAGCAAATAAGGTCGGTTTGTTCGACCAATACGTTTTGATACAGACAGGGCAGTACGAATATACCGCACTTGTTCGGAACGCCGTAACACGCAAAGTAAAGCAAATAAAAATATACCGTACAAATACAACAGGGTATAGCGGTAACTATACCGTACAGGAAAGCACCGCAAGCGAGTTTACATATAACGTAAGCAACGAGTATTATGCGTACAGTAATGTGAATATCGGACGTTCGTTAAATCTTCCTGTATATGAGGGTACAACGGCTTTCTGTCTGTCGGCAATAACCTGTTTCTGCCTTTTTGCCGTTGTTTTTAAGGGGGTTTTCTTTAAATGCTTAAGAAGTCGAAAAAGGTAATACTTGTTCTTGTAGTCGCTGTATTGCTTGTGGTGGCTTGCACAGTTCCGTCTTTTGCTGTTGACTACCATAAGAATGTATATTGGGGTACGGATTTGTTCGGTTACGACCTTTATTTTATACATGATAATACTATTATGAGCCTTGGCACAAATACGGGTAACGGCAATTTAGGTTTTGATTTTACACACAATGTGTACAGTTACTTTTTGCCTATAAAATCATCTACTAAATTGTCGGCAGGTGACAGGTACCGCTTTTTCGTAAATAATAACGGTAACGGCGGTTGGTCTGGCGCATATCTTGAAAAAGTGTATTTTTCCTTTACCATAAAGCATTTTGACGGTAAAGTCGAGTATCGCTATATAGACTGTCCTGTAACTCATTCGTCAAGCGGTTCGTTTTACTCGCTTATGGGCGTGTTGTTTGAGTTTACAGCCCCTGATGAGTGTACCGTTGAGGATATAAGACTGTTTTTTAATTTTGCTGACGGCTACAATATGATAGGGCAGAGTATGTCATACAACAAAGGTCAGTTTGTTATAGATTACGGCGATTATAACAATAGCGCCGCATATGAAGAAGATAAGAGCAAAACCGCAGGTAACGACAGTACATCTGACGTCAATAACGCCGTACCCGATAAATCTGCGGGATTTTTAACAGCAATTAAAAAGTTAATCGGCGCAATGTCATATGACGGTACGACAGCCGTTTGGAAAGTTCCCGAAATTAAACTTCCTGCGCTCCAAAACGTAATGGAAGAGAGAACTTTACTTGATGAGACTTCCGTTGATTTCGGCGCAATGGTTGCAAAATTTCCGAATACAATAATATCGCTTGTTCAAAATTTGCTTACGGCAGGTTTGATAGTATTCTGCTTTAAAGAACTGTACGATACTATTCAGTACGTTCTCACACTTCGTGGGGGTGGTAAAGAATGAGTAATGCTGTAAAATGGGCTTTGCTTGCAGCTGCGGCAGTTGCATTGATTGCGCTTGTTGTCGCATTGCCTTTTACAAACTTTATCAATGCAAGTCAGTTTGCAAATTCGATAAACGTTGTAGTAAACACTTGTGGAGATTACTTTACCTCTGCAAGAGGAATACTGAATAACTTTTTAACACCTTTCGGTAGAACTGTGTTAACAGGTCTGCTGTATTGGCTGTTCGGTAAATGGGCTATAATGATAGCAATAAAGATTGGTGCTTGGATACAGCACTTCGTATTCAAATAATAACATTGTCCCCCCAATGTCACGGGGGGACGTGGGGGGTTTTATATGACTTTCAAGGATAAACTTGTGATATATCTTGTAAATAAATCAAATAGGATTGACAATGACTATGATAATGCTTTGCGTGTGGTGCGTTGGCACTCTGCTGATGATGTTGAACTTTTGGAAACGATAATAGCAAAAGTAAGGAAAGACACATTCAACGAAGTTATGCAAGACATATTGACCTTGCTGAAACTTCCCGAATACAACAGGAAGTAGGGCGGAAAACGTCCTTCTTCACCAAAAGTACGAATTATACAAAATGAATATTTTGTATAATTCGGGGGAACCGGAACAAGCAATTCAATGTTTGTGATTATAAATC
>CAKSKA010000006.1 GCA_934464615.1 uncultured Eubacteriales bacterium | reverse complement strand
CTTTTTCTTTGTCGTTGTTTAATTTTCAAGGTCCGTTCGCTCTCCACGCTTCCGCAGAGCGCCTAACTATAATACCACAACGGTACAGCCTTGTCAACACTTTTTTAAAATTTTTTTAAGAAATTTAAATGTGTTGTTTTATGCGCCGCAGCGGTGTTACGGTTATCCATTATAACTGTGAGGCACTTGTTTGTCAACACTTTTTTTAAGCTTTTGCGTACTTTTTTTGCCCTATGCTAAATGTTGTGTACAAGCCCCCAAAATTGTCTATATTTATATGTTATGTTAAATCGTTTTTCATTCTTTCAAGCAGTTTCTTTTCTTTTCTTGATACTTGTACCTGCGTCATATTGAGTTTTTCGGCAATATCGTTTTGCGTCATACCGCAAAAGTATCTTAAAAAAATCAGTTTTTTATCGTTGCCGTCAAGATTTTTAACCGCTTTGGATATCATAAGTCGGTTAACAATATTATCATTGTCATCGCTTACAGGCAAATCGGTTTCACGTATTCCGTCGCCGTCGTCATAAGTCAATGACACTACTGCGCGGTTTACATTTATTGCCTGTACAATATCTTCCGATTCGACTCCGAGTTTTTCGGCAATTTCTTCAACAGACGGCAAATCGCCCGTGTTTTTTTCCATTGTCTGCTTCACTGCCGTAACTTTAAGGGAGAGTTCTTTAAGAGATCTTGACACTTTTATTGCACCCGTATCCCTGAACAGCCGTTTAATTTCGCCCAAAATAACCGGCACGGCGTAAGTTGAAAACATGAATCCGCGTTCCGGATCGAAATCCCTTGCGGCTTTAAGCAAACCCATACTGCCTGCCTGAAACAAATCGTCATATTCAATATTCCTGCCCGCGAACCGCTTGCAGCATGAATGTACAAGACCGAGATTTTGCCGTACAAATTCTTCTTCGTTAGATTCTACCATTTTTACGTCCGATTTTAACAGTCAAAGTTACGGTCGTTCCGACACCGAGTTTTGAGCGCACTTTAATTCCGTCCGAAAACGCTTCCATAACGGCAAAACCGAGTCCCGCACGCTCGCCGCCCTGCGTTGTAAAAAGCGGTTCCATTGCTTTCTCAACGTCTTCAATACCGCAGCCCTTATCCCGTATTTTAATAACCATAATACTTTTTTCTCTTATTTCAGCCGTTATGTAAACCGTGCCTATGGTATCCGCATACCCGTGTACTATCGAATTTGTAACCGCCTCGCTTACAACGGTTTTAATGTTGTTGATTTCCTCTATTGTCGGATCAAGTTGAAGTGCAAAAGCGGATACCGCGTTTCTTGCAAACGCTTCATTACTTGATTTAGACGGGAAATTCATATTGAACTTATTCACACATTTCATTTTGCGCATGCTCCTTTTTCTATTTTTGCAAGTCTGTCTATTCCTGCCAACTTCATCATTTTAAAAATGTTTTCACCCGTTCCGGTAACCTGCAGTGACGCACCTGTTTTGCTTAAATTGCGGTATCTTCCCATAACAAGTCCTATACCGGAACTGTCCATAAACGTAATATCGGAAAAATCTATAATAAGCAAAGACGGCATATTAAGTTCCACTGCGGCATCTATTTCTTCGCGCATTGCTTTTGCGGTATGATGGTCAAGCTCTCCCGACAAATATGCCGTTACTACTTCACCTATGCATTTAATTTTTACAGGCATTTTTTAACCTCCATAAAACAAAATATAAGTAAAAAGGACAAGTCCATATATATAATATGTCCTTGTCCTTAAGAATTTTGTCACAAAACAATACTGCCCTTAAATTTTTGCATTTATTTCGTTTATACTGCCGATAATCATTTCTATCTTTTCGAGCACTTTTGCATATTGCTGCTTTTGTGTTTCCACAAGTTGTGCCGGCGCCTTAGCCACAAAGGATGGATTATTAAGTTTTTTCTCAAAAAACTCCTTATCCTCCTGCGCTTTTTTAAGTTCTTTCTCAAGGCGTTCTTTTTCGGCCGCAAAATCCACAAGTTCCGCCAACGGCAAATATATCTTTGCGTCTGCCGTTACTATACATACAGAGCCGTCGGTATCGGGATTATCTCCTACCGTTACGCTGCCGGCATATGCCAATCTGCAAATAAAGTCGGTTCCCCTTACAAATGTATCGGCAAGGGGGGTAACGATGTAAACGCTTGCTTTTCTGCTCGGCTTTACATCCATTTCGGCACGGCGATTTCGTATTGCGCGTATTGCGGTCATTATTTTTTCAAATTCAGCCTCTTCGTTCTCAAAGTTCAGCTTACCGTCAAATTCCGGCCATTGCGATACCATTAATGATTCTCCGCTGTGCGGAAGCGACTGCCAGATTTCCTCCGTAATAAAAGGCATAAACGGATGCAGCAGTTTTAATATTCCGGTAAACACATACAGCAGTACCGCACGTGCCGTATCGGCAGCGGCTTTATCCGTTCCGTTCAAACGCGATTTACAAATTTCAATATACCAGTCGCAATAAATGTCCCAAATAAAATCGTACAGTTTTTGCACTGCCAAGCCGAGTTCAAATTTATCAAGATTATCGGTAACATCGCGTACAAGTTTATTGTATTTTGAAAGCACCCACTTATCCTCAAGTGCAAGCTCCGCCGGCAAAGAAAGTTCCTTATCACCCTCAAGATTCATCATTAAAAATCTCGCCGCATTCCACAACTTATTTGCAAAGTTGCGGCTTGATTCAACCTTCTGCGGCGAATAGCGCATATCGTTTCCGGGGCTGTTACCGGTAGCCAAAGTAAACCTTAAAGCGTCTGCGCCGTACTTTTCTATTTCAACCAGCGGATCTATGCCGTTGCCGAGTGACTTTGACATTTTTCTTCCCTGTTCGTCCCTTACTATTCCGTGGAACAAAACAGTGTTAAACGGCACTTTGCCTGTGTATTCTATTCCGGAGAATATCATACGCGCAACCCAGAAGAATATAATATCGTATCCCGTAACCAGCGTGCTGGTGGGATAAAAATACTTAAGTTCTTCGGTATTATCCGGCCAACCCAGAGTTGAGAACGGCCAGAGTGCAGACGAAAACCATGTATCGAGTGTATCTTCATCCTGATGCAGATGACGGCTTCCGCATTTTGCACAAACTTCCGGTGTTTCGCGACTTACGTTTATTTCGCCGCAGTCATCGCAGTACCATGCCGGAATTCTGTGTCCCCACCAAAGCTGACGCGAAATACACCAGTCTTTTATGTTATCCATCCAGTTGTAATAGGTCTTTTCAAATCTGGACGGAATAAATTTAATTTCTCCGTCCTTTACAACTTTAACGGCAGGCTCTGCCAAAGGCGCCATTTTTACAAACCACTGTTTTGAAACGCGAGGCTCAACAGTGCTGCCGCACCTGTAACAAGATCCCACATTATGCTTCATCGGCTCAACCTTAACAAGATATCCCTGTTCTTCAAGGTCGGCGACAATCATTTTACGGGCTTCGTATCTGTCAAGGCCCGAATACTTACCGTAACCCTCAACTATATGCGCATCGTCGGTAAACACATTTATCACAGGCAAATTATGGCGAAGTCCTACTTCAAAATCGTTAGGATCGTGTGCCGGTGTAATTTTAACTACGCCCGTACCGAAGTCCATTTCAACATATTCATCGGCAATTATAGGTATTTCCTTTTCAAGCAAAGGCAAAATAACCTTTTTGCCTATTAAATTTTTATATCTGTCATCGTTAGGATTAACCGCAACCGCAGTATCGCCGAGCATTGTTTCAGGTCTTGTTGTGGCAAGCTGAATGTAGCTGTCCTCACCCGAAATTTTATAACGGAGATGCCAGAAAGAGCCTTGCTGCTCCTCGTAAGTTACCTCGGCATCCGAAATGGAAGTTTTGCAGTGCGGACACCAATTTATAATTCGCTCTCCGCGGTAAATCAGTTTCTTTTCGTAAAGTCTTACAAAAACTTCCCTTACGGCTTTGCTGCAACCTTCATCCAATGTAAAACGCTCACGCTGCCAGTCGCAAGACGAGCCGAGTTTTTTCAACTGCTCTACAATTCTGCCGCCGTACTGTTTTTTCCATTCCCATGCTCTTTCCAAAAAGCCCTCACGACCGAGGTCTGCTTTAGTAATGCCCTCTTTGCGCATAGCCTCAACTATTTTGGCTTCGGTTGCAATGGACGCATGATCGGTGCCGGGCATCCAAAGCGCTTCGTATCCTTGCATGCGGCGGTAACGTATAAGTATATCCTGCAATGTTTCGTCAAGTGCGTGTCCCATATGCAGCTGCCCCGTAATATTCGGCGGCGGTATAACTATTGTGTAAGGCTTTTTATTTGAGTCCGGAACGGCGTGAAAATATCCGCCGTCTGTCCAAAATTTATAAATTCTGTCCTCAACCTCATTAGGGTTATAGGTTTTTGCAAGTTCTTTACTCACTTTTTTCCCTCCGGTTTTATTTACAAAAATTTCCTATTATATATTGCGGTTAATTGCAAATATTATAATTGTCAGCCGAAATTGATATAAATTGCGTTTGTTTTAATATATTATGGCTGACAGCCGCTTTGTTAAAAAGCGGCTCTTTTTATTTTAAATTGTAAGCTGCTCCGCTTTCGGCGATGCGGGATAACTTCCTGCCGCAGGCAAATTGCGCGTACGGTAACGGTGCGGTTCGTCAAGCATACCCTCGCTGTAAACCTGCGCTGTATAAATACGTTGACCGCGTTTCTGCGTCATAACGGCAACGCCGCCGTTATCCCTTGTGGTTTTAGTCTGCAATGCACCGGTATTTACAAGCAACATCCTGCCGTTTGTAGATGTCAGAAGTATGTCCGTATCCTGTGTCAGTCGAATAACGGTATGCAAAACAAATTTATCGGTATAAGCGCCTACAAGTTTCTTCCTGTTTGTTTTTGTGCTGTATGCCGAAAGCGCAACCTTTGCTATGCGTCCGTTATCAAACACAAACAAAACACTGCCGCTGTAATTCCTTGTCGCTACCATATAAATTGCGTTCTCATTTTCGTCAAAGCCCAGTTTGCCGGCAATATATTCACCGAGTACGCTCGCTTTACCGTCGGAAAAATCGGAAACACGAGCCTTGTAAACCTGTTGCTTATTTGTGAAAAACAGCAATTCATGCGCGTTTGTCGCCTCTATCACTTGCGACATTTCGTCGCCCTCTTTAAGTTTCTGCTCGCCGCTCATGCGCAGGGACTGCGGCGTTATCTTTTTAAAGTAACCGTCACGCGTAAAGAAGAGCGTAACAGGCGATTCATCCACGGGTTCTTCTACGTTTTCACTGTCCAAAACATCGGGAGTTATAAGTTTTGTTTTGCGCGCAACACCGTATTTTTTTATAACATTCTCAAGTTCATTTATAATAATGCGCAAAACTTTATTTTTGCTTGCAAGCACACTTTCAAGTTCCTCAACGTCTTTTTGCAGGCGCTCTACATCGTCAAGCCTTTTTAAAATATATTCCCTGTTTAAATGGCGCAGTTTAATTTCCGCCACAAATTCGGCCTGTACTTCGTCTATGCCGAAGCCTATCATAAGGTTTGGCACAACTTCTTTTTCTTCCGCAGTATCCCTTACTATTTTTATGGCTTTGTCAATGTCCAACAGTATTTTTTGCAGACCTTTAAGCAAATGTAAACGGTCCTTTGCCTTGCTTAAATCAAAATAAACACGGCGTCGTACACATTCGGTGCGGAAAGCCACCCACTCGCTTATAATTTCTTTAACCGATAAAACGCGCGGTGTTCCTGCAATAAGGATGTTAAAGTTACATGAAAAGCTGTCCTGAAGCGGTGTGGACTTAAACATTTTTGCCATAAAGCGTTCCACGTCAACCCCGCGTTTTAAATCTATTGTTATTTTAAGACCGTCAAGACCTGTTTCATCGCGTATATCGTTTATCTCGGTTATCTTTTTAGCCTTTACAAGTTCAATAACCTTTTCTATTATTGCTTCAACCGTAGTAGTAGGCGGTATTTCGGTAATATCAATACAGTTTTGTGATTTATCGTAACTGTAAACGCCGCGCACTTTAAAACTGCCTCGTCCTGTTGCGTATATTTTCTCAAGTGCCTCACGGTCGTACAAAAGCTGACCGCCTATCGGAAAATCGGGGGCAAGCAATGTATCGGCTATATTTATGTCGTTATCCTTAATATATGCTATCGTGGTCCTGCATACTTCTTCCAAATTAAAAGGACAAATAGAGGACGCCATGCCGACAGCGATACCCGTATTTGCATTTACAAGTACGGACGGGAATGTTACGGGAAACAGTGTGGGCTCTTTAAGCGTTGCGTCGTAATTATCAACAAAATCTACCGTTTCCTTATCGATATCCGCAAAAAGTTCCGACGCAATCGGTGACAGCTTCGCTTCCGTATAACGGGACGCCGCATACGCCATATCACGCGAATACGCCTTACCGAAAGAGCCTTTCGACTGAACGTACGGATGCAAAAGCGCCTGATAACCCTCGCTCAGTCTTACCATCGTTTCGTATATTGCTGCGTCACCGTGCGGATTGAGCTGCATTGTGCGTCCCACAATATTTGCGGATTTAATGGTTTTGCCCTTAAGCAAGCCCATTAAATACATCATATAAAGCAGTTTTCGGTGAGAAGGTTTAAAACCGTCTATTTCCGGTATTGCACGGGAGACTATAACACTCATGGCGTATGGCATATAGTTGGTTTCAAGCGTTGTAACTATAGGCTGTTCAACCGTAAGCCCCGCACCTGCAATATAGGTTTTATCCATATTAACTTTAGGTTTGTTTTCTGTTTCTTTCTTTTTTCTGGGTGCCATATCTCTTTCCTTTAACTAAAGTCCGCATCGTCAAGATACATATATCCGTACTCTGCAATATAATCTTTTCTGCCCTGCAGGTTATCGCCCAAAAGCAAATCAAACATATCCGAAGTACGCTGTGCGTCGTCCGGCATTACTTTTATAAGGCGTCTGGTTTCTGGATTCATGGTTGTAAGATTCATCATATCGGGTTGGTTTTCACCAAGTCCCTTTGAACGCTGAATATCATAACTCTTATTACCGATTTTTTTAATTATCTCATTTTTTTCAGCCTCATCATATGCAAAATACTGCATATCTTTGGTTGATATTTCGTAAAGCGGAGTTTCTGCAATATATACCCTGCCCTCGTTAATAAGCGTCGGCATAACGCGGTATATCATGGTAAGTATAAGTGTGCGGATCTGAAATCCGTCAACATCGGCATCGGTACATATTATTATCTTGTTCCAACGCAAATTATCAAGGTTAAAGGTTGAAAGGTCTTTATTGGATTTGCTTTTAACCTCTACTCCGCAGCCCAACACTTTTATAAGGTCGGTAATTATCTCGCTTTTAAACACCTTGTCGTATTCTGCTTTAAGGCAGTTCAGTATTTTTCCCCTTACCGGCATAATAGCCTGAAAATCGGGATCGCGCGCAAGTTTACAGGAACCGAGTGCCGAATCACCCTCAACAATAAATATTTCCCTTTTTTCAACATCCTTTGTGCGACAGTCCACAAATTTTTGTACCCTGTCTACCATACTGCCCGAAGTCTGCAGTGTTTTCTTTATATTAAGGCGTTCTTTTTCGCTGCGCTCTCTGCTGCGTTTGTTTATAAGTATCTGGTCGGCGATTTTATCGGCTTCCGCTTTGTTTTCAATAAAATAAATCTCAAGCTGATGCCTTATAAAATCATTCATCGCTTCGTAAATAAATTTATTTGTAACCGATTTTTTCGTCTGATTTTCGTAAGAGGCAACCGACGAAAAACAGTTGGTTACCAGCGCCAGACTCTCCTGAATATCGGCAAATGTTATTTTGCTTTCGTTTGCTTTATATTTGCCTGCGGATTTTATATACGAATCTATTTGGGATACAAACGCACTTCTTACCGCCTTATCGGGCGAGCCGCCGTTTTCAAGAAAACTTGAATTATGGTAATACTCGATCATCCTGTGGTTGTTTGAAAAACAGAATGCGATGTTCATTTTTACATTATATTCCGGCCTGTCCTCTCTGTCGCGTCCGCGGCGGTCTCCCGACCAGGACTGAATACCCGTAAGGCGTTCCTCGCCCACTTTTTCTTCAAGGTATTCCAAAATACCGTTTTTATATACATACTGTGTTTGAATAAATTTAGCGCCCTGCTGTTCCCTGAATACAAAAAGCAGCCCTTTATTTACTATTGCCTGACGGCGCAGGGTTGTTATAAGGTCGTCCGTCGGTATATCCACATCTGTAAATACCTTTATATCCGGTTTCCAACGTATACGCGTACCCGTGTCTTTTCCGTCATAAGGCTCTTTTTTAAGTCCGCCTACGTTAACGCCTTTTTCAAAATGAAGATTGTATTTAAAGCCGTCCCTTTTAATCTCGGCGTCCATATATTCACTTGCAAACTGTGTTGCGCAAAGTCCCAAACCGTTAAGACCTATGGAATATTCATAATTGGAACCGCTGGTATTATTGTATTTACTGCCGGCATACAGCGTACAGAAAAGCAACTGCCAGTTATAGCACTGTTCCTTATTGTTGAAATCCACCGGCGCACCGCGGCCGAAATCCTGCACTTCTACAGAACCGTCGGTATACTTTGTAACTATTATTTTATTTCCGAAACCCTCACGCGCTTCATCAATTGAATTTGAAATAATTTCAAATACAGCATGCTTGCAGCCCTCAATATCGTCGGAACCGAATATTACGCTCGGCCTTTTACGGACTTGATCCGGACCTTTAAGCTGCTCAATACTGTCGTTTGTGTATTCCGATTTTTTATTTGCCATATAATTCTCCCACAAATAAACCTATAAATGATGTTTTACATCTTCCCATACCAAGTTATTATACACCATATATTGTGTTTAAGTCAAGGCAACATAAACAAAAAACCGGTATTCGCAAGGAATACCGGAAAATTTTACTATCCTATATAATTAAGCGGATTTGCGTAACTGCCGTTTACAATTACTTCAAAATGCAGGTGGTTGCCTGTAGACCAACCTGTATTTCCGACTGTCGCTATGGTTTGTCCCTGCGACACTTCCTGACCGGCAGACACATAAAGTTCACTGCAATGCGCATAAAGGGTTTTTATGCCGTCGCCGTGATTAATTATAACGTAATTGCCGTAATCACTCTTAAAACCTGCTGTAAGCACTGTTCCGCCCTTTACCGCATAAATGGATGTTCCTTTGCTTACCGCATAGTCAACACCTTTATGTGCATGCGATCCGTCATACTCACCGAAATAAGTTGTAAGCGTGTATCCGCTGCCCTTTGGTAAGGGGAAAACCATACCGCCCGACGCCGACTTATTAAGCGCGGCAGTACTTGAAGAAGCAACGCCTATTACTACAACACGGTCAACGGGCTCTTTAACTACGACTTGATCAAGCACATTACGTTCTATCTCGTTACCGTTTACCATAATTACTTCTTCTATGTTTTGGTTAAGTCCTTCTTCACCCGCACAGGTAACCGCGCGGTATCCTACCAACTTTTGTGCGGATTTTTCCGTAACGGTGGAAAAAGCAACAGCAACGTCGCTCTTATACTGTGCCGTGGTTTTAACGCTTAAATTTTCAAACTGTGCGGCTATTTCCTGAGTTTCGGTGTAATCGGCAGTTTTGCAGTATACCGATTTAATTTCAACTTCATCCAAAAATTCTGCCGAATTCTCGGCATTTTCAACATTGTAAGCATTAAGGCGCTTGTCCGCAAGTTCGTTTAACTCGTCGCTTGTTTTTGCAAACGCCACATTTTCGCCGTTGACATTGAGTGCCGCGGAATTTTCAAGTTCTGCGGTGTTATCAAGTATTGCCGATGCCAAATCCTGTATGTTTTCAAAATTATCCGGCAAGGAAAGAGTAGGCGTAAATACCGGTGCGTATAAAACACCTTCTTTGTTTTCGGTATCAACCTGCTCAAGCGCAAGTGACTTTGCATAATCAAAATCCGATTTTTTATCTACGGTTGCAATTTTATTGCCGCCGTACTTAACTGTGTAACCTATTTTTACACCTGAGAAAACAAGGCTTAAAATTACGGTTACGGTACATATAACAGCGAAGCCGATTAACTTTACAAGGCGTCCGGCATTAGCAACAGTATTAACAGCTTTTAATACCTTCTCCTTCATAAGTTTTCCCTCCAATAGTTTTCTTTTTTGTAACAACGTAGAACATTATAACAAAAAAGTTACAGAATTGCAACCTTTTTGTTATTATTTTGAGATATTTTTTTGCGATTATACATAAAAACACCCCAAAAACGCCTTTATACAGGCACTTTCGGGGTGTTGAAAAAATTGTAATTTTTTTGTTAAAACATTGAAATTTGGTTGGTATCCGGTAAAGAATCCAATACGCCGAGCTCACTTAAATTCTCAACCAGCGTTTTTGAAACGCCTGCCTGCGCCTGAAATTCCTCCTTGGAAATAAAGTCGCCTTTTTGCGCCGCATCGTAAATTGCATATGCCGCCTTTTCGCCTACTCCCGAAAGCGAGCCGAAGGGCAGACGCATCTTTCCGTTTTCCGGTACAAACTTTACCGCATGGGAATGTTCAAGGTCAATGGGCAAAACCTCAACGCCGCGTTCAAGCATTTCGTTAAATATAAGCATATTGTTGTAAACGTCCAATTCCTTTTTGGACGCCTCCTTGCCCTTATCCTTTATTCCTTTAAGATAATTTTTTACCGCCTGCTTACCCTTAATAATCGTCGGTATATCCACGTCCTCCGGTCTAGCGGTAAAATAAGCGCAATAAAACTCAAGCGGACGGTGCACCTTGTACCACGCAAGCCGCAAAGCCGAAATTACATATGCCGCCGCATGCGCTTTGGGGAACATGTATTTAATTTTGTGGCAGCTGTTAATGTACCATTCCGGTACATCTACGGCACGCATATCGTCCTCCATTGCTTTCCATTCCTCAGCCGACACTTTACCCTTTGCGACAAGTCCTTTACGTACGGTTTCGGTAATTTTAAAAGCTCTGCCTTCCTCCATACCTTTATGTATAAGGTAAACCATTATGTTATCACGCGTTCCTATAACTTCGGAAATGGTGCAGGTACCGTTATCAATAAGGTCCTTTGCGTTACCCAACCAAACGTCCGTACCGTGCGACAGTCCGGAAATCTGCAGCAAGTCGGAAAAGTTTTTGGGTTTACAGTCCATAAGCATCTCTCTTACAAACTTTGTGCCGAACTCGGGCAGGCAGTAAGTTCCCGTTTTGGACTCGATTTGTTCGGGTGTAACGCCCAGAGCTTCGGTTGAAACAAACAGGCTGTAAACCGCCTCGTCACTCATTGATACTTCGCTTACGGGAATTCCCGTATACTCTTCAAGATACTTATATGTTGTCGGCACAACGTGGCCGAGCTCGTCAAGTTTTAATATTGTATCGTGTATTGAATGGAAATCGAAATGAGTGGTTACAATATCGCTTTTTACATCATCCGCAGGGTGCTGTATGGGGCAAAAATCGTAAATTTCTTTATCCCTCGGCACTACTATCATACCGGCAGGGTGCTGTCCCGTTGTCTGCTTTATTTTGGCATTTTCAACCTTCATAGCCAGACGGTTAAGTTCCGCATTGGAAAGTGTGATGTTTTTCTTTTCCGCGTACGCTTTTGCAAAACCGTAAGCCGTTTTTTCCGCAACCGTAGAAATAGTACCTGCCTTAAATACGTTCTCGCTTCCGAAAAGCGTTTCGGTATAACGCTGCACTTCATTTTGGAATTCATCGGAAAAGTTAAGGTCTATATCCGGCACCTTATCTCCCTTAAATCCCAGGAAAGTTTCAAACGGTATATCATGGCCGTCGCGGTTATACATGGTTCCGCATTTTTCGCACGGTTTTTCCGGCAAGTCAAAACCGGAGCCGACTTCGCCCTTTGTAAAGAAAATGCTGTGTCGGCATTTCGGACAATAATAATGCGGTGCTAACGGATTAACTTCGGAAATGCCCGCCATGGTTGCGGCAAAGGAAGAGCCTACACTTCCTCGCGAACCTACAAGATAACCGTTGTCCTCGCTGTATTTTACAAGTCGCTGCGCGGTTATGTACATTATGGAATATCCGTTGTTAATAATACCGTTTAACTCTTTTTCAAGCCTCTTTGACACTATATCGGGAATCTTACCCTCATAGCCGTACATGTTCATTGCCCTGTCCCAGCATATTTGCTTAAGCTGTTCGTCGGAGCCCTCAATAACCGGCGGATAATTTCCGTCCGGCACCGGAATTACATCATCCGACACCTGTGCCGCAATTTTTGCGGGATTATCAATTACAAATTCCTTTGCCCTGTCACCGAAATAATCAAAATCGGCAAGCATTTCGGCAGTGGTTTTAAGATAAAGCGGCGCCTGATTGTCAAAATCGTCAAACCCCTGCCCTGCCATAAGTATTTTTCTTATTATCGCGTCGTCTTTTTTAAGAAAATGCACATCGCCCGTGGCGACTACCGGCTTGCCAAGCTCGTCCGCAATTTCCACAACCTTGCGGTTAAAGTCTTTTATTACTTCAAGGCTCGTTACATGTTTAAACCTGTTTTCCTTAACGGCGCCTGTCTTTTTGTCGGTACGTACAACAGCCGACTCTCTCACCATAAACTCATTATTGCCAAGCGGCTGAATTTCAAGATAATCGTAAAAAGATGCAATACGCACAAGTTCATCATGGTCTTTGCCGTCAACTATCGCGCGGTAAAGTTCTCCCTGCTCGCAGGCAGAGCCGATTATAAGCCCTTCCCTGTACTTTTCAAGCACGCTGCGTAAAGTAAGCGGTCGCTTATAAAAACTTTTTAAATGTGCGCTTGATACGATTTTATAAAGATTTTTAAGTCCCGTAAGATTTTTAACAAGAATTATCTGGTGGTATCGCTGCAGTTTTGTAAAGTCGGTTTCGCCGAGCGTATCATCCGCAAAGTAAGACTCAACACCGTAAATAACCTTAAATTCTCCGCCCGATTTGCGTATGCCCTTTACGGCCGCCGCCGCTTCCGGATATGCCTGTACAACGCCGTGGTCGGTAATGGCTATTGCCTTGTGTCCCCACTTATACGCCTGTTTAATAATATCGCCGGCACCCGATACCGCGTCCTTCGCCGACATATTTGTATGGCAGTGAAGTTCTATTCGTTTCTCACCCTCGTATTCGTCCTTTTCCTCATACGGTGTAAGGGATGCCAATGCAGTTACCGTAACCGTAAATTCTCCCGAATACTTATCGTAAGCATAGTCGCCGTTTACAACTGCAAAAACGCCGTCCTTAAGCGGTTTCATTTTATCCTTTTTGTCCATATCCACAAACATTGCCGCATTAAGAGAGTTGGTGTAATCGCTGAAGCTGAATTTAACAAGCAGCATCGGTCCGCGTCGGGTGTTTATCTGCTTGGTCTCAACTCCGAAAACCTCGCCCCATACACTTATGGCGACCTTTTCGCCCGGATTATCCGGCGGCACAAGGTCTATAATTTTTGTAACCGCCGTATTTATGCGTCTGCCGTAAAACAACTTTGCGCTTTCAAGGTAAACCGGCAAGTTATCTTTCGGTTTATAATCGTAGTTTACTCTTTCTTCCGCGGCGGGTGTCGGCTGCGGCTTGTCGGAATTCTGTACCTCGTTGTTCTTCTTACGCATTAACGGTGCCGGAGCAGCGCTTACCGGTATTTCAATATTATCCTTTTGGCCTGAAAATGTAACGTCAAGTGTGACATCGAAGGTATCTTTCAAAACATCCGAAAATTTTGTGACAAAGTCGCAATCCGTTATAGTATCGTAGCCGCCGTATTTAAGGCAAATATCTAATTTCCCGCCGTCCAAGGTGTACACCGCACCGTCAAAATATCCGTTAAGACGGGCGTTTTTGGCACGCACAAAAGCCACCGTGTCCCGTACGGCATCAAGGCACAGCGCATCTTTTGCATATTTTATTTTAAAAGCCGCGCTTGCAAGGGAAAAATTTTTTAATATCAACTCTTTGGCGGTATTCGCTTCCGCAGCGGATATGTAAGTATCCGAAAACAGTTCCGCTTTAAAATTGCGGTCGTCATCCACGCTGCAGGAAACCAGATTTGCCTGCGCTATTGTCGGCGCGGTCTGCGGTAAATTTTCAAATAGATCCTTTAGTTTTCTCGACGTCATGTTTAAACTCCGACTACATTTTATTTATTTCCGACATTAATTCGTCTATTATATCTTTTTCAGCTATTTTACGCTTTGTACCGTCCTTTTTAAAAAGCACCGCACAGCCGTCGCCGCCGGCTATACCTATATCGGCTCTCGATGCTTCCCCGGGGCCGTTTACAACGCATCCCATTATTGCAACGGTTATGTTTTTATCCACATTCTGTAATTTTTCTTCAACCTGTTTTGCAATATTTATAAGGTCTATTTTGGTCCTGCCGCAGGTGGGGCAGGATATAAATTTAATTCCATCGTTCTTTAGTCCCACCGCACGCAAAAGATTTTTGCCTGCGGCAACCTCGTTTACGGGATTATCGGTAAGGGAAACGCGTATGGTATCACCTATATCGCGCAGCAAAAGGCCGCCCATTGCGGCAGAGGATTTCATTATGCCCATCTCCCGCGTTCCTGCCTCGGTAACGCCTAAATGCAACGGATAATCGCACTGTTGCGCGGCGGAAACGTATGTATCATAGGTCATACGCACATCCGAAGTTTTAAGCGACAGCACAATGTCGTCAAAATCGAATTTATTAAGCAGTTTTACATGGTACAGTCCGCTTTCAACCATTGCCTGCGGCGTGGGACCGCCGTATTTTGCAAGTATATGCTTTTCAAGCGAGCCGGAATTTACGCCTATTCTTATAGGTATATTTTTTTGCCTGCAGGCGTCCGCAACCTTTTTAATGTTTGCTTCATCGCCTATATTTCCGGGATTTATACGTATTTTATCGACTCCTGCGGCAACACTTTCAAGCGCCAGTCGGTAATCAAAATGTATATCCGCCACAAGCGGTATTTGCACATCTTCTTTTATTTTTTCAATAAGTTTTACCGCCGCCGCATCCGGCACCGAAACACGGATAATATCGCAGCCTGCCTGTTCTAACTGTTTTGCCTGTTTTACATTGCCTTGTGTATCGGTTGATATTACATTAAGCATTGACTGTACCGCAACCGGTTCGCCGCCGCCTATATAAATATTACCGACTTTAACTTTTTTTGTATTAAACCGTGTATACATCTTTTACCCTCTTATAAGTTTAAAAACATCTTTAAATACAATTAATATCATAAATGCAAGCAATATTATAAATCCTACGGTGTGGATAATGCTCTCTGTTTTTTGCGGAAGTTTTTTGCGGAAAACCATCTCGCAGAATATTACAAGCAGCCGTCCGCCGTCAAGCGCAGGTATGGGTAATAAATTGAATATACCCAAATTTATTGAAATAAGCGCCATTATAGGCCACAGATTCGAGAATCCCTGTTTTACCGCACCGCCTACCGCAGCCGTAATTCCCACCGGGCCCGACACCGCATTAAGTCCGAATCTGCCTGCTATAAGGTCCACAAGAGAAAACCAAACGACGCGTACATAGGAAAACGACATTTTAAATGTTTGTGATATAAAGGTCGCAAATGTCTTTTTCTGTCCGTAAACCCAAAAATCGACCGATATATAGTCAACACCGTCTACGGACTCTGTGCTGAATTTAACATCGTGCAGCGTCTTTTTCTCGCCGTCGCGCACAACCGTCATATCTACCGTTCCGTCCGAAATTCCGGTAAAAGCATAACTTAAATCGTAAGTTGTGTAAATATGTCTGCCGTCAACATTTACGATTTTGTCCCCTACTTCAAGTCCGTAGCCGCTGCTTACGGCATTGTCGGCAAACTGCGCTACGGTTGTGGTGGAAAATCTGTCCCCCGGTATCAATGATACCGCAACCAGCAAAAATCCCAAAATTAAATTAAATACTGCGCCGGCGGCAACTATTATAAACCTGCGCCATGCTTTTTTATTACAAAAGGCTCTGTCGTCCGCACTGCTTTCGTCCTCGCCTTCCATAGCGCAATATCCGCCCAGCGGTATTAAATTAACGGCGTATTTTGTTTCGCCCTTTGTAAAGGAAAACAACTTAGGACCGAAACCCACCGCAAACTCATTAACGCGTACTCCCATGGCTTTTGCCGCAATAAAATGTCCGAACTCGTGTATAATAATAAGCACAATAAACATCATTACCGCAACAACATACGGCCATATATTACCAAGTGTATTTAAAAAAGCAGAAATAGTAATCCCTCTTTTCGATTATCGCAAACACGCCGCCCTGCGCACACATTCTCTTGCGGCGGCATCGGCTTCAAAAATATCTTCCAAAGTAAAATGCTCAACATTATTCTGTGCAGAAATTGCATTTTCAACCATATCGGCTATCTGCAAAAAGCCGATTTTATCCTCCAAAAACAGTTTAACCGCTTCCTCATTTGCGCCGTTTGCGGCCGTCGGTTTTAATCCGCCCGCATTTATTGCGTCAATACATAATTTTAAGCAGCGGAAAGTATCTGTATCGGGCCTTTCGAATGTAAGCGTACCCGTTTTAAATAAATCAAGTCTGTTCCCGTAGGAATTTGCACGGTCGGGATAGGTCAGCGCATACTGAATAGGCAGCCGCATATCAGGTGTACCGAGCTGCGCTATAACCGCGCCGTCGGTAAGTTCCACCGCCGAATGTACAATACTTTGCCTGTGTACCAACACTTCTATTTGCGAAGGTTTTACATCAAACAGATGCACCGCCTCTATAACCTCAAGTCCCTTGTTCATAAGTGTTGCGGAATCTATTGTAATTTTAGCGCCCATTGACCAGTTTGGATGTTTGAGCGCCTGTTCTTTTTTAACGTCGGCGAGTTCGCTTGTGTGCTTACCGAAAAACGGACCGCCGGACGCAGTAAGTAATATTTTTGCAAGCCTGCCCTGCGGTACACCCTGAAGGCACTGGAAAATTGCAGAATGTTCGCTGTCAACCGGTAAGAGCCTGACATTGTTGTCCCTTACCGCTTTTTTTACAAGTTCTCCGCCCGTAACCAGCGTTTCCTTATTTGCAAGGGCTATATCTTTGCCCGAATTAACCGCCGCCAGCGTCGGTCGCAGTCCGGCTATACCCACTATGGCGTTAAGCATAATATCGCACTGCGTTTGCGCAGCGGTATACTCAATAGCCTCTGCGCCGCCCAGCACATCAATATCTGTATCTCCCAACTTAATTTTTAAATCATTCGCCGCAGTTTTGTCCGCCAGCACCACAGTCCGCGGTTTAAATTCCCTTGCCTGTTTCTCAATTAAAGAAACATTTTTGCCGGCGGTAAGCGCGGTCACATTATATCCGCACTGCCTTACAACTTCAAGCGCCTGTGTGCCTATAGAACCGGTAGAGCCGAAAATCGCAATATTTTTCATACAATAACCTCTGCCAAATGCAGCAGCATTATAAATGCCGGAGCAATTAAAAGTATGCTGTCAAACCTGTCCATTATTCCGCCGTGTCCGGGTATTAAAATGCCGTAATCCTTTATGCCTACGCTTCGCTTTATTACCGAAGCGAAAAGGTCACCCATCATACCGATACCGCACATAAACGGCGTAATTATAAGCAACTTTATTAAATCCTGCCAAATAGAGAATATCGCAACTATTACCACAGTTATAAGCATACTGCTTACTATTCCGCCGACAGCACCTTCAACCGTCTTTTTAGGACTGATTTCCGGACACATCTTATGCTTGCCTAAAGCGCTTCCCACAAGATAAGCACCTACATCGCAAACGGAGGAAAAATTAAGGGCGAACAGTATATATGCTATTCCGTATATGTTAAAAAGATTATATATGCACGCAAATCCAAACGGTAGCACAATGGGGAAAGAAAGCATTGCGGCTATATGGGTGTAGTCGTTTTCCCTGTGAAAAGCGAGGGAAAATGCCGCAGTAAGAAGTATATGCAAAACGGTAATGTAATAAACATTATCAATCTTAAAGCAATAAAGTGCGCAAGCCGCAACGGAATATACCATACAGCAAACCACAATAAACTTGCGTTTAATTATGTGTGTGTTGTAAAGCATTTCGTACACGGCAATCGCGCTTACTATGCAAAAAAACGATACCGTTATTATCGGCGTAACTTTGTTTAACAGCAAAGCCCCGACAAAAATCACCGACAGGACAAATCCCGAAATAGTGCGTTTGAGCATCTCTATACTCCCCCGTATCTTCTGTTACGTTTGTTATATTCGGCTATGGCCTCATCAATATGCTGCGGTTTAAAATCCGGCCACAGTACATCGGAAAACCAAAATTCCGAATAAGCAGACTGCCATATAAGAAAATTTGAAAGGCGCTGTTCCCCGCTCGGCCTTATTACAAGGTCGGGATCGGGATAATAATTTGTATATAGGTTGTCGCTTACAGTCTGCTCGGTTATATCATCGGGCGAAATTCCGCTTGCCGCAATTTTGCGTACGGCATGAACAATTTCGTCCCTGCCGCCGTAATTGACGGCGATGTAACAACAAAGACCTGTCGCGTTTTTGCTGTCGTCCTCGGCAGTCAGCATAAGCTGTTTTATATCGTCCGGCAGCGGTGTACGGTCGCCTATAAACTTAAGCATAATGTTTTCTTTTATGTAGTTTTTGGAATCCTTTAAATAATCCCTTAAAATATTCATTATACCGTCAACTTCCTCTTTGGGACGTTTCCAGTTTTCAGTAGAAAATGCATAAACAGTAAGGTGCTTGACGCCTATTTTATTGCAGTATCTTGCTATGGCCTTAAAGGTTTTTGAGCCCGCCGCATGTCCCGCATTCCTCGGCAGACCGCGTTTTTTTGCCCATCTGCCGTTGCCGTCCATAATAATGGCTATGTGTGTCGGCACCGTGTCCGGTATAACGGTTTTCTTTTTAAAAAACATAACATTACCTTTCAAAAAACCACCAGGCGTACCTGATGGTATTTTTTTAAATCTCCAATATTTCTTTTTCCTTTAAATCAGCCAAATCCTCAGCCTCTTTGCAGAATTTATCGGTAAGATTTTGAATTTTCTTTTCGCCGTTAGCCTGATCGTCCTCGGTTATCTGCGAATTCTTTTTCATGGCTTTAAGCTTTTCAATCGCATCTCTGCGCAGGTTTCTTATTGCAACTTTGCTTTCTTCCGCCGTTTTGTGTACATCTTTTACAATGTCGCGTCTGCGTTCTTCCGTAAGGGGCGGAAAAACAAGACGGATAACCCTGCCGTCATTTTGCGGATTTATGCCTATATCCGATACCTGAATAGCCTTTTCAATTTCCTTAAGTGTGGAAACATCCCACGGCTGAATTTGCAGCATACGCGGTTCCGGTACGGAAACGGCAGCCATTTGCTGTATCGGGGTGGGCACACCGTAATAATCAACCGTTATTCTGTCAAGTACAGCCGGTGTAGCTCTGCCAACCCTTACCGATTTATATTCGCGGTCGAGCGAATCGATGGTTTTACCCATTTTTTCCTCTGTTAATTTAAGAAGTTCGTTCATAAAGTTACCTTTCCTTTCGTTACTCTGCACTTACCACAGTGCCTATTGTTTGACCTTGCATTGCCTTTACTATATTATCCGGATCGTCAAGATTAAATACCAAAATCGGTATGTTGTTATCCATACAAAGCGATGCCGCAGTAGAGTCCATTACATGCAGTCCCTTGTTCAGTACATCTATATAGGAAATGTTGTCGAATTTAACCGCATTGGGATTTGTTTTCGGATCGCTGTCGTAAACGCCGTCAACATTAGTTGCCTTAAATATTATATCTGCGCCTATTTCCGCAGCGCGTAAAGCGGCGCCTGTATCGGTCGAAAAGAAGGGATTGCCCGTACCGCAGCCGAATACCACAACTCTGCCCTTTTCAAGATGGCGTACCGCACGGTTGCGTATATACGGCTCTGCTATCTGACGCATTTCTATAGCTGTTTCAACCCTTGCGGTAAGGCCTACCTGTTCAAGTCCGTCCGCAAGACCGAGCGCGTTTATAACCGTTGCAAGCATACCCATATGGTCGGCTCTTGTACGGTCCATCTGACCGCTTGAGCGTCCGCGCCAGAAATTGCCGCCGCCGACAACTATTGCAACCTGTACGCCCATATCAACACATTTTTTAATACTTTTACAAACCGATAATACTATATCAAAATCAATACCGGTACCCTTACTGCCGGCAAGCGCTTCGCCCGACAGTTTAATTAAAACTCTTTTATAAGCAGGTTCCATAACAACACATCCTAATATTTTTTCTTTTATATTTTACATTATATAAGCATTAAAGTCAATTATTTTGACGATTTACACATCAACAATTTTCCTTGCCCACGAACCGTTTTTAACAAAAATATAGCCTATTACATCTTTAATAAAACTCAACGATTGGCATATTGCATAAAGGTAAAGTACCGAAAGCGATGTGCAACGGCTGAGTACAAACGCAACGGGTACCGAAATCGCCATCATAAACACGCTGTCAAACAAAAATGTTATAAAAACCTTACCGCCGGAGCGTATTGTAAAGTAAGATGCGTTTGCAAACGCGTCAAGCGGCATTATTAACGCGCTTATACGCATAAGCGAGGCCGCCAGCCGTCTTACTTCGTCATTTGTATTGTAAAGCGATGGTATAAACTCTGCCGCAATAAAATATACAGCGGATACCGCAACGCTTACCATTACCGAAAATGCCATAAGTTTTGCGGCTGTATCTTTGGCTCTGTCCGTATCGCCGGAGCCGAGTATCTGCCCGAGTATTATACCTATTGCGGCGCCTACAGCCATAAACGCAACCGAGAACACGTTAAAAAAGGTCTGGCATATGTTATTCGCCGCAACCGCCGTCAATCCGCGCACCGAATAACACTGGTTAAGCACCGCAACACTTGCCGCCCACAAAGTTTCGTTTACCATAAGCGGCATACCGCGCACTGTTATGTCCTTAACAAGCGCCGCCGGCACTTTAATGCTTTTGTATGCGCCGATAATAAATTTATTTTTATCCGCCTTAATTCTTGTATACACGGCTACAGTGGCAAGTTCCGCAAATCTTGAAATCACGGTTGCCACGGCAGCACCCTTTGCACCCATTTTAGGCGCGCCGAAATTGCCGAATATAAGCACATAATTAAGCGACAGATTTACCGCAACGGCTATAACGCCCGCAACCATCGGCAAAACGGCATTATCTGTCTCCCGCAGAGTACTTGAATAGCATTGTACCAGTGCATACGGAATAAGACCTGCAAGCATTACATTCATATATTCTCTTGCAACGGCGTAACTTGCCTGTGCGGCGTCCGTTTCTCCCTCGCCGCGCAAATACAGATTTATAAGCGGCTGTCCGTAAAAGTACAGTACGGCAATACCTATAATGCTGACAGCCGTGCAAAAAAGCACCTTAAATCTGAATGTGTCGCGGACGCCCTTTGTATCGCCGTTGCCGTAAAACTGCGCACCGAATATACCTGCACCCGACACCGCGCCGAATATGCAGAGATTAAAAACAAATATAAGCTGGTTTGTAACCGCAACGCCGGTCATTTCCACGGTACCTATCCTGCCCACCATAATATTGTCCAGCATACTTACAAGATTTGTTATACCGTTTTGTATCATAATAGGCACTGCAAGTGCCAAAACTCTGGCGTAAAATTTTCTGTCGCCTATAAGTCTGTTCTTCACTTTTTCACATTTCCTTTTATTGTTAATACCTGTATATATTAATATATATCGCATTAAAAATCAACAACGACTTGATTTTTAAATCCGTCGGTGTTAAACTCGGTATGGAAAGTCCATTTGCCGAATTTACACTGTGCGCGGGTTGATATTATGATACTTACAAAAGAAAAGAAATTCTACAAAAACTTAATATACCTTGCCGTTCCCATGATAGTGCAAAACCTTATAACATACAGCGTAAGTCTTGCGGATAATCTTATGATAGGTTCCCTTGGGGACAATGCCGTATCGGGAGTATATATGGCAGGCCAAGTGCAAACCGTTTTGCAGGTTTTAAGCGCCGGTATTGAAGCTGCCATATTACTTATTTCCTCGCAGTACTGGGGCAAAAGCGACGTGCAAAACATACGCCGCACCGTGTCTGTCGGAATGACGTTTTCCGTGATACTCGGCGCTGTTTTCACATTTGTTTGCGCGTTGTTTCCGAATGCGGTAATAGGCATATTTACAAATGACGAACAGGTTATAAAAAGCGGCGTTGAATATTTGTCCGCCGTATGCGCTTCGTATGTATTCTTTTGCATAACACAGGCTCTTATAGCCGCAATGCGCAGTGTGGAATCAGCAAAAATAGGTATGACGGTGTCGCTGTGTTCGCTGATAATCGACATTACGCTTAATTATATGCTCATATTCGGCAAAGCGGGATTCCCGGAGCTGGGAGTGCGCGGTGCGGCAATTGCCACGCTTATTGCAAGAATATGCGAAACGGTTATAATTTTTATTTATGTAAAATTTGCGGACAAAAAACTATGCTTTAAATTCCGCGAAATGTTACATCCGTATATTCCTATTTTAAAGGATTTTGTGCGTTACGGAACTCCCCTTGTTGCAGGACAACTTGTTTGGGGAATAAATCTGTTTGCAAACAGCATTATTTTAGGACACCTGCAAAGCGATGTAATAACCGGTGTAAGCCTTGCAAACACCGTAAATTCGCTTATGTATGTGGGCATGAACGGGCTTGCGGGTGCCGTAGGCATAATTATAGGAAAAACCGTCGGCTCCGGAGATCTTTCAAAAATCAAAGAATACTCACGCACCGTACAAATTCTTTTTATTATTTTCGGTGTTTGCACCGGACTGCTGTTTTTTATTATACGCGATCCTTTTATATCGCTTTACAATATTACGGACGGTGCCGTTTTCTATTCGCGGCAGTTTATAACGGTGCTGTGTTTTACCTGTATCGGCACATGTTATCAGTGCCCCTGTCTGTTGGGACTCGTAAAATCCGGCGGCGATGTAAGTTTTGTGCTTAAAAACGACACTGCATTTGTATTCGGTGTGGTAATTCCTCTCGGTATAATTACTTCCCTTCTCGGTGCGCCGCCATGGGTTGTTTATCTGGCACTTAAAAGCGACCAAATATTAAAATGCATTCCCGCATTTTTTAAAATACGTAAATATAATTGGATGAAAAACTTAACCAGATAAAATATCGTGGCTGTAAAAGTTGCATTTTACAGCCACGATAAAATTTAATCGGCATCTTTGCCGAAGTAATTTATAATGTTTTCGGCATCGGTTTTATTTATTTCTTTTACACTGCAAAGGGACTGTGCGTCGGCCTGCTTTATATTCTTAATTGATTTAAAATGCTTAAAAAGCGCTGCCGCCTTTTTCGGTCCTATTCCGGATATTTCGGTAAGCACGGACGCCGTCATAGAACGGCTTCTGCGGTTTTTGTGGAAACTTATCGCAAACCTGTGTACTTCGTCCTGTATTTGTGTTACAAGCCTGAAAGCACTGCGGTTTGACTTTATTACAATGTTGCCGCCCTGTGCCGCAATGGCGTCGGTGCGGTGTTTGCTGTCCTTAACCATACCGAAAATTTTAATATCCGCGCCGTGTTTTGCCAGCACAGGCATTACAGCGGAAAGCTGTCCGCGTCCGCCGTCAAGCAAAATAAGGTCGGGCAGGACCGAAAAAGCCGGATCCGTCCCTTTTTCATATTCGCACAACCGCCTGTCAAGTACCTCCGCCATGGAACGATAGTCGTCCTGACCTACAAAACTTTTGATTTTAAACTTCCTGTAATTTTCCCTGCACGGTCTGCCGTCCTTAAATACTACCATTCCGGCGACATTTTCCGCGCCCGAAATATTTGAAATATCGTAAGATTCTATATACCTCGGCGGCACAATTCCAAGCAGTTTTCCCAGTTCGTCAAGTGCAGCTGTTTCGTACATATTGCGCTCTATAATATGCGATAAGTGTTCCGCCGCGTTTGCCGTACACATTTCCACAAGCCGTCGTTTATCGCCTATTTTGGGGACTGTCAGGGTAACCGTGTGTCCGCTTTTTTCATTCAGCCACTGCGTAACGGCATCCTCCCCGTCAGGCATTTCGTCCAAAAGCAGTTCTTTCGGCACCTCGCGCTCGGCATAATACTGCGGCAGCAACTCGCTGTACAATTCGCCCCTGCTTCCTATGCTGTCAAAAATAAAATTATTTTGGTCGGATAAATGACCGCCGCTGAATGTAAATACCTCCACGCATACTTTATCGCCGCTCATAGCACTCGCAAAGCAGTCGTGTCTGTATGTATCCGACGTAATTACTTTTTGCTTTTGTGCAATGCGTTTTAAAGAGTTTATCCTATCCCTGAGTTTTGCGGCATATTCAAAATTAAGGGCATCGGCAGCGGTATTCATCTGTTCTTCAAGACGTTTAATATCCTGCGCGCCTATTCCGCCCTTTTTAATAAAATCAACCGCGGCATCAACCGATTCGTTGTATTCTTCAATTTTAATTTTGTTCCTGCAGGGTGCGCTGCAAATACCTATATGGTAATTAAGGCAGGGTTTCGACGGCTTTTCGAAATTGCGGTTGCAATTAGGCAGTTTAAAAATCCGCTGTGCCTGCTCCACAGTTTCCCTTACTACTTTGCCCGAATTAAACGGACCTATAAAAGTGCCCGTACCGGAATTATTTTTAACTGCCTGTATTCTTCTCCATTTTTCCTTTGTTATACGAACATAATGGTAGCCTTTGTCATCCTTAAGCAGTATGTTATATTTCGGCATATGCTGCTTTATAAGCGAGTTTTCAAGCGTCAGCGCCTCAAATTCGCTGTCACAGACAACATATTCAAAATCATCTACATTAGACGTCATTTGGCGTACTTTCTGCGTATGGTTTAACGGTGATCCGAAATATTGCGTAACGCGATTTTTCAACTTAATCGCTTTGCCGATGTATATAATATTTCCCTTTGCGTCCTTCATAATATACACACCCGGCAGCAACGGCAATGTGTTTGCCTTCTTTTTAAGTTCTTTTTTCTTTTCGGTCATCATATTTTTTCCTTTTTTGTTGATTTATAACTTTTTTTGTAATATAATTTGGTTTCGGAAGTGGTTTTATGCGTTTTGTTAAAATAATGTTATTATGTTTCACTTTGTGTCTTGCATTTTGCAGTTGCAAAGGAGATGCCGAAGTGAAGCAAACGGTAATTCTACCCGATAAAAACACACAAAATACGGTAAACGGATATAAAACCGAGCCGAACACCGACGAAACGGAACAGTCCGACACTCAAACGCTTTACATAGTCAATACATCATCGGGTAAATTTCATTTGGAAACCTGCAGGTATGCAAAGGAACTAAAAGACGAAAGCAAAGATGAGAGCCGCAACAGAGAAAAACTTATCGCCGACGGATATTCACCCTGCAAAGTTTGCAAGCCGTAAATATTATAAATTAAAGCCGTACTTTTAAGTACGGCTTTTTTGTTTAATTCACATCATTATTAAAATGCATTAAAAATAAACCGTAGGATCGGTATACTGACCGTCAATTATTATGGAAAAATGCAAATGCGGACCTGTTGAACGTCCGGTAGAACCCACAAGTGCAATCAAATCCCCTGCATTAACGTAATCTCCTACATTTACAAGCAGTTTGGAGCAATGCCCGTAAAGCGTGCGAAAACCCGGATAATGCTCAATAACAACACAGTTTCCGAATCCGTTGCCGGTGTTTGAAGCCTGTACGACCTTTCCGCCCGCCGCCGCAATTATCGGCGTACCGGTGGGCGCCGCAATGTCCATACCGTTATGATATGCCTGTTTTCCCGTAAAGGGATCGCTCCTGCCGCCGTAAGATGACGAAACCGTACCTTCTGTCGGCAGTTTAAGTGCAATATGGCTGTCAAGATTTCCGTAATCGCCGTTTCCTATTTCAACCTTGCATGTTACCGCACGTTTAACGGTTTTTTCCTCAAGCGTACGGTTTTCAATCACCATACCGTTTTCTATTACAAGCCGTTTTTCAACCTGCTTTTCACCGTTTACGCCTTCCTGTATTATATATCTCTCTCCGGATTCCAGCGAATCGTTGCGGGTATAGACTGTTATATAAGGTGTATATGTTGTTTCGGTTTGTACACAAGTTATACGGTACTGCGCATCACTTTCAAGTATGCTGTACAAAGTATCGTATATATTTTCCTTTATAACGGTGCTTACCGGTACACATTCCTTTTTAATTTCAAGCCCGTTAAGCCACTCCACTTCACAGGAAGTATAATCCTTTTTTATTTCTCCGGCAAGGGCTATCCTGTCGTCCCTAAAATCGTTCACGGCATTGTTGACCGTAACCGAACTTGTGGAAGTAAGCACCTGATTCCCGTCTATATACACGCTGTTTGAGTAGCAAAGCGATTTACACACGTTTATTATTGCGTCCTTAAGCTGTTTTTTGTTAAGACAGTTAAGAAAGAGGTTTGAAGTCTGCAGCTCATGTGCGTACACGTTTTCAAGGTCGGTCTGTACCTCGTCAAAATCGGTAAATTCGTTTTTAAGCGCCTGCACCGTGGCCTCTACCGAATTTGTACTTCTTGCATAGCCTACAGGCTCGTCGCCGTAATAAACCAGACAATAGTGCGCCGTCATATTAATAAGTACCGCCGCGGCTATTATAAGCGCGGCACTTATCGCGCCCCAAATTATAAACCACTTGCTTTTAAGTGCGCGAAAATAGGGCGACGCTACACTTAAGGCATATTTTGTTTGTGCTTTAAATACTTTAAATCCCGCGGAAGCGATTTTACCCGTATTTTTTATTCTGCATTTTATACGCAAAAAGAAAAAGCAAACCGCTGCGCGTATTACGGAAATAATTTCCCTCATTATAAATGTCCTTTATATACAAAATCTTGCTGATAACAGTACTAATTTAATATTATATAATCCTTTATATAATTTGTCAATTTAACAATAATAACCGTTTGTGAAACGGTTGGATTTTTTTAAACGAAGCAATAATAAAAAGAAACTCCGCAAAAAATGCGAAGTTTCTTTTGGTGACCCATCGGGAATTCGAATCCCGGACACCTTGATTAAAAGTCAAGTGCTCTGCCAGCTGAGCTAATGGATCAAATATGCGACTCGTATATTATATCAACCAATTTAAGTATTGTCAATACTTTTTTCTTTATTCTCAAAAAAATATGTGTAACATATCCTCGGTTTTTGCCAAAACCGAGGATATTACAGCATAAATTGTACTACGGCTTTACAACAATATTTATTATTTTTTTAGGCACATAAAGTTCCTTAACAATCGTTTTGCCGTCAAGTTCCTTTTTAATAACCGCGTCGGCCTTGGCGGTGTCTATTGCCTGCTGTGTCGAAATATCTGCGGTAACGTCAATACGCGCGCGCACTTTACCGTTAATCTGCACAGGTATTTGCACCGTTGTTTCCGCGCATTTCGATTCGTCATACTGCGGCCATGCGGTTTCGTTTAACATTCCCTCAAATCCGCATTTTACCCACAGTTCCTCTGTTATATGCGGAGCAAACGGATTAAGCAGGATTATAAAGGTACGGAATTCTTCCTTTGTTATATTACCTTTTGCGGAGAAGGTATTTAAAAGCGACATAAGCGAAGCTATTGCCGTGTTCATTTTAAGTTCTTCTATATCCTGCGTTACCTTCTTTATCGTGCGGTGCATTTCACCTTCAATATCACTGCGGTAACCGCCGTCAACCATATTGTCAGTCAAGCTCCACACTCTTTCAAGAAAGCGCTTACAGCCTTTAATTGAGGACGAACTCCACGGAGCAGCCTTTTCGAAATCGCCTATAAACATTTCATAAAGGCGCATTGTATCGGCTCCGTAATCCCTTACAATGTCATCGGGATTTACAACATTTCCTCGTGATTTTGACATCTTTTCGCCGTTTTCGCCCAAAATCATACCGTGGCTTGTACGTTTCGCGTACGGTTCGGGTGTGGGAACAACACCGATATCGTAAAGGAATTTATGCCAAAAACGGCTGTAAAGCAAATGCAGCGTTGTATGCTCCATTCCGCCGTTGTACCAATCTACCGGCAGCCAGTATTCAAGCGCCTGTTTGCTTGCAAGTTCCTTATCGTTATGCGGATCGCAGTATCTTAAGAAATACCAGGACGATCCTGCCCACTGCGGCATTGTATCGGTTTCCCTTTCGGCTTTTCCGCCGCATTTCGGACAAGTTGTATTTACCCAATCCGTCATTTTTGCAAGCGGAGATTCGCCGTTATCGGTAGGCTCGTAAGAATCCACATTCGGCAGCAAAAGCGGCAGTTCGCTCTCATCAATGGGTACATATCCGCATTTTTCGCAATGCACCATGGGAATAGGTTCGCCCCAATAACGCTGACGGGAAAATACCCAGTCGCGCAATTTGTAGTTTATCTTTTTTTCGCCGAGGCCGTTGCTTATAAGCCAGTCGGCAATTTTAACCTTTGCCTCGTCTACGCTCAGTCCGTCCAAAAATCCGGAATTAACCAATGTTCCGGTTTCACACTCGGTATAAGCCTGTTTTGTAACATCTCCGCCCGACACAACCTCAATTATAGGCAGACCGAATTTTGTCGCAAAATCCCAGTCACGCTGATCGTGTCCCGGAACACCCATAACACAGCCTGTGCCGTAAGAAATAAGTACATAATCCGAAATAAATATCGGTATTTCTTTTTTATTTACGGGGTTTATCGCAACAACACCGTCAAGGCGTACGCCTGTTTTATCCTTATTGATTTCGGTACGTTCAAAGTCCGATTTTTTGGCGGAGTCTGCCTGATATTTTCTGACTTCGTCAAGATTTTTAATTTTATCCGCCCATTTTTCAATAATGGGATGCTCCGGCGAAATTACAACATAGGTAACGCCGAAAAGCGTATCCGCACGGGTGGAATAAACCTCAAAATTATCCCCTGCCGAAGTTTCAAACTTTATTTGCGTACCGGTGGAACGGCCTATCCAATTGCGCTGCTGCGTCTTTACACGGTCAATAAAGTTAACGCCGTCCAATCCGTCAAGCAACTTTTGCGCATAATCGGTAATACGCAGCATCCACTGACTTTTAACTTTATGTACCACTTCGCTGCCGCAGCGCTCGCAAACGCCGTTTACAACTTCCTCGTTTGCAAGTACGCATTTGCAGGATGTACACCAGTTTACCGACATTTCCTTTTTATAGGCAAGTCCGTTTTTATAAAGCTGTAAAAATATCCACTGTGTCCATTTATAATAAGACGGATCTGTTGTATTTATCTCCCTGCTCCAATCGAACGAAAAACCAAGGGATTTAAGCTGTTCTTTAAAATGGGCAATGTTTTGCTTTGTAACCGTTTCGGGGTGTATATGGTTTTTTATCGCGTAGTTTTCCGTCGGCAGACCGAAAGCGTCCCAACCCATAGGATACAGCACGTTGAAACCCTGCAATCTCTTTTTTCGCGCAACTATATCAAGTGCCGTGTAAGAGCGCGGATGTCCTACATGCAAGCCCTGTCCCGAAGGATAAGGAAATTCAACCAACGCATAAAATTTCGGTTTGTCCGAATTGTTTTTTGCGGCAAAAGTCTGTTTTTCATCCCATACATTCTGCCACTTTTTTTCTATAGCGGAATAATCGTATTTCATATCAATTCTCCTGTTCGCTTGTAAGTATTTCGTCCAGTGCAACCGCCTGCGCGTCATTCCACATTTTATCAAGATTATAAAACTCTCTTGCCTCGCGGCTGAAAACGTGTATTATTACACTGCCGTAATCAAGCAATATCCAACCCGTGCTTTTACCTTCTATATGGTGTACCGCAGCGCCTGCCTGCGACAGTTTAAATTCAACTTCGTCCGCCAATGCGCGCACATGCGTGGAAGAAGTTGCGCTTGCCAACAAAAAATATTCGGTAATTACGGTCAGATCATCGACTTTAAGCGCACTCAAATTTATCGCTTTTTTATCATTAAGGGCGTTTGCCGCCACCTTTAAAATTTCTTTTGCTTCCATTTAAACATCTCCCTTAATAACCTGATTGTACGCCGCTACGGTATCAGGATGTATTTGGCTTCCTTTATCCACAAGTTCTTTAATAGTGTATGACATTGCGTAAACCATAGCCGCCTGCAGTGATTCGTCGGCTTTTTGCCGCATTATTTCAACATCGTCATAATCGCGGTCGGCAGAGGTAAAATCCGCAATATACAGTATTTTTTCAAGCAGAGTCATATTCGCCCTTGCCGTTGTGTGATACCGCACTGCGCTTATAATGTCTTCGTCCTCAATTTTAAGCACATACTTAATATAAGCCGCACCGCTTACCGCATGCCACAGTTTTTCGGTCGATAAAGTTATATCGTCAGGCTTTATGCCGTATTTTTCAAACAGTTCCATATGTTCAGACTCAGGCGCATTTTTTGTTATATCGTGTAAAAGCCCCGCAAAGTACGCCTTCTTTTCGTCCGCACCGTATTTTTTTGCAAGTCGCAGCGCTTCGTCCGCCACACAAAGCGAATGATAATATCTTTTTTCCTTAAGCCGCTTTTTCAGTATATCCTTGTATTTTTGATAATCCATAATTATTCCTCTGTATAAAGCTTGTTTTCTATTATATAATGATAAACTTTTTCATCCAGATATTCAAGCAGATATTTTTTATTATTAATATTTTTTCTTATATCGGTCGAAGATATGCCGCAAACCGTGTTCTTAAGCACGGTAATTCGCGCGCCCTCGTTCAAAAGTCCGCTTACCGCACTGTCAAACTCCGCATTATCCGTTCCCACGCGCCTTACCGCTATAATATCGGCCGTTTTAATAATTTCCTTGTACCTGTACCACTGTGTAAAGCTCACGACCATATCGCCGCCGCACACAATGGACAGCGGTTCATTCGGATATATCTTTTTAAATGCAGATACCGTGTCATAAGTGTAGCTTTTCCCCGCACGCCGTATTTCCGCGTCGCTTACCGTAACATTTTCGATACCCGAAAAAGCAAGACGGCACATTTCGTACCGATCGGCATCGCACGCCAAATCCGGACATATTTTATGCGGCGGTATGCTTGTGGGCATAACTATCACTTTCGATGTTTCTTCAAGCCCGCATATACTCTCAAGTATTTGTCTGTGTGCCAAGTGTGGCGGATTAAACGTACCGCCGAAAATAACCGTATTTTTCATTATTTTACCAAAACTATTTTCCTGTTGTTTACGCTTTGTCTGTAAAGTACAATTCTGCTGCCTATTACCTGTACAACATCGGCATTTACTTTTTCGGCAATTTCATCCGCCGCCTGTCTTGAGGACATCGGTGCGGTTTCAAGTGTGCGTATTTTTATAAGTTCTCGCGCTTCCAGCGCGTCGTCGACCTGCTTTAAGGTTTGCGCGGAAATACCTGTTTTGCCTATTTGTAAAATTGTATCTATTCCGTTTGCAAGCGAGCGCAGCTGCGCCCTTTGTTTACTTTTAAGCATTTTTTCTCCTTTGTGTTTTAAATATATTTCTTAATTTCTTCCCTGAATTTTGCGGATGCCGCGGCACGATGGCTTATTTTGTTTTTTTCCTGCGGACTTATAGTGCCAAAGCAACCGCTTTGCGATACAAAAAGCGGATCATAACCGAAACCGCCGTTGCCGTTCGGTTTAAAATCTATATAGCCCTTTACTTCTCCGCGCACTGTAAACTGTCTGCCGTCCGGAAAAACACAGGCTATAACACAAACAAATTTCGCCGTCCGCTGTTCTTTGGGCACGCCTTCAAGATTTTTAAGCAGTTTTGCATTATTTGCATCGCTGTCTCCGTGTTCACCCGCGTATCTTGCGGAATAAATTCCAGGCTCGCCGTTTAAATAATCAACGCAAAGTCCCGAATCGTCCGCCACTGTAGGCAAATGGGAAAACTCCATACCGGCTCTCGCTTTAATAAGCGCGTTTTCTTCAAATGTTTTGCCGTTTTCATCTGCCTCGGGCATATCTCCGCTTACATCGCTTTCACACAGCAGTCTGTGTCCCAGATCGCAAAAAATCGAGGAAAATTCCTCTAATTTATGTTTGTTTTTTGTAGCAATAAAAAAATCCATAATTATTCCCCGTCAAAAATGCTGTCCGCAAAAACTTTTGCATCAAACGGCTGTAAATCGTCTATGCCTTCCCCGACGCCTATATATTTAACCGGTATGTGAAGTTCGTTGTTAATTGATATTACAACACCGCCCTTTGCCGTGCCGTCAAGTTTCGTCAGCACAATTCCCGTTATATCGGTTACTTTGCTGAATTCCTTGGCTTGATTTACGGCATTTTGACCTGTTGTTGCGTCAAGCACCAAAAATGTTTCTCTTTTTATTCCCGGCAGTTCCCTTGCGGCAACACGGTTTATTTTTGCAAGTTCGTCCATAAGGTTTTTCTTGTTATGCAGTCTGCCTGCGGTATCGCAAATAATTACATCCGCGCCCTTTGATTTTGCGGAGGCGATTGTATCAAATACGACCGACGCCGGATCGGTGCCGGCCACACTGCTTACAACTGCGGCGTCCGCACGCTGCGCCCACACCGTCAACTGCTCTATTGCGGCGGCACGGAAAGTATCCGCTGCACCGAGAACGACTTTTTTGCCTTCATTTTTATAAAGGTAAGCCAGTTTGCCTATTGTGGTTGTTTTGCCTACTCCGTTTACGCCTATAACCATAATAAACGATGGTTTTTGCGATAGATCCGTGCTGCTGTCGCCGCTTAACATTTGGGTAATTATTTCTTTAATTGCATCGCGTATGAGTGCCGGATCTTTAATTCCGTCCGCCTTTATTTTTGCCCTTAATTTATCGCATATATCTGCTGCGGTTACCGCACCTATATCGGACATAATAAGGGTTTCTTCAAGTTCCTCAAGCAGTTCTTCGTCTATTTTTGTAAAGCTGTTTATTACCGAATTAATGTTATTTGCAATCGAATTTCTGGTTTTGGCAAGTCCGTTTTTAATTTTTTCAAAAAATCCCATCAGATTTCTCCTTCAGCAATCTTCTTTTCAAGCTCGGCAACATTAAGTTCCAGCAGTTTTGTAACGCCCTTTTCCTGCATTGTCACACCGTAAAGCATATCTGCCGCTTCCATTGTACCGCGGCGGTGGGTTACGCATATAAATTGCGTTGCAAATCCCGAATTTTTCATATACCGTGCAAAGCGCTCTACGTTTATATCGTCAAGCGCTGTGTCAACCTCGTCCAAAAAGCAGAACGGCGGCGCATTTACAAACATTATCGCAAAGTATATGGACAGTGCGACAAGCGCCTTTTCTCCGCCGGACAGTCCGTCAAGACTGGGTACGTTTTTACCCGGCAGTTTTGCGTTTATATCAATTCCGCTTTCAAGCACATTTTCGGGATCGGTCAACACAAGGCTTGCACTGCCGCCGCCGAAAAGTTCCGTAAATGTTTTGGAAAAGCACTCGTTTATGCGCGCAAATCCTGCCGTAAACATCTCCTGCATCTGACTTGTAAGCTGATTTATAAGCTTTGAAAGTTCCGCACGGGATTGCTGCACATCGGCTATCTGTTCGGACATAAAGGTGTATCTTTCGTTAACTTCCCTGTATTCTTCAATAGCGGCGACATTAACATTGCCGAGTGCTTTTATACCGCTTTTAATTTCGGAAAGTTGTTTTTTGGCAGCCGATACATCCTTTATTTCAATACCGAGCGACTCCGCTTCGCTTCTTGTAAGGTTGTACTCATCATAAAGTTGTTTTATTACGTTGTCGTAATCGGCAAGCATATTTTCTTTGCGTTCCGTAAGTCGCGCAAGCTCTCCGCTTATCTTTTCCCTCTCAAGTGTTTTTTCCTTTTCAAGGGTGCGCATTTCGGTATTCTTTTTCTCAATTTCATTGCGCTTTTGCGTCAGTGTCTCTATTTCTTTTTCGTAAACTTCGGCAGCCTGTTTTATGCCGTCAATAGCGGCTTTTACGCTGTCAATATCCTGCTGTTTTTTAGCGTTTTGTTCAACAATTTCGTTATATTCGGCGCTAAGCTGCTCGATTTTTTCGTCCCTGTTTTCAAGCGAATTTTCAATCTGCTTTGCCAACAGCAACAGGTTTTCCCTGTCTTTTTGTTTTGATGAAGCCGCCAGCTTTATTTCTGTAATATCGGCGATAACTTCCTCCCTGCTTTGTGCAAGCGATTGCCTGCCGCCCTGATTTGCTTCGATTTTTTCCTGAATCTGCGCAACGCACTTTTCGTTATCGTCCAATTCGTCCTGCGCTGTTTTTGCGGTAGACAACAACTGATTTTTGCGTACTTCGCCCGCTTCGCTTTCCTGTGTATACTGTTTTATAAGTGTATCTGCGTTTTGCTGTAATTCCTCAATTCTGTGCAGTTCGGACGCCGTGCGTATCTCGTCCTCGCTTGCGGTCTTAAGCAGATCTGTCGCCGTTACTATATCCGCGTTTGCCTTGCTTATATCGTTAAGGGCTTTATCGTACCTGTCACTGACCGTTTTTTCCTTCTCGCAAAGTTTTTCTATATCGGATTTTATGCGCTTAATATCCTCACGTCTGCTTAAAAGTCCCGCATTTTTTATAAGCGAGCCGCCCGTCATTGAGCCGCCTGCGTTAATTACCTGACCGTCGAGCGATACAACTTTAAAATGGTAGTTGAATTTACGCGATACGGTTACTGCGGAATCAATATCCTCGGTTATTACCACTGCGCCGAGAAGATATTTTATAATATCACGGTATTTTTCATCGCATTTTACAATATCGCTTGCAATACCGACATATCCGAACATATCCTCAAATCCCTTTTCGGTAAAGGGGCGCGGCTTTATGGACGCGACCGGTAAAAACGTCGCGCGTCCGGCGTTGGAATTTTTAAGCATCTCTATCGCACGTTTGGCGTCGGCGTCATTTTCAACAACAATATGCTGTAATGCGGGGCCGAGTGCCGTCTCAACCGCAACGGCAAACTTTTTATCCACATTAATAATGCCTGCCACCGGTCCGGTAACGCCGCGCAATGTACCTGTTTTGCTGCCGCCCATAACCTGTTTTACGGAATAATTAAAACCTTCCATATTTTTTTCGAGGTCTTCAAGTATCTGCACACGACGCTGTTTTGCCTGTATATCAAGCCTTATATCGTCAAGCTCGGTTTTAATCGCGTCACCGTCCGCCTTTTTTGCGGCATAACGCATTTCGTATCCCTTCAGCGCGTTTTCGCTTTCCTCCTTGGCCTTTACGGTCTTATCCAAAAACGCTTTTGTTTCATCGTATTCCTTTTGCAGTTGTGCTGCCGTCTGACGTTGTTTTAAAATAAGGTCGCCAAGTACCTGACTGCGCTCGTCTATCTCGGCAACGGCGGCATTGCCGCTAAGCACCGTTACCTTTAAATCGGCTGCCGCAACCGACAGGCCGTTAAGTTCTGCGTTAAGTTGCTCAATTTGGCGTGAAAAGCCTTCGGAATCGGTAAGAAGTCTGTTTAATTCATTTTCACGTTCCGATAAACTTTCATTAAGTGCGCCTATTTCGGCAAGAATTTTATCCGCTTCTTCCAAGTTCCTTTCAATTTCAAGTTTCGACTGCTCGCTGCCGGCAATAAGGCTCTCCTTTTCGGTGCTTACACGCTGCAGCGTTTCATTATTATGCGCTATGTCGTTTTCCAAAACCGAAATATTACCGGCAAACACTGCCGTTTGCTCGTTACCTGATGATATGCCCTGCCTTTTTTCCTCGATTGCCGCGGTATACTCGGTAAACAGCCCCGAATTTTCCTGTGTAACCGCATCAAATTCCGAAAGGCTGTCCTCAATCTCGTTATACCTTACTTCGCACACCGTCATTTTATTTTCGTGTGCGCGCAGTGCGTCTTTAAAATCGTTTAATTTTTTAAGCCAAAGACCTATTTCAAGGTTTTTCTTCTGCCCCGCCAGTTCCAAAAACTTTTCGGCTTTTTCGCTTTGTATTTTAAGCGGACCTACCCTGTCCTCAAGTTCGGTCATTATATCTTTAAGTCTTAAAAGGTTATCGTCCGCCAGCGCCAACTTGCGTTGTGCCTCTGTTTTTCTGTAACGATATTTGGAAATACCCGATGCTTCTTCGAAAATATCCCGACGCTCGTTTGATTTTGTGCTGATTATTGCATCAATTTTACCCTGACCTACCATTGAATATCCGTCACGGCCGAGTCCGGTGTCCATAAACAGTTCGTTAATGTCTTTAAGACGCACCGATGCGCCGTTAATCATATATTCGCTCTCGTGCGAGCGATAATACCTTCTGGTTACGGACACAAAATCCTCGTCAAAATTCAAAGATCTGTCCGTATTGTCTATATTTAAAGTTACCTCGCAAAAACCGTGCGGACGGCGTGTTGCGGTACCGCCGAATATAACGTCCTCCATAGACTGACCGCGCAGGCTTTTGGTTGACTGTTCGCCCAATACCCAACGTACCGCATCCGAAATATTACTTTTTCCGCTTCCGTTAGGGCCTACTATGCCCGTTATGCCTTTGCCGAATTTAAGCGTAGTCTTATCCGCAAAGGATTTAAAGCCCTGTATTTGTATTGAACTTAACAGCATTAATTTTCACTTCCCGATATTAATAATCCGTCGGCATTTATGTGCCCGTCTGCCACAACGGTACATAAATAGCCCTGTTTTTTTAGTTTTAATATATTGTTTTTGTGTTGTCCGACGCATTTGGAAACATCGGATTTATTTACTTTTACCGTATATCTGCCTGCCGGCTTATCCTTCAGCATATCGGTTATGCGCCTGTAAAAAATTTCACTCTGGCACAACTCGCTGAATGCGGGATGCCAAGGACCTGCAACATACTTGCTCTCATCTATTGTGTGAAGTCCCGTGCGTATAACATTTATGTTGTTTGACTTAAACAGCAGCAGCAAATCGCAGCATAAATTAACTGCCTGCTCTACCGTTTGCGGCGTATATTCGCCGTCCAGCACCCGTTTTTCAAGTTCCGTATCCCTTAATACTATTGTGGGGTAAATACGCACACTCTCAGGCGATGCCTGTGCGATTTTCCGTGCGGTATACATATCCTTTTCGTTATTGCTGCCGTAAAGTCCCGTCATCATTTGCAATCCGAGTTCAAACCCGCTTTGCTTTATAAGCCGTGCCGCCGTTTCAACGTCAGCCGAGGTGTGACCGCGTTTATTAAGCAGCAGCACATCGTCGCACATACTTTGCGCGCCGAGTTCTATTGCGGTAACGCCGTAGAACTTCAAAACATCAATAATTTGCTTATCTACCGCGTCCGGTCGGGTGGAAATGCGTATGCCTTTTACCGTGTCGTTCTTTACAAAACGGCTTGCACACTCAAGCAGTCGTACCATATAGTCCCTGTCTATCGCAGTAAAACTACCGCCGAAAAATGCGATTTCGGTGTTTTGCGGCGAATAATTACGGCTCTTTACCGCAATTTCCACGGCGCTTTCTATATCACTCTCGTCCGGAGGTGAAAAATCGCCCGCTATGTACCGCTGATTGCAAAAACTGCACATATTAGGACAGCCGAGGTGCGGCACAAAAACCGAAATATTTGCGTGGCGACTCATATTTCTATTCCCATAAGTATAAGTGCCTGACGCGCGGCATCCTGCTCGGCATGCTTTTTGCTGCTGCCCTTGCCGGTGCCTATAACATTCGAATTAAGGTGTACTTCCACCGTAAATTCTTTATTATGGTCAGGTCCGTTTTCGCCTATTAAAACATAACTTAATCTTTCTTCCGGATTTCTTTGTATTATTTCCTGAAGATGCGTTTTATAATCCTTAAACACTTCGTCATCCGTATGGTTAAGTTCCGGCAAAATAAAGCGCATAACGTGTTTTCTTGCCGCTTCCATTCCGCCGTCAAGGTAAATTGCAGCCAAAACCGCCTCAAAAGCATCGGCTAAAATAGACGGCCTGTCATTTCCGCCGTTAAGCAGTTCCCCTTTGCCGAGTTTCAGATAATCGCCGAGTCCGAGTTGACGCGAAAACGAACATAACGCCTTTTCGCAAACAAGCGACGCGCGTATTTTGGTAAGTTCGCCTTCGGGCAGACGCGGATATGTTTTGTAGATATAATCGGCTACTATTACCGACAACACGGCATCTCCCAAAAATTCAAGACGCTCGTTGGAGCTGCCCTCACTGTGTTTTTCGTTGGCATAAGAAGAATGTCGCAATGCATTTTCAAGCAAAGCAATATTTTTAAATTTGTAATTTAATTTTTCTTCAAGATTTTTCATTTTTATTCCTCTTGGCACAAATTTTCCGCTATTGTTGCAATAACATCGTTTTGTGTAAAGGTTATTGCCTGTTTAATCGCATTTTTTACAGCCTGCGCATCGGATGAGCCGTGTGCTTTTATTACCGGCTTTTTAACGCCCAACAGCGGTACACCGCCGACCTCCGACGGATCCATTTTCCCTTTTATTTCATAAAGGCCTTTTTTAAGTATTGCAGCAGCAGCCTTTGTAAGCAGGTTTTTATAAAAAACGCCTTTAAGCATTTTAAACATTGTAGAGGCTGTGCCTTCCACAACCTTAAGCGCTATATTGCCCGAAAAGCCGTCGGTAACTATACCGTCGCAAACGCCTTTGGGCATTTCTCTTGATTCTACATTGCCTATAAAGTTTATCGGCGCACTGTCAAGCAGCTTATACGCTTCCTTGTGCAGTTCATCGCCCTTTGTATCTTCGGCGCCTATATTTAAAAGTCCTATTGTCGGATTTTTCCTGCCCTCAACTTTTTCAAGGTAAACCGACGCCATTATTCCGAACTGCCTTAACATTTCAGGTCTGCAATCGGCATTCGCGCCCATATCAAGCAGCATATACGATTTATCCGGCGACGGCAGCATTGTGCCGAGTGCGGGACGCTTAACACCTTTTATGCGTTTTATAAGCAGCGTACCGCCCACAACTACGGCGCCTGTAGAGCCGGCCGATACAAAAGCATCCGCTTTTCCCTCGTTTAAAATATTAAACGCCACAGCCATTGAACTTTCCCTGTGTTCTTTAATAAGCGAAGTAGGCTCGTCATGCATTGATATTACATCGGAAGTATGCACTATTTCGACATTGCTGAATTGTATACCGTTATCCGCCATACATTTGCGGATGATATTCTCGTCTCCGGTAAGGATTATATCCGCGCCGTATTCCTTTTGTGCAAGTGCCGCGCCTTTTATAATCTCAAGCGGAGCGTTATCTCCCCCGAAAGCGTCAACGACTATTCTCATCACAGTTCCTCCGTATTTTAAAATATTCAAGCGAACGTGCGGACAGCGCCGCATACCGTTCTTTTTTATCCCGTATTACAGTGTCAAGCGGCGGAAGTATACCGAAATTAGCGCCCATAGGCTGAAAATCTTTAACGGTTTCGTCCGTTATGTAATTAAGCAATGCGCCTGTCATTGTAAACACGGGCAGCACTTCCGGCGGTTGTGCGTTTAATTTTTTTGCGGCATTTATACCGGCAATAATTCCGGACGCCGCCGATTCCATATACCCCTCAACACCCGATAACTGTCCTGCAAAAAACACATTACCGTCCTGTTTTAAAGATAAATCCTTATTTAAAAGCCGTGGGGAATTTATAAACGTATTGCGATGCATAACGCCGTAACGCACAAATTCCGCATTTTCAAGACCGGGGATTAAGGAAAACACTCTTTTTTGCTCTCCGAATTTTAAATTGGTCTGAAATCCCACAATATTGTAAAGCGTGCCCGACGCATTTTCGCTTCGTAACTGAACCGCAGCCCACGGTCTGTGTCCCGTTGCCGGATCCGTAAGACCTACCGGTTTCATCGGCCCGAATCTTGCGGAATCCTTACCGCGTGACGCCAAAACCTCAATCGGCATACAGCCCTCGTACACTTTAAGCGGCCTATCCACACCGTGCAGTTGTGCGCGCTGTGCATTCACAAGCTCGTCCGTAAAGTGTTCATACTGCTCTTTATTAAACGGGCAATTTATGTAATCGTCATCACCCTTGCCGTAGCGCGCCGCAAAAAACGCCTTGGAAAAGTCAATACTCTCGCGCGTTACAATCGGTGCGGCGGCGTCAAAAAAACTCAGGTTTTCGCTTTTGCATCTCGCCGCTATATTATCGGCCAGCGCTTTATCCGTAAGCGGCCCCGTTGCAATTACGCAAATGCCGTCGGGAATATCGTTTGCCGTATAATTATGCACCGTTATAAGCGGATCGTTTTTGATCTGCTCGGTTATATATGCAGAAAATTTTTCTCGGTCTACCGCCAATGCGCCGCCTGCCGGTACGCGGCATTTATCGGCGGACTCAAGGCAAAGACTTCCGAACTTTCGCATTTCCTCTTTTAAAAGTCCTGCGGCGCTGTCGGTCCTGTCTGCTTTAAGCGAGTTTGAACACACAAGTTCCGCGAACAAATTTTTTTCGTGGTGCGCGGGGCTGATGTTCGTCGGCTTCATTTCAACAAGATCCACATGTATGCCGCGTTTTGTTATTTGCTTTGCCGCCTCAACTCCGGCAAGACCGGCACCTATAACGGTAATGCTTTTATCCATTCTGTTTTCCTTTTTTGGCTTCATTTTTCTTTTTTGCTCTGGAAGGGCAAGCCGAGTTCATACAATACTTCCTGCCGCGTCCCGTAATTATATAACTGCCGCATTCCGGACACACTTCGCCTGTCGGCAATCCGGGTGACGCAAAATCGCATTTGGGATAATTTGTACAGCCGTAAAATGCTTTGCCTGTCTTTTTGGAAATGCGCTTTACAAGTTTTGCACCGCATTTGGGACAAGGTTGTTTAATTTCGTCCTCGGGCAGCGGTTTTGTGTTTTTGCACTCAGGGTAGCCGGGGCAGGCAAGGAACTTACCGAAACGGCTTGATTTTACAACCATTTTCCTTCCGCATTTTTCGCAAACAACGTCGCTTTCAACAACCGGTACGGCAACACGTTTACCGTTAAGTTCCGTTTCGGCCGCTTCAAGCGAGGTTTCAAAATCTTTGTAAAAATCCGCAATGGTATCTACCCAATTTAATTTACCTGCCGCTATAAGGTCAAGATTATTTTCCATTCCGGCGGTAAATTTTACATCAAATATATTTTTAAAATGCTTTGTAAGCAAGTCTGTAACAACAATTCCCAGCTGCGTGGGCTTAAGCGACTTTTTCTCGCGTTCTATATAATCCTTGCTTAAAATATTTGAAAGTATAGGCGCATATGTTGACGGACGGCCTATGCCGTTTTCATCCAACGCTTTGATAAGAGTCGGCTCGGTATACCTTGCCGGCGGTGTTGTGTAATGCTGTGCGTCTATAAGCTCTTTTAATTTAAGCACATCGCCCACCGTCATATCCGGTATTGCACACTCGCCGTCGGTTTCCTCGTCTTTTCCCTCTTCGTAAAGGGTTGTAAAACCGTCAAACTTTACTGTGTAGCCCGATGCTTTAAACAGATAATCCGCCGCCTGTATATCCGCCGATACGGTATCCTGCACACAAGCCGCCATAAGACTTGATAAAAATCTTTCCCATATAAGTTTATAAAGTTTGTACTGTTCTGCGGGCACCTGATCCTTAATGCTGTCAGGTGTTATAAACACATCGGTCGGGCGTATGGCCTCGTGTGCGTCCTGTGCGCCGGCTTTGCTTTTAAAGTAACGCGGTGTTTTGGGCAAGTACTTTTCGCCGAATTTTTCGGTTATAAACTTTGCCGCAGCCGCGCGTGCTTCTTCGGAAATACGCAGCGAATCGGTACGCATATAAGTTATAAGACCTGTGGCTCCGCCCTGCGCCAAATCAACACCTTCGTACAACTGCTGTGCAACACGCATGGTTTTTTGCGCATTAAATCCTATTTTGCGCGACGCTTCCTGCTGCAGGGTGGAAGTGATAAACGGCGGTGCAGGTTGCTTATTGCGTATTCCTTTTTTAATCTTTGTCACGGTATAAACCGCGTTATCAAGCCCCTGCGTTATTTGGCGCACCTGTTCTTCGTTTTTAATATCTTCCTTTTTGCCGTCCGCAGTGCCGTAAAACTTTGCGGTAAATACTTTCCTGCCGCTTAACAGTTTAGCGTCAAGCGTCCAATATTCTTCCGGCACAAATGCCATAATCTTTTTTTCTCTGTCAACTATAAGTTTAAGCGCTACAGTCTGTACGCGTCCTGCCGATAAACCTCTTTTAACCTTTTTCCACAAAAACGGACTTACTTTATAGCCTACTATCCTGTCAAGCACGCGCCTTGCCTGCTGTGCGTCAACAAGGTCCATATCAAGACTTCTCGGTTTTTGCATACCGGCAGTTACACCTGTTTTGGTTATCTCGTTAAATGTAACCCTGTTATCGTCCTTCATATCAAGTGCCAGCAATTGCGCCAGATGCCAAGATATTGCTTCTCCCTCTCGGTCCGGATCGGTCGCAAGATATACTTTATCGGCTTTTGCCGCCGCAGTCTGCAAAGTTTTTATAAGGTCTGATTTATTTTCTATATTGATATATTGCGGTTTAAAACCGTTTTTCAAATCCACACCCAGTTTTGATTTGGGCAGATCCCTTACATGACCTACGGAAGCCATAACATCGTAATCGCTGCCGAGGTATTTTTTTATACTTTTAATTTTTGTCGGTGACTCAACTATAATAAGTTTTGACATTAAACTTCTCCTTTAGATAGGTAAAATGGTTTATAATACTTCGTATCTACCGCCGGGTAATGCTTTTATGTAGCCGAATATTTCAAGTTCGCCGAGTGCTGCCAACAGTTGCGAAGGAGCAATCTCTTCAACCCTTAATTCATCGGGTGAGAAAACCCGCGTATTCAAGTTATTATACACTATTTTTGCATATTTTGAAAGATGCCCGTTAAGATTTTTTCTTTGTATCTTTCCGTCTTTCGTTGCGGCTGCTGACTTTTCGCCGGCGCAAATGTGTTCGGCGTCTGCCGACTTTTTGTGAAAATCCTGTTTCGGCAAACTGTTATCGGTCATTTTAAGGCTTTTGCCGTATGCCTTTTCGGCATTAATTTTATCCGGAAACATAGGATAATATTCCTCAAAAATATTCCGTGCGTCAAGCAGCGGTCTTGCACATTCCGCAATAAGTTTGTTTGAGCCCGCATACTGCGGCAGCGAAGGACTGCCGGGTATTACAAAAACATCCCTGTTTTGTTCTATAGCCGTATTTGCCGTTATAAGCGCGCCGCTTTTCTCGCCTGCCTCTATTACAACTGTACCCAGCGATAATCCCGACATCAGCCTGTTTCTTTTGGGAATGTCGCCGCGTTTTAATTCGTAAAACGGGGTATGTTCGCTCAAAAGCAATCCGTTTGCCGCAATTTTATCTCGCAGCGGCTTGTTTGTTTTAAGGTAAGAACTGTTAAGTCCGCTTGGAAAAACACATATTGTATTGCCGCCGACCGACAGCGCACCGCTGTGCGCGGCAAAATCCGCACCCACGGCACCGCCGCTTACCACCGTAATTCCGCCGGCACTTAAACGGGCCGCCAGAGAAAACGCTGCGCGAAGACCGTAACTTGAAACCTTACGCGGACCGACTACGCAAACCGTAGGTTCACCGTTTAAAAGCGCGGTGTTGCCCTTTGCAAACAGCACCAACGGCGGATCGGCCGTTTGCAGCAGCAATTGCGGGTATTCGGGTGATGTTATCGGAATGACGGCTATTCCGCTTTTCTTACAATCATTTAAAACTTTACGGGCGGCTGTTAAATCCCTCTTCTTAATTTTTTCAAGCATTCTCGGGGTAAACAGACCGGAAAATTTTAAATCATTATAATCGGCATCGAAAACATTTTGTGCATTGCCGAATTTCTCAATAACTTCGAGGGTTTGCTCTGCGGCAACACCTAAAATCCCCTGCAGCCAAATACTGTATTCCGTCATTTCACCAACTCCCACATGGCAATTGCCGCGGCTGCCGAGGCATTAAGAGATTCCGCCGAACCGGACATGGGAATTGTTATATTTTTGCCCAAAAGTCTTGCGGAATCGGTAAGACCGTTGGCCTCGTTTCCTATAAGCAAAACACTGCCCGGAGAAAAATGCGTCTTGCGTATATCTCCGCCGTCCCTTACAACGCAACAGTATATTTTAAGCCCCGATGACTCAAGAAATCCGCAAAAATTGTTCGCAACAATAACCGGCATACGAAGGACCGTACCCATTGAAGCCCTCAATACTTTAGGCGAAAACGGATCGCAACCTACGGATGATACTATTATGCCGTCAATGCCGAGTGCTTCCGCGGTACGCGATATTGCGCCTAAATTAGAAGGATCCGCCGTGTTTTCAAGCGCTATGTATTTGCCGTCCGGTTTTATAACAGACAGTGTTTTTTGCGGAATTTTACCTACAACAAGTATCCCCTGCGGTGTTTTTGTGTCGGACATTTTGGAAAACAAGCTGTCGCAAACAGTAACGGTTTGCTCAGCCTTCGCCGTAAATTTCAAAACAATTTCACGGTTTTTGTCTAAAAAACTTTCGGTAACGGCAAGCAGTAATATTTTTATGCCGTTATCAATACAGTCGGTACAAACGCGCAATCCCTCCGCAACAAATTCTCCGCATTTTTTGCGGTAAGAAGCGCTTGAAGTAAGTTTTGAAATATGCTTTACCGTAGCGTTATCCTTAGCGGTAATATGTTTTATTCCCTGCACGTTTTTCCCTCCTGTTAAAGAAATTCGCCCGAGAAAATCTCGGGCGTAAAATTACTTATCCAATGCTTTTTTTGCATTCTTTGCAAGGGTAGCAAAACCGGCGGCATCATTTACTGCCAGATCAGCAAGCATCTTGCGGTTTATTTGAACGCCCGCTTTTTTAAGACCGTTCATAAAAGTAGAATAATTCATACCGTTAATTTTTGCAGCGGCTGAAATTCTGGTTATCCACAGACGGCGGAAATCACGCTTTTTAAGTCTGCGGCCTATATATGCGTAGTTACCTGATTTCATAACGGCTTCTTTAGCTGTTTTGAAAAGTTTGGATTTAGCTCCGAAGTAACCCTTTGCAAGTTTTAAAGTTTTATTTCTTCTTTTGCGCGTTGATAATGCGCCTTTAACTCGTGCCATTTAACTGCCTCCCCGATTTATTTATAAGGTATCATTTTCTTTACCTTTGCAACATTTGTTACATCGGCAACTACTACCTTGCGCAAATTCCTCTTACGCTTTGTTGTTTTCTTGTTTAAGATGTGTGATTTGAAAGCATGTCCGCGCTTAACCAAACCTGTTTTTGTAAGCTTAAAGCGCTTCTTGGCACCGCTGTGCGTCTTAATTTTAGGCATTTTGTATCCTCCCCTTAATTCTACTTTACTGTTTTGGGCGCTAAAAACATAAGCATATTGCGTCCTTCCATCTTTGCAGGCTTTTCGACAACAGCATACTCCGAACAGAACTGTGCAAATCTATCCATAATTTCTTTGCCGATTTCCGGATGGCCGAATTCCCTTCCGCGAAAACGAATGGAAACCTTTACCTTGTTGCCTTCCTTTAAAAAGCGTATGGCATGGTTGCCCTTTGTTTCAAAATCGTGCGTGTCAATGCTGAGCCCCAGACGTATTTCTTTAACTTCTACCGTTTTTTGATTCTTTTTGGCTTCCTTTTCGCGTTTAGCCTGTTCAAAACGGTATTTGCCGAAGTCCATTATCTTACAAACAGGCGGAACCGCATTTGGCGAAATATTTACCAAATCCAGATCCTTTGCGGCAGCTGCCGACAAGGCGTCCTTTAAAGGCAATATGCCGAGCTGTGAACCGTCGGTATCGATAACCCTTACTTCTTTGGCCCTTATAGATTCGTTGATCAGTACTTCTTTGCTGCTAATGGTCGAGCACCCCCATAAAGTATTTTAATATCAAAAAAGCACGGATAGCATACGCCGTCCGTGCAAAATAAGCCTTTTAAAACTAAAAGGAAAACCTGCATATTAACCCTTTGATTAAATAACTCTGGGGTGAGAACGACATAAATGCTCTGCTTTATTGTTTCTTTATTTTAACACTGCCGGTTTAGTTTGTCAACACTTTTTTATGCAATTCCCGCAATTATACATATTGTATACGCAAACAGCGCGCAAATCCACGCCACAACGCACTGCACCGTAACAACTATTGCCGCCCATTTACCGCCGAGTTCCCGTTTTATTGACGCAACTGCCGCAACACACGGGGTATAAAGCAGACAGAAAACAAGCATACTTACGGCAGATCCGCATGACATAAGCGCCGATATACCCGTGCCGGCAGTTAAAACCTGCAGGGTGGATACCACGCTTTCTTTCGCCATAAAACCCGCAATCAATGACGTAACTATACGCCAATCCCCAAGTCCCACAGGAGCAAAAATCGGTGCTGTAAATCCGGCAAGGCGCGCCAATATGCTGTCTTTTGAATCGGTAACAACATTAAGCCCGAAATCAAACGACTGCAGAAACCACACCGCAAGCGACGCCAAAAATATTACGGTAAACGCCCTTGTTAAAAAATCTTTTGCCTTATCCCATAAAAGCATAATTACATTTTTTGCGCCGGGCATACGGTAATTCGGCAGTTCCATAACAAACGGCACCGCCTCGCCTTTAAATACGGTGTTTTTTGTTATAAGCGCAAACAGTATCCCCATAACTATTCCAAGCAGATAAACGCCTATCATTATAAGTCCGCTGTATGCCGGAAAAAAGTTTTGTATAAAAAATCCGTATATAGGCAATTTAGCGGTACAGCTCATAAACGGAGTTAAAACCACTGTCATACGACGATCCCTTTGTGACGGCAGCGTTCTGCTTGCCATAACTGCCGGCACGGTGCAGCCGAAGCCTATAAGCATAGGCACTATACTTCTGCCGGACAGTCCTATTTTTCGCAGCAGTTTATCCGTAACAAAGGCAACACGCGCCATGTAGCCGCTGTCCTCAAGCAAAGATAAAAAGAAAAACAGCACCACTATTATCGGTACAAAACTTACCACGCTTCCCACTCCCGTAAATATGCCGTCTATTATAAGGGAATGAAGCACCGAGCCGACATTCATAGCGGACAGTGCGCTGTCGGTAAGCACAGTCAGTTTATCTATGCCCATTTGCAAAAGCGATTGCAAAGAAGAACCTATTACATTAAACGTAAGATAAAATATTGCCGCCATTATAACAATAAAAGACGGTATTGCGGTATATTTGCCCGTAAGTATTTTATCAATTTTTTGACTGCGTATATGTTCTTTGCTGTCGTGCGGTTTTACAACGGTGTTTCGGCACAGTTCGTTTATAAACGAAAACCGCATATCCGCGATTGCGGCAGCGCGGTCAAGTCCTCTCTCCTGCTCCATCTGAACGATTATGTGTTCAAGCATTTCCGATTCGTTTTTATCAAGTTTAAGTTTTTCAAATACCCGTTTATCGCCCTCAATCAGCTTGCTTGCCGCAAATCTTACGGGTATTTCCGCACGGTGCGCATGATCCTCAATCAAGTGCATTATAGCGTGTATAGCCCTGTGTACCGCCTGCGTAGGACCGTCGTCACGACAAAAATCCTTTCTGCCGGGTTTTTCGCCGTATGCCGCTACATGCACCGCATGGCGTACAAGTTCATCAACGCCTTCGTTCTTGCTTGCCGATATGGGAACTACAGGTATACCCAGCATTTTTTCCATATCGTTAATACGCACACTGCCGCCGTTGGAGCGCACTTCGTCCATCATATTAAGCGCCAAAACCATGGGAATATCCAGTTCCATAAGCTGCATGGTCAAATAAAGATTACGCTCTATATTTGTAGCGTCGACTATATTTATAATGCCCTTAGGCTTTTCATCAAGTATAAACTGCCTTGATACTATTTCCTCCGACGTGTATGGGGAGAGTGAATATATACCCGGCAAGTCGGTCACAAGTGTATTTTCATATTCCCTTATCGGACCGCTTTTTCTGTCAACCGTAACGCCGGGGAAATTTCCGACATGCTGATTTGCACCCGTAAGCTGATTAAAAAGTGTTGTTTTGCCGCAGTTTTGATTACCCGCAAGCGCAAAGGTCAGTTTTGTATCTTTAGGCAGCGGTTTGCCGTCGCCTTTGCTGTGATATATTCCGTCTTCGCCGAGTCCCGGATGTTCTTTTACACTCGGTGTCGCCGTTGGTTTAATGCCGCATATTTTCTTTTTTTGCGGCGTTTCGTTTATCGGCTTTATTTCAATTTCCTTTGCGTCCGCAACACGAAGCGTCAGCTCGTAACTATGTATGCGAAATTCTATCGGATCGCCCATAGGCGCGTATTTTACAAGCGTTATTTTGTTTTGCGGGATTATACCCATGTCCAAAAAATGCTGCCTTAGGCTGCCGCTTCCTCCGACATTCAGTATTTCGGCGGAAGAGCCTACCGGTAGTTCGTTTAAAGTCATTGTTACACCTTATTCACAATTAAAGTTCTATTATTTCGATACTGTCAATAATAACACTGTCTATCGGTTTATCCGAAGAATCCACGGGAGTCTCGGCAATTTTATCCACGGTATCCATACCCTCGGTTACCTGACCGAAAACGGTGTGCTTGAAATCAAGCCACGGCGTACCGCCGAGCTTTTCGTAATTTTCAATTACATCCGCGGGAAATCCGCCTTCCTCGCCGATTTGTTTCATTTGTGCGGTAAGCTGTGCCGGCACACTTTTAGACTGTACAATAAAAAACTGACTGCCGTTTGTGTTCGGACCTGCGTTTGCCATACAAAGCGCTCCGCGGTAATTTCTTGCATCGATGCTGAATTCGTCCTTAAACGAACCGCCGTAAACGGATTCTCCGCCCATACCGGTGCCCGTAGGATCGCCGCCCTGTATCATAAATCCGTTTATAACCCTGTGAAAAATTATACCGTTGTAGTAGCCGTTTTTTGCGTGTGTTACAAAATTTTCGACCGCTTTGGGTGCGTACTGCGGTAAAAGTTTAATTGTAATATCACCCGAATTTGTATGCATTACAGCCAAAATATCGCCCTTTTCGGCAGGATTTGTTTGGATTGACATAATTATTTCCCCTTTTTATCTGTTTTTATTTTATTTTATCAGTCCGTACGGCTTATTGCAACATTAATTTTTCCTTGCAAAAACAATAATTTTATGCTAATATTTAATAAAATATGTTTTTGTGGGGTAATTAAAATGAAATGTCCGTTCTGCGGAGATGAAGAAAGCAAAGTAATCGACTCAAGACCTACAGATGAAGGCGAGCGTATACGCCGCAGGCGTGAATGTCTTAAATGCGGCAAGCGTTTTACAACTTATGAGGTTATTGAAAGTCTGCCGATAATAGTAATTAAAAAGGACCGTTCCCGCGAGGCATTTAACAGGGATAAACTGTTAAACGGTATTTTGCACGCATGCGAGAAAAGACCGATTTCGCTTTCTACCCTTGAAAATATGATAGATGAAATTGAAAGCAATATACAAAATTCGCTTGACCGCGAGGTTACAAGCGATAAAATAGGCGAACTTGTAATGGAAAAACTTAAGGATATCGACGAGGTCGCGTATATCAGGTTTGCCTCTGTTTATCGCCAATTTAAAGACGTTTCGTCATTTATGGACGAGTTGACAAAGTTGCTTAATAAATAAATCACTGAACGCATCGGTAAAACGGTGCGTTTTTTTCTTGTAAAAATATCCTTTTAGTGTTATAATTTTGTTAATTATATTGTATGGGGTGGAATACTTGAGCGAAAACGAAAGAATGGCGGAACTTTTGCTGCCGCAGATTGACAAAACACCGGATTATTATGAGAATTTATATCCGCAGAGGAATTTACCCGAAGGTGCGCGCGTGACGCGTGTTGCGCCGTCGCCCACGGGATATTTGCATTTGGGTACGCTTTTTGCGGCTCTTGTAAACCGTATTACCGCAACATCAACCGGCGGAATATTTTATACAAGGATTGAGGACACCGATAAAAAGCGCGAAATTACAGGCGGTATTGAGGATATTATAGACGGCCTTAACCGTTTCGGCATAAATATTGACGAAGGTTTTATAAGCGGCACACAGGAAAAAGGCGAATACGGACCTTATCAGCAAAGCCGCCGCGCGGAGATTTATCAAACTTACGTTAAAGACCTTATTAAAAAGGGTTATGCTTACCCTTGTTTTTGCACTGCGGAGGAATTAAACGAAATTCGCGAACAGCAGGAAAAGGACAATATACGCACGGGCTACCACGGCAAATATGCAAAGCACCGCGACATAACCGCTGACGAAGCCGAAGCGCTTATTAAAAAAGGTATGCCGTTTGTAATCCGCCTGCGTTCCGACGGCGATGAAAGCCGCCGCATAGTGTTTGAGGACGGCATAAAGGGTAAAATAGAAATGCCGGAAAACGACGAAGATTTTGTTTTGCTTAAATCCGACGGAATACCGACTTACCATTTTGCACACGCTATAGACGACCACCTTATGCACACAACCCATGTAATACGCGGCGACGAATGGATTTCCTCGGTACCGAAACACCTGCAGTTGTTCAGGTTACTCGGTTTCCGTGCACCGAAATATGCCCACGTGGCACCGATAATGAAACTGGACGGCGGCGCAAAGCGCAAAATATCAAAAAGAAAAGATCCCGAAGCGGCGGTACGCTTTTTTGCCGAGCAAGGCTACGAAAGCGAGAGCGTTATAGAGTATTTAATGACGGTAGCCGCATCCGATTTTGAAGATTGGCGCAGAGCAAACCCCAACGAATCCTACAAAAAGTTTAAGTTCAATCTTAAAAAGATGAGCGTGTCGGGCGCGCTGTTTGACGAAAACAAATTACTCGACGTAAGCAAAAATGTCATTTCCCGCTTTAAATCCGGTGAAGTTTATGAAAAACTTACCGCATGGGCAAAGGAATTTGATACCGAATTTTACAAATTGTTAACGCGCGACGAAGATTTTTCAAAGGCAATGCTTGCCGTTGACCGTGACGACGCCCAAAAACCTAGGAAGGACCTTGCAAAATGGAACGAGGCAAAGCCTTATTACTCTTACTTTTTCGACGAATTGTTCGATACGCGTGAGGCTATGCCGGAAAGCATAAGCAAAGCGGACGCCGCCGCATTCCTTAAAATGTATTCGGCGGTTTACAATCAGGCAGACGACCGACAACAATGGTTTGAAAGAATAAAAGAAATAGCTCCGGCGCTCGGATTTGCCGCACAGACCAAAGAATATAAAGCCGAGCCCGAAAAGTATAAAGGTCATTCGGGAGATTTAAGCACCGTACTGCGCATTGCCGTTACCGGCAGACGCAACACGCCCGACCTTTGCAGCATTATGAAAGTGCTTGGAAAAGAAAAATGCATACAGAGAATAAACGAAACCATTGAAAGTTTAGGAGAATAAATATGGAAGAATTTAAAAAGGAAGCCGCGGCGGACGCTACCCCTGCCGCACCGTCCAATTTTATATACGATTTTATTGACGAAGATTTGGCCGAAGGCGTTTACGACCATGTACAGACGCGCTTTCCGCCCGAGCCTAACGGCTACCTTCACATAGGCCATGCAAAAGCAATATGTATAGATTTCGGCACCGCACAGAAATACGGCGGAAAGTGTAATCTGCGTCTTGACGACACCAACCCCACAAAAGAAGACGTTGAATATGTAGACGCCATTAAGGAAGATATTGAGTGGCTTGGATTTAAGTGGGACAATGTGTATTTTGCGTCGGATTATTTTGACTACATTTACGAATGTGCGCTTAAACTTATTGACAAAGGACTTGCCTACATTGACGAGTCCTCGCCCGACAAAATAAGGGAAATGCGCGGAACGCTTACCGAGCCCGGTACCGAAAGTCCGTACCGCAACAGACCTACCGAAGAAACAAAAGATTTATTCCGCAGAATGACTGCCGGAGAATTTGACGCCGGAAGTATGGTACTGCGCGCAAAAATAGATATGGCGTCGGCAAACCTTAATATGCGTGATCCTATAATTTACCGCATAATGAAAGCCACCCACCACCGAACAGGCGACAAATGGTGCGTTTATCCCATGTACGATTTTGCACATCCGCTGTCCGACGCGCGGGAAGGCGTAACACATTCGCTGTGTTCGCTTGAATTTGAAAACCACCGTCCGCTGTACGATTGGTTTTTAAGGGCGCTTGATATTCCGAATCCGCCCAGACAAATAGAATTTGCACGTATGAATGTAAATTACACGCTTACAAGTAAGCGGAAATGTCTTAAACTTGTAAACGACGGGCTTGTTTCAGGTTGGGACGATCCGCGCATGGCAACACTTTGCGGTATGCGCCGCAGGGGATATCCGGCGCAGGCTTTAAGGGATTTTGTAAGCAAAATAGGCGTATCAAAAGCATACAGCGTAATAGACTACGCCCTGCTTGAATCCTGTGTAAGGGATTACCTTAACACAAACGCGGATCGCGCAATGGCGGTATTGCGTCCGCTTAAAGTAATTGTTGATAACTACCCCGAAAACAAAACCGAGGAAATAAGTGTGGATATAAATCCGAACAAACCAGAACTCGGCAAAAAGACGGTTACATTTTCAAAAGAACTGTTTATAGAGCAGGACGACTTTATGCTTGAACCGCCTTCAAAATACTTCCGTTTATGTCCCGAAAAAGAAGTACGTCTTAAAGGCGCTTACTACGTTAAGTACGCTTCCCACGAAACCGATTCGTGCGGTAATATAACGGTGGTACATGTAACATACGATCCGCAGTCATTCGGTGGTGAAACACCCGACGGCAGAAAAGTTAAAGGTACTCTCCACTGGGTAAGCGCGTCGCACTGTGCCAATGCCACCGTCCGCCTTTATGACAGGCTTTTCAATGTGGAAAATCCTTCGGACGAGGAAGGCGTGTCATCTTTTGCTGACAACTTAAATCCCGAATCCCTTACCGTTCTTGAAAACTGCAAGGTAGACGCAGACTTGAAAAACGCAAAGGCAGGCGATAAATTCCAGTTTATGCGTCAAGGTTATTTCTGCCTTGATAAAGACTCCGATAAAGACAATTTGGTTTTCAACCGCACGGTCGCTTTAAAAGATTCGTTTGTTAAAAAGGCGTAATTATGACTACAGTAAACGATATATATTCATTTTTAAATGAATTCTGCCCGTTTGACACCGCGCTTGGCTTTGACAACGCAGGGTTGCTTATAGGCAGCAAAAACGACAATGTTACAAGTGCGGTTGTGGCACTTGATTGCACAAAAAGCGCAGCGGAAAAAGCGATAAACAACGGTGCACAGCTTATAATCACCCATCATCCCGTAATTTTTTCGGGACTTAAAAGCATACCGTCCGACAGCATTTATGCCCTTCTTTTAAAAAACGGTATAAATGTTATAAGCGTGCACACAAATCTTGATGCGGCAAAAGGCGGTGTTAACGACTGCCTTTGTGCAGCGCTCGGATTAAAGGATGTATCTCCCCTCGTATGCTCCGATTCCTTTCCTATACGCGTGGGTTTTGTCGGGGATGAAATGACGCCGAAGCAATTTGCCGTATATGCGGGAGAACTGTTGGGATTTTCACCGAGATTTTGCGAAGGCAGCGGTAAAATCCGCAAAGTTGCCGTCTGCGGCGGTGCCGGCGGCGACTACATAACCGATGCGGCCGCAAACGGCTGCGATGCATTGCTTACGGGCGAAATAAAACACCACCAGTATATTCTTGCAGAAAATCTCGGCATTACCGCTGTGGATTGCGGACATTTTGCCACAGAGGATACGGTAATAGAACCGCTTGCCGCAATGCTTAAAGAAAATTTTCCGAATATAAATTTTATAACCGATCACCATTCGGCTGTAAAATGTTTCAGGGGTTATGTTAATGATTGAAAATCTTTTAACGGTTGCCGGACAAGTCGGTATTTTGTTTATACTTATAGCAGTCGGATATTTATGCGGCAAAACCGAAATACTTAAAGAAAAAGCTATAAAAGGAATTACGGATTTTGTACTTTATGTTGTAACACCGGCTGCCGTTTTGCAGGCTTTTATGAATGAATCGCGCACGGCGGAGAAAACCGTAAATTTGCTTTGGGTATGTCTTTTTACGGTAATTGCGCATTTAATTGCAATACTGCTGGCAACCCTTTTTATACGCACTAAGGATAAAAACGCAAACCGTATTTTACGCTTTGCCGCCGTTTTTTCAAATTGCGGTTATATGTCGTTTCCGTTGCAGAAAGCATTGCTGGGCGATATAGGCGTTTTTTACGGCTCAATGTTTGTGGCTGTGTTTTATCTGTTTATATGGAGTTACGGAATTTGGCTTTGCAGCGGTGATAAAAAATCGGTGTCACCTAAAAAAATAATTACAAATCCCGTAATTATAAGCGTAATTTTATCCTTAATCCTGTATCTTACCGGTCTTAAACTGCCGACCGTATTAAGCGGCGCGGTAACGCATCTCGGTAATATGAATACGCCGCTGCCCATGGTAATAATAGGATACCACCTGTACAATGCCGGTATTTTAAAATCCTTTACCGATAAACGTATTTATTTGCCTGTAATTTTAAGGCTGTTGGCAGCTCCCGCACTTTTGCTTTTGTTTATGAAGGTTTGCGGTGTCACAGGTATTCCGCTTGTTGCCTGCACTATAGCAGCATGCGCGCCCACGGCGGCAATTTCCACAATGTTTGCACACAAATCGGGGCTTGACGCACAGTTATCCGTAAAGGTTGTTACGGTAACAACGCTTTTATCCATAATAACAATGCCGCTGTTTGTGGTATTGGCACAGACGATTTAGTTCTATAAGGAGTTCTGTTATGATTAAACTTGATAAAAAGACAGAAGAACGGTTGGATCTTCCGTGTTTAAAATGTATTTCTCTCGGCAGGGCATACGACCTTTTGCGTGAGGATATACGCGACCATCTGCGTATGGCACAAAAGGATATAGGATTTCGTTTCTGCCGTTTTCATGCACTTTTTCATGACGATATGGACGTTGTATATCGCCGTCCTGACGGCACTGTCGGTTATCACTGGCATCAGGTCGACAAAATTTACGACTTTCTGCTCTCTGTCGGCTTAAAACCGTTTGTGGAACTGAATCCTATGCCGTCACTGCTTGCTTCCGGAACTCAGGAAATGTTCTACTATGCAATGAACGTAACTCCGCCGAAAGTAATGGAAGAGTGGTACGACCTGGTTTACGAGTTCACACGGCATATTACCGAGCGTTACGGCGAATCCGAAGTGGAACAATGGCGCTTCGAAGTCTGGAACGAGCCTAACTTAAAGTGCTTTTGGACCGGCACGCAACAGGATTATTTTAATCTTTACGAAAATGCCGCGCGCGCGGTTAAAGCGGTAAATCCCAATTATCTGGTAGGCGGTCCGGCAACCGCCGTAGGAGAATGGATCGGCGATATTATTGAATATTGCACCGAAAAAGACATACCGATTGACTTTGTTTCAACACATCTTTATCCGCAAGACGAATATTGCGTTTACAAAGACCGCGAACATTCCCCGTCGGAACTCGGTATGTACTACATTGACGGCGTACGCAAAGTGTGGGAAACTGTTAAAAATTCTTCCCGTCCGGATATTGACATTTACTGGACGGAGTTCAACACACTAGCGACCGACTGTGCCGAAAATATTACATTCTTAAATAACATACATGTCGACAAACTGTTTTCCGCCGCGTGCATTGTACGCAATATGGTGGAAACGCGCGCGTGGTCAAACGGCGTTGCTTATTGGACGATCAGCGATGTGTTTGAAGAATCCCAAATGCGCCATACGCCTTTTTCGGGTACATACGGACTTATTACTTTGCAGGGAATCCCCAAAGCCGGATACAACGCCTTTAAACTGATGAAAAAGATGCGCGGTAAAGTATTTGTTACACCCGTCAATGCGCCTCTCGGCTGCGGCGTGCTGGCATGCGAGGAAAACGATATTATACGGGTTCTTTTATGGAACTGCCAACCGCCCGAAATCACATCCCGCCCCGATTGGTCAGACACTTTGGCATTTGATAACATCAATGCGGAAGATTATATTGCGGAAAAGGCCCTTATCCGTGAAGGACAGGGCAGTGCTTACGAAGCATGGCTTGAAATGGGTAAACCGGCCAATTTGACAGCATTTGAAGAGGACTATCTGCGCGCACGCTCGGAAATGGAGTATTCTCTCCCGTGTTTTGCCGGCACACCTGCAAGTATTGACTTTACGCTTAAAGGCAATGAAGTTTGCTATTTTGAAATTCATAAACGCACACGGGACGTTGCACATATTGTTGAAAATAAAAAAATGGAAGCACAGCTTAACACAGATAATACCTGATATTAAAAAGCAAGCCTGCCGCAAAAATTTGCAGCAGGCTTTTTCTATTTCTTTTCAAATTCCTTTCCGTTAATAATATAATCAATGGAAACATTGAAATAATCGGACATATTTTTAAGAAGTTGTATATCGGGATTTCGTTTGCCGTTTTCGTAATACGATAACGATTCCCTGCTTATATTTAAATCCATTGCCACTTTAAGCTGATTTAAATTCCGCTGTTTGCGTAGTTTTTTAAGTCCAAGTAACATTCTGTTTTCTCCAAAAGATACAAAAATTTGATTTCTTGACTTTATTGTAACTATTTGTTACAATAATTATGTGACAATTTGTTACATAATATCATTATCTATGGAGTTAAAATCATATGAATGATAAAAGAAGAAATAATCTTACTTGTACTGTTGTTAAATTCTCCGTAATAACTGCATTATTTATTGCCGCTATTATGACACTTATGATTTTGTTTATGCTTGATATAACCGGCATAAACACCGCATTTTTATTGTTGTGTGCAATAATTGCATTGTTTTTACTGAATTTATTTTACCTGATATGGCAATTATTTATTCGATTACATTAAATTAAAAACCGACGTATTTTAAAAATACGTCGGTTTATTTTATAATTTAATAATTATTTAAGATTTGTCTTAATCTCGGTCTTGCCGCCCATATAAGGCTGCAATGCCTTGGGTATTTTAAGTGTATAATTCTTTCCGTCAAACGAAAGGTTGTTTTCAAGCAAAGCAATAAGCATTCTCGGCGGAGCAACAACCGTGTTGTTAAGGGTATGCGCCAGATATTTACTGCCGTCCGCACCCTTTACGCGAATACCGAGTCTGCGCGCCTGAGCATCGCCGAGATTGGAGCAGGAGCAAACCTCAAAATACTTACCCTGTTTCGGCGACCACGCCTCGACATCGTATGATTTAACTTTAAGGTCCGCAAGATCGCCCGAACAGCACTCAAGCGTTCTTACCGGAATATCCATGGAGCGGAAAAGTTCAACGGAATAACTCCACATCTTGTTAAACCATTCCATGCTTTCTTCCGGTTTGCAAATAACTATCATTTCCTGTTTTTCAAACTGATGAATACGGTAAATACCGCGTTCCTCAATACCGTGCGCGCCTTTTTCCTTACGGAAGCACGGAGAATAACTTGTAAGCGTAAGCGGCAAAGACGATTCGGGAGTAATCGTATCTATAAACTTACCTATCATACTATGCTCGCTTGTACCTATAAGATAGAGGTCCTCGCCCTCTATTTTATACATCATAGCGTCCATTTCTTCAAAACTCATAACGCCGGTAACAACTTTAGAGCGTATCATAAACGGCGGTATGCAATAGGTAAATCCCTTATCTATCATAAAATCTCTCGCGTACGAAAGCACCGCGCTGTGCAGTCTTGCAATATCACCCATAAGGTAATAAAATCCTTCGCCCGCAACCCTGCCGGCAGCCTCTTTATCAATGCCGGAAAACATAGCCATAATATCGGTGTGATACGGCACTTCAAAATCGGGATGTGTTTGCTCGCCGAACTGCTGTACCTCTACATTTTCGCTGTCGTTTTTGCCTATCGGCACGCTTTTATCAATAATATTGGGGATTTTCATCATTATTTCGGTGAGTTTTTTGCCGTACTCATCCTCAGCCTTTTCAAGTTCCGCAAGGCGCTCGGCGTCGGCGGCAACCTGTTTTTTAACCTGCTGTGCTTCATCCTGCTTACCCTGTGCCATAAGCGCGCCTATTTGCTTGCTTAATTTATTACGCGCCGCACGCAGCTCGTTAGCTTCACTGTTGGCTGCACGTTTTTTCTCGTCGGTTTCAATGGCGGCGTCTACCAGCGGAAGTTTTGCGTCCTCAAATTTATTTTTAATGTTTTCCCTTACTATATCCGGATTTTCACGGACAAATTTAATATCTAACACTTTTTTCTCCCCCAAAGGTTTTTATCCCGTAAATTATAGCATATATTTTTACCGTTATCAAGTAACTATTTGCAAAAAGGCGGTGATTTTGGTATAATGGTTGCGGATATATATGAAGATTCTGTAAGGTGGTTTAAAACAATGGAAGCGTTTATTGACAAACTTATTGATTTCGCAATGCATGCCGGAATAAAACTTTTAATATCCGCCGCAATTCTTTTCTTTGGCTTTAAGTTGACTTCGTTGCTTATACGCCGACTTAAAAGCGGCAAGGGACTTACCCGTATGGATAAATCCGTCCGCAGTTTTGTTGTAAGTTCGCTTAACATTGTACTGCGTGTTTTGCTTATAGTTACCGTAGCGTCCTACCTCGGTTTGCCTATGACCTCGGTAATTACGCTTATAGGCAGTGCCGGTGTTGCCATAGGTCTTGCGCTGCAGGGCGGACTTTCCAACATAGCAAGCGGAATTATGCTGCTTATATTCCGTCCTTTTTCCGTAGGGGATTATATAATCAACGATGACCTTGAAGGCTTTGTTATTTCAATAGGTATTTTCCACACCACCCTGCGTACTTATGATAACCGCCGCGTAGTAATACCCAACAGCATACTTACAAGCCATGCGCTTGTAAACTGGTCAGCCGAAAAAATACGCCGTGTTGAAATTGAATTTTCAGCCGGATACGGTATAAGTTCCGACGAAGTGCGAAATTCCGCATTAAGGGCGGTAAAAGATACCGCAAATGTACTTGACGAGCCCGCGGCAAAGGTTGTAATGACAAGCCACGGCGACAATGCACTTAATTACAAGGCTCTGGTTTGGTGCAATACGGAAGATTATTGGAATGTTAAATTTGACCTGACCGAAAACATTAAACGGCGCTTTGACGAGGACGGAATTGAAATACCTTTTCCGCAAATGGATGTACACATTAAACCCGAAGAATGACAAACAGGACTGTAAGAACTTAAGTTTTTACAGTCCTGTTTTTGTGTGAGTACAGAAAAATCAGCCTATAACAGCCAATGCCTGTTTACCGAGTTCGCTGTAACGCTTTTCGGCAATTTCTTTACTGTATTTAACCTGTTTGCCTGCATACGGATCATTAAAATAATAATAATTTTCATCAAATCCTATAAGCAGCATACAATGCTCGTTTGCGGGCCAATAAAAAGTTTCGCCGCTTTTAAGCTGCCATTTTGCCGAGGAATAAGTATCAATCATGGAAATTGTTACCCAAACCATTACCGGCACATTGTTTACAATGTATTTACGGCAAAGCGTATCCATTTCCGAGCCGGAAGCGTCCGCAACCGCCGTTTGATTGCCGAGGTAATCTGTAACCGCATTTTTAATTACAGGCGCAAAACATCCGTAACCTCCCGTATATCGCGGATCGCCTATAAAATATTCCTTCGGATCCGGTCCGTATTTTATGCCGTTTTCATAAGTAAATTCACTGCTTTTTTCAAGGTAGTTGTCTATAAACTTTGCAACCGTTATATTGTGCCCCTTATACTTAAGCGCCATAACCGCACTCACCGATTCGCATCCCGTGGGATATTCCGGTCTTTGTGCCAATATCGGCACGCCCTTTATCATATGCGCGGTGCTTGTACTTTCTTTAACAGGTGTTTCGTCGGGAGTATCAGACACGATAGCTTCCGGCTGCGTCGGGATCTCCGGTGCCTGCTCCGTAAAACTTTGAAGCGGCTTTTCGGTTATGCCGTTAATATCGTAAACCCTGAAATTATAGTCGTTTTCTCCGTTGCGACAACTTACAAGCAAAGTATTGCCGTCATCGGCAGCGCAGTCTACATAACTTTTTCCTAAATTAATTTCCCTTAAAGCGTTGGTTTTTTTATCGTACAGTCTTAAAATATCTCCCTGTGCGTCCGATGCCAGCGTTACTATACCGAAAGGTATCGTCTTAATTACAAATTCATCGACAGTTTGGTAGCGTATTTTTTTTACGGTATCGTTGCGTGCGGCGTCAATATACAAAAACTCCATATTGTCCCCCGTGCTTGAACCGCCGTATTCGGTAACAAGGGTAAGTCTTGAATCATCAAACACCGTAATAAGCTGTTTATCTTTAATGCTTACTTTAAGCAGCCCCGAAGAACCGTTGTATATATAAAAACTGTCGTCCGCATAGGCAAGGCTTTCCACCCTGTTCATAGCTTTGCCCGTAACGTAGGATTTACCGCTTTTCATCTCGCAAATATACACTTCGCATGTGTTTGACGCAATGTACATAAAATATTTGCCGTCACTGCTTACATAAGATGTACTTATAAGTTTGTCGGCGGTATCAATATTATACTCTGCCGTTTCTTTGCCGGAAAAATCATAAAGTTTTACTGTAAGGTTTGCCTCGTCAACTACAAAAAAGCCGTTATCCAAAGGGCCGACCTGCCAATTGCCGTTGCCCAGCTTAAGTCTTGCGGTTTCCTTGCCCTGCTTCAGGGAATAGGCAACTACCGTTATGTCCGCCGTGTCAAGAGATGGATTTATAAAATTGACTATCGCATAATCGCCGTTTATTTTGGTGGTTGCAAATTCCGCATCGCATTTAATATCAAAGTCAGATGTTTGGGCGGCGGATGTATCTGTATTTACCTTTTTGCCGAAACACGCCGTAAGCGACACACAAACAATAATTATGCTTAAAAGAACACACAAAATTTTATGTTTCATTATTTTCTCCTTAAAAATACAAAAAAGACTTGATTTTATTACACACATTAGTGTATAATGTCTTTGTTGCACAAATGCCGGTGTGATGGAATTGGCAGACGTGCTGGACTCAAAATCCAGTGGTAGCGATACCGTACCGGTTCGACTCCGGTCACCGGCACCAAAATCCTTAAAGACTTAAAGTCTTTAAGGATTTTTTATTTTCCGAGTTCCAGTGTCCTTTTATAAGACGCTTTTACCGCATCTTTTACAATATGCTCAAATCCATTGCCTTGCAGGGATTTAACACCCTCTATAGTGCTGCCGCCGGGACTGCAAACCGCATCGCAAAGCTGTGAGGGCGTCATACTGTTGCCGATAGCAAGCGCAGCGGCACCCTTTACGGTGTATGCGGCATATAAATCCGCTTTTTCCTTCGGCAGTCCGCATTCCTGCGCACCGGCAGACAGTGCGTCCATAAACATATATACAAATGCCGGTCCGCAACCGCTTAAAGCGCTGCCGGCATCTATAAGCTGTTCGGGTATTTCGTCCCATTTGCCCGATTTAGACATTATGTCAACCAATTCCCGTGCATTTACGGTATTTCCGCTTGCACAGTAAAGTATCATTCCATCGCCTGTTTGCGCCGGCAAATTAGGCATTATGCGTATTACATTGCAATTATTTCCGCAAAGTTCTTTGACACGTGAAATATTTATCCCAGCCGCCATAGAAACTATTGTAAAATTGCCCTTACGGCTTTCAAATATGCTTTTAAGCGGTTGTGTAACCTGCATATACTGCTGCGGTTTAACACCCAAAAAAATATAATCCGCCCGTTCGGCAATTTCATTGTTTGTGCAAACCGTACCGCCTGTTTCGGCTGCCAGTTTTTCCGCCTTTTCTTTTGTACGGTTGGCAAGCAATATCCGTACGCCGTCCGCAGCGGCGGCGCGTGCAAGTGCAGAGCCCATATTGCCTGTGCCTATAAATCCTATTACCATAAAATACGCCTCATTCTCTTATCTGTCCGTTACCTGTAATAATATATTTATAACTCGTCAACTCATTTAATCCCATTGGACCGCGCGCGTGCAATTTTTGTGTTGAAATGCCCATTTCGCAGCCGAGTCCGAAACATCCGCCGTCTGTAAAACGTGTAGACGCGTTTACGTAAACGGCGGCACTGTCCACACCGCGTATAAATTTTTGCGCCTGTGCGTCGTCCTGCGTAATTACAGACTCGCTGTGTCCCGTGGAATGTTTTGAAATATGCTTGATTGCGGCATCGGTATCATCAACCACCGCAACTGCCATTTTATAATCCAAAAATTCAGTATCAAAATCGTCTTTACCTGCCGGTGTGCCGTCTATTATTTCGGCTGCACGGTTATCAAGCCGCAGTTCAACCGGTTTAAGGCCTGCGCTGGTTCTGTCGGTTACAAGCGTTTTATAAAGCAAAGGCAAAAATTTATTTGCAATATCCGCATTTACAAGGCATACCTCCGCTGCATTGCAAACCGAGGGACGCTGTGTTTTAGCGTTGTTTATAATTTTAAGCGCCTTATCAAAATCGGCAGATTTATCCACATAAATATGACAAATGCCGGTACCCGTTTGTATACACGGAACTTTTGCGTTTTCGATGCAGGCGCGTATAAGTCCTGCCCCGCCGCGCGGTATAAGCAAATCCACAAAGCCTACCGCCGTCATCAAATCGGCGGCACTTTGCCTTGAAGTATCGGTAACAAGCGAAATCATATTTTCGTTTAAACCGCACTTTGCAATTCCGCTGCGCATTGCCCCGACTATCGCCGTATTACTGCGAAAAGCCTCTTTACCTCCGCGCAGAACACACACGTTTCCGCTTTTAAGGCAAAGCGCCGCCGCATCGGATGTAACATTCGGTCGGCTCTCATAAATAATTGCAACCACGCCCAACGGCACGGATACCTTTTTAATAATAAGTCCGTTCTCGGCGCGGTATTCGTCAATAACTCTGCCCACAGGATCAGGCAAATCCGCAACATCGGTAAGTCCTTTTGCCATAGCGGCAATGCGGTCCTCATCAAGCCGCAGCCTATCAGTCATTACTTCCCCTATTGCCGCCTGTGCTGCCTCAACATCCAGTTTGTTTGCGGCAAGTATTTCATCCGTATTTTCAATAAGACTTTGCGCCGCCGCACGCAAAGCGTTATTCTTTACTTCGCTGCCAAGCAAAGCCGCAGCGGCAGTCTGCGCTTTTGCATTTAAAAGTATATCTCTTGTTGTCAATGTAATCACCTTTTACCGATAAATCTGCTGCCGACATCATCACCCTGTATAATGTCATATAATTTTTCCGGATAAGAACCGTTTGCAATAACCATATCGCACCCTGCAGCCATGCACATCTCGGCGGCTCTGATTTTTGTAACCATACCGCCCGTGCCGTTTTTACTGCCGGCGCCGCCTGCCAACGCCCTTACATCATCATCAATTACTTCAATCCTGCTTATAAGTTCCGCATTTTCGCATTTGTGCGGATCTGACGTATACAACCCGTCAATATCGCTTAAAAGCACTAAAATATCTGCCTTTACGCTTACCGCAACTATTGCCGCCAGCGTGTCGTTATCGCCTATTACTATTTCATCCGTGGCAACGGTATCATTTTCGTTAATAACAGGCAATGCATCAAGTTCCAGCAATCTGTTTATAGTATTTTTAAAATTACAGAACTGGGTTTTGTTTTCAACATTCTCCCCCGTAAGCAATATTTGCGCCACTGTATGATTATACTGCGAAAACAGGTTGTCGTATGTATACATAAGTTCGCACTGACCTACGGCAGCGGCAGCCTGCTTTGTCGGAATGTCTGTAGGCCTGCCGTCAAGCATTAATTTACCTGCGCCCATTCCTATTGCACCGGACGATACAAGTATTACTTCATTACCCGCATTTTTAAGGTCGCTTAACACCTTACAAAGTTGTTCCACATGGCGAATATTAAGTCTGCCTGTGCTGTGTGCCAGCGTAGACGTGCCCACTTTTATTACAATACGCATTTTTTACCCCTTTTACTACGTTTAAAGTCGGTAGATTTAAGTTCCACCACACCAGATTAATTATATAGCGACAGGCGGTATAAGTCAACATTTTAGTTGACTTATAAAATGCTGTAAGTTATACTTTTTAGGTGGAGGGATCTTATGAAAAAAATTGCTGTTTTTATCTGTTTTATTATGCTGTTTTCTCTTTGTGCATGCCGTGATAAATCCGGCACACAAACAGGCAGCGCGTCAAACACCGTAAACGGATGGCCTGTTGTGGAAAAAGCGGATATGCCGACGGTATCCACCGGCAGTAAAATGACGGTTGACGAAATAGAAAAATCTTACCGTCCTTACACAGATTACAGGATCTTTGAAATCCGCACAAAAGAATCGGACATTAAGCCGTCAGATAACGGGCAGGCGTATTATGTATCGCCTGACGGCGATGACGCAAACGACGGTAAAACACCCGAAACCGCAATAAAAACTCTGCGTGCAATAGGTAAATTCAAACTCGGCCGCGGTGATGTAGTATATTTGCAGCGCGGCGGTGTTTGGAGGGAGAACATTATAGCCTCTACCGACGGAGTAAGTTACAGCGCTTACGGCGACGGCAAAAAGCCGGAAGTGCTTTCCTCCCCTATGAATGCGGCAAGCGGTGAACTTTGGGAGGAAACCGAAACCGAAAATGTATACCGTTTTACCGGCAGAAAAATGGGCGATGTAGGCACACTTGTGTTGGATGACGATACTTTTACGGAGAAATGTTATTGGGAACCGCGCGACCTTAAATCAAAAAAACCGTCCGACCTTAAAAAAGATTTATCGTTTATGATGTACAAAAACGAACTTTATCTTTATTGTGAAAAAGGAAACCCCGGTGAAATTTACAAAAGCATTGAAATTTGCATTGCTGCCAGTGCGTTTTCCGTTAAGGCAAACGATATAACAATAGACAACATATGCTTTAAATATTCCGGCAACCATTGCGTGTGCGGTACAGACATCAGCGGACTTACCCTGCAAAACTGCGAATTGGGATATGTCGGCGGATGCGTACAAGGCGGTCTCGGAAGCGGAGTGCGTTACGGCAACGCCATAGAAATATGGGGTACCGCAATAGATTTTACGGTTAAAAACAATTATTTTTATCAGGTGTACGATACCGCCGCATCATTCCAGTTCAGAGGCGGCAATGATCCCAAAACCGTTAAAAACGTACATTTTACGGATAATGTTTTTGAATACTGCACTTCCTGCATAGAATACTGGCTGCCTAAGGAATACGGGAGCATAGACGGCTTTTATGTTGAAAACAATTTAATGTGGTATTCCGGTAAAGGCCGCGGCGCTGTGCGTACGGGACGCAGCGGCACCATTTCCCTGACGTCCGGCGGATTTGATAATATTATGACCGGCGATTTTACGGTTAAAAACAATTTATTTGCCATGTCTGTTGTAGACCTTGTATATATCACGCCAAAAAGGGAAACCGATTTCCCCACAGCGGACGGAAACACGTTTATACAAACCGAAAACGGCAGATTCGGCTATTACGGTAAGAAGAACGGCGAAGTAATACGGTTTGACGAAAACATTATAGATTTTATTGAAAATACCGTAGGCGACAAAAACGCAACGGTAGTTTTTGCCCAAGAATAAATTAAAACCACCGGTTAAACCGTGGGGTGCTATAACGAAGTAATTATGCAAGGCGGCGATACAGCAAAAGTTGCACCGCCGCTTTGCGTTATCAGGCTGTTTTTTTTGGTTTTTTATACCAAGTCTGCCCGACACCATATCCTCGTAGATGTGTTTGAAAACGGTATCTAAATTCAGTTGCTGTTCTGTCAGGCGTATGTTTGCCAAGACTTTTGTGACGATTTTGAATATTTGTCATAATCACTGGTAATACTATTAAATTTAAGTATAAGAAAAGGCACCGCTTTGGCGGTGCCTTTTCTCTTTAATATCATACATAGTTAAAATGGTGTGCATTTATGTGCCGCTTCCCATATGCTACCGAATTTGGTATTCGGTCGAATTAATTATCAGACACCCATCATCTTTCCAATAGATTTGCATATTGTTGAACTCGCCCCACTCCCCGAAATAAACCCTTTGAGGTTTCTTTTCAATCTTGAGAAGAACAGTGCTTATTTTGCTTTTTTCATATACATCAACAATCGTGTCTCCACCAAGTGCACCTTGGTCACTGTCTATCACTTGGGCATAATACTTTCCGCTTGGAGATACAACCGTTTTAACAATCGTATCTTGACCGATATTACCGAAAATCAAAAATATAAAAACAATAAAGCCAATAGGTAATACCATTAGGACGGACAATATTAAGGCAATAATTTTCAGAGCAAGTGGTTTACCGTATTTGCTCGTCAAATATAAACAACATCCCACAGATATTAATACACCTGCTATCACTGGGATTTTAGGATATTCAAAAATATAGAAAACTGCGTTAATCAGCGAGAAAGGCGAGATGATAGCCAGCAAAATACATGACGTTTTATTTTCAAGCGTATTTTTATGAATGTGGTCGAGGACTACTATGCATACGGACAATACCGCAAGCACGGCAGCGAAAGCAGAAACACTTATTATTTCAAACCCATATCCAAAACAGGCTGTTATCAGAACAACTGCAGGATACAATATTATCAGTACAAACAGCAGCCACATTAAAAATGATGCAACCTTTTTCATACTATACGTCTCACTCCTTTCCTAACATTTTAGCATATTGATCGGAAAGGGCTTTTGATAGTATGCAAAACACAACCGTTAACACAATTCCAAACCCATTAAGGAACAGCACGCCTTGCATTGCCTCTAAAGCCTCAACTAATTTGAATTCGGAAAATATAGCTGACAAATTCATTTCGTAGTGAAAACCTGACCATATATATCCGCACAACGTGATAACGAGAGTAGTAATTGAAGAAAAAGCGGAAAATCTTTTTCTGTTTTTATAAACTCGCACAAAATACCAGTTTGCCATTGAAAGCATAAATCCGGTTGCCGGAATGACAAGATTTATTGCCCAAAAACCATTTGCTAAGCCTACATCCGTTTTGGCCTCCAGAGCTACACCGATAGTAATCAAACCAAAAGAAAGGAACAGCAAAACCGATTGTAAAACAGAGGCTTTCCAATCATTGAGTTTGTTGAACTTCGTTGGTGCGGTCGGTGCCGCAACCGCATTGGATGGCGTACTCATATCTGCAAGAAGTTTTCTGCACGCATCGCAGCTTTCAATATGTTCTTTAACTACAATCGCACTTTCTTCACTACAGCATTCATCAATATATAGCGGAATTAAATCCCTTACAACATTACAATCCATATGATTGCCTCATTTCTTCTAATAGTTTTTGCTTGGCGCGGTAAAATGTAACTCGTGCCCAACTTTCGCTTTTTCCGAAAATCGAGCTAATATCTTTTAATGAAAATCCGCCGAAAACAGAAAGCATAAACACTTCCTTATATGGTTCTTCTAATTCGTGTAAACATCGTAATGCATTTTGAGATAGTTCTTTTTGAACGAAGAGATCTTCAATACTTACGCTAATACTGACTGTTTCTAAAACATCCGGAGATGTTTTTTTCTTCTGCTCGTTATACCACACAAAATAAGTGTTTTTTGCAATTTGGCAGAGCCAAGCAGATACTTTTTCCTTGTCCCTCAGAGAAGCATAGTTCATATATGCACGAAAAAAGGTTTCCTGTGTCAGTTCCTCGGATAACGAAGAATCATGCGTCATCTTGATAAGATATTTGAAAATAAACTCACGATTTTCATTGAAAAGTTTTTCAAATTCAGTCACATTTTCACCGCCATTTTAACTATTAGATTGCGGAAATGTCAAAACGTTACAATAATTATAGCATATTTTTTCAAATATTTCATCATTCATAAAAAACAGCAGCAAGGATCGCTCCCTGCCGCCGTGTTTCGGTTAATTGTAAATTATGTCGCGATTTATGATTTAGGTGACTCTGCTGTGAATATCATTCACCCGAGCAACCCACTCCATTTGATTATCTGCTTTAAGTTTTTCGGTTAATCCCCCACGCTCTGCCATCTGTTTTACAAATTTAAAAAACATTTTCTCAGGCTGCTTGTCAATGTCAGCAAGACAGCCCCGTTCAACTTACCGCATGTTTTTTAAACCTTCGTTACAGTGCTCATCATAAACCGGTGGTTTTAATTATTGTTTTATTCTTCTATTGCTGCTTTTTGTGTAATTATCGCTTTAATTTTTTCGGGTGACGCTTTGGGTACGCGGTTATAAGTGTACAACCCGTTTTGCTCCTGCTCTACATCGGTAAGCTGTGTATAGCACACACCGCATACATTTTTGTTTGAGGTAAACGGTTCCGTACAAGCCTCAACAGCCTTTACAAAATCCTCCTCATTTGTTATTTGATCGCCGTAACCCCAATAATCAGCGTCTTTATCAAACTGCCAGCCGATTCCGCCGTATTCGCTTATAATTACAGGTTCGCCGTGATAACTTTTCCCCTCATAAATAAAGTCGTGTATAGGTCCGCCGTTTGCAAATCCGTCATATGCGTCATGCAGCGCCTTGTTATCGTGGCAATAATCATGCAGATCGTAAACGTCGGTTACAACATGGGTGCCGCCCGAAGTATCTACACACGGACGGGTAGTATCAATTTGCTTTGTGATGTCGTACATCAGGGCAATATGTTTAAAATATTGCTCATCCGGTTCTTTATTAAATGTTTCATTATGGGGACACCACATAATTATTGCAGGGTGATTAAAATCGCGCTCAAGTTCCGCTATCCATTCGGGTATCATAAAGTTTGCCGCCGATGTGCTTTTCCAATCAAGTCCCCAATCGGGATATTCGCCCCAGACCATATAGCCGAGTTTATCACAATGGTACAAATACCTCTCCTCAAAGATTTTTTGATGAAGCCTTGCACCGTTAAATCCCATAGCCATGCCCAGTTTTATATCATTTTCAAGTGCGGCGTCATCCGGTGCGGTATAAATTCCGTCGGGATAAAATCCTTGGTCAAGTACAAGACGTTGGAAAACGGAACGTCCGTTAAGCAAGAATTTTTTGCCGTCAAACTCCGTTTTGCGCAAACCGAAATACGAATTTACCGTATCTGAGCCGAAAGTAAATTCAATATCGTATAAATTGCCCTTTCCTATATCCCACAAATGCTTTTCCGAAAGCGGTATATTAAAATCCAACTGTCCGAAAGCATTCTCACACTCGTATTTTCCCATTTCTTTGCCGTTAAACGTGACCTTTGCCGCAAAATCACGCTTACCGCTTAAAGACACATTAACGCGCACACTGCAGTTATCAATATCGGGATAAAATTTGAATGACTTAATGTAATCTTTAGGCGTAAATTCAAGCCAAACAGTCTGCCATATGCCCGTTGTACGCGTGTAAAAACAACCGTTTGATGCATATTGCATACTCTGCTTGCCCGAAGGCTGCATACCGTTTCTTGTTTCGTCCTTTGCTAATACGGTTATTGTGTTTTCACCGGATTTTAAAAAGCCTGTTATATCAAATTTAAATGAAATAAATCCGCCGTCATGTACTCCGGCTTTTTCACCGTTTACATACAATGTGCAACGGTAATCTACCGCGCCGAAATGAATAAATACCCTGCCCGCGAGTTGTTCGTCACTAACCGTAATTTTACGGCGGTACCAAACGCATTGCATAAATTCCTTATTATTTACACCTGATAAAACACTTTCCGGACAAAACGGAACATTTATTTCGCTTTTCAATTTGTAATCATCGCGGAACATACCGCGTTCTGTGCCGGTGTCGGCACCGTCAATTTCAAATTCCCACCTGCCGTTTAGGTTTTCCCAGTTTTTACGCAAAAACTGCGGTTTCGGGTGTTCCTGCCTGTAAATTTTCATAATAATAACCTCTTTTTATGAATTTGATGTAATAGACTAACTAAATTATAGTCCGCGCATTACTTTATATCAATTACATAAATTAGCAAAAAGTTGACATATCCTACTGCAAAGCATATAATATTTTCAGATGACAGGCAGGGGGGATTTTATGAATATTATTGCAATAAGGCACGATTGGCCGGAGGGTGCGGGGTTTGTTATATCCCGTCCCATCGGTTGTGATAACATTACATTTTTGCATTTTAAAAACAGCGTACGCCTTAAATGCGGCGGTAAAACAACTGTGCTTCAGCCTGATGCCTGCATATTTTACGCCCCGGATACGCAGCAATGGTTTAAAAGCGACACGGACCTTGTACATAACTGGATGCATTTTGAAAAAACAAATATAAGTCGTTTAAACAAACTCGGTATTAAAACCGATACCGTTTATTACCCGGCAAACACCGATTTTATAACCGAACTCTTTTCCCGTGCGGAAAACGAATTCTTTTCGGAATATGATTTTAAAGAAGACCTGACCGAGTTATATTTCAGCGAGTTTTTGCTATTGTTCTCCCGTGCAATTAAGACACAAAAGCCTCTACCTACCGTACGCTACCGCGAACGCGAAGCATTGTCGGCAGTTCGCAATGAAATACTCTTGCATCCGGAACGGCATTTAAGTGTAGAAGAAATGGCAAAAAGCGCGTATTTAAGTCCTTCGCGATTTCATACGGTATACAGATCCGTTTTCGGCGTTACGCCCAACTTTGACGCAATAACTGCGCGTATAAGCAAAGCAAAAAATATGCTTATAGGCACAAACAGCAGCATACGCGAAATATCCGACGCGCTCGGTTATAATAATGAAACACATTTTATACGGCAATTTAAGGCAATTACCGGCAAAAGTCCTTCGGTCTACAGGAAAAGTCGGGTGCTTTAAACAGACAAAAACACGTCAGCCGAAGCTGACGTGTTTTATATTTGCACATATTAGTTTATTTTACCGTAAAGCGGTAATTCCGTATCGCGTTTAGGCTCGCGGTTTTCGGAAATATTGTTTGCTTTAGCCGAACGGGCGGACTGTGAGCGTTCACCCTTTTCGGGGCTTATAACAACGCGCCTTCCGGCTCCCTCACCTACGGAAGCAGAAGTAACACCCGATATTTCCTGCACGGCAGTATGGATAATACGGCGCTCGTAAGGATTCATCGGTTCAAGCGTACGGCTGCGACCGGTGCGCAGCACCTGACGCGCAATGCGGTTTGCAAGTGAATTAAGAGCCTGCTCCCTGCGTTCTCTGTAATTGCCTATATTAATATTGATTTTATAATATCCTGCCGCACTGTTGGCTGCAAGGCTGCACAAATATTGCAAGGCATCCAAAGTTTCTCCTCGGCGGCCTATTACGGCACCCAGACCGTCACCCGACAGATACAAAGCTGCACCGTTTTCCCTTAAAGCAACTTTAATCTCTGTTTTGTCACAACCCAGTCCCGTTAAAATCGGCTTTAAATACTCAACTGCTTTTGCAGCTGCGCTGTCTGCCGGTAATTCTTCCGCAGCTACGGTATTCTCACACATTTCATGCTTTTCGGCAACTGCATCCTTTTCCGCGGCAGTTTTTTCGACAACGGTGTTGGCTTTTTTTGCCGGCGGCGTATTCTTTTCCTGTTTTGCCGTTTTTTTCTCAATCGGTTTTTTCACCTTTTGCGATTGGGCTTTCGGCTGACGCGGTTTTTCATCCGCCAATTCTATATACGCCAATACTTCGGCTTTACTACCCCCGAAAAGTCCCAAAGTCTTTTTCTTGGGCATGGTAATTATTTCAAATTCAATTTTATCTTCATCATAGCGAGTTCCGGATAGATCTGCTATAAGATTATTCTTAGCTTCTTCATAGGCTTCTTCGGTAGTTGCACCGTAGCCGGTTGCTTCTTTTCTCACGAAAAGTTCCTCCTTATCAGTTTTGTCTGCCACTTATTCGGCAGATCTTGAATTAATTATCTTTTGTTCCGCCTCATAAGTTTTAACTATACTTTTTGAGCGCTGCTTTGCTATCATTTTATAAGGTCCGTAAAAATGTTGGATACCTGCCTGTACAACACCGCCTATAAGGCTTGAGCATGCCCAGTAAAATCCGAGTCCGCAAGGCGCACTGAATGCGATTATAAGCGAAATAATAGGTGTAGTAAGCAAAAGTCCAGCCATATTGGGTGAATCCGGATTTATCTTTTTCTGCATTTGCATGGAAATAACGCTTGAAAGCATTGCCGCCGCAAATGATAAAAGCGGTATTATCCAGTTAAGTTGTGCGTTTTTAAGATTGAACGAGAAATGCGGCGTTTCGGTAAGATTTATGCCGAAAAAGTCAAAATTAATAGAACGTACCGCATCCGAAACCGTTGCAAGCGCACCTGTTGCCTGTCCGGGTTCCATATTTAAAATTTTTGTTATAAGATCCAACTGCACACGCTGATTAGACGCATTAAGTCCGACAGACTCCACAGCGGAACTTATTGTTGCGGCGTCAACATTAGTAAGGTAGGTAATGGGACTTACAACCAAATAATAAACGCTCATAAGGAATACCAGACGGATAATCATAGGCAGACAGCCGCCTGACATACTTACATTTTCTTTTTGATACAATTCCTGCATTGCGGTATTGTATTTTTGTTTGTCATCACCGTATTTTTTCTTTAAAACATCAAGTTTAGGTTTAATAAGGGTTTGCTGTACGCTTGCCTTTTGGCTTTTTATACCAAGCGGTATTAAAATTATGTTTATAAGCACTGTAAACAACAATATTGCAAGCGCAAAATTATTGTTGCATATCATCATCATAAATCGCAATACATACTGCAAAACATATTGATTTATAACATTAAATATCGCTGTCATATGTCAGACCATCCTTTAATTAAATGGTTATTTTCCGTATTTTATCTTCTTCGGCGGTACCGGATCGTACCCACCCTTGCAAAACGGATTACACCGTAATATTCTGTACACGGTAAGCGCGGTTCCGCGCAGTACGCCGTGTGTGGATATTGCCTCTATACCGTAGCATGAACACGAAGGTTCAAATCTGCAGCACCGCGGTTTAAGCGGTGAAATGCACTTTTTGTAGAATTTAATTAAACTAATCAGTAATTTACGCATTTTTGTTTTCAATTATGCCGGCATTCATTAAATCTTTTTCTGCCTTTGCGGCTATATCGTAACTCTTAAGTGAAAAAATACACGTCCGCGCAACAAAAACAATATCGCATCCGCAAACTATATTGGGGCTTAAATCCCTGAATGCCGCCGTTATAAGACGTTTTGCACGGTTGCGTTTTACCGCGCAGCCCAATTTTTTACTTACCGTTATACCAAGTCTTACATTTTGACCGCGGGTTTTAAAAACATACATAACAAAACCCGAATGTACAAATGACTTACCCCTGCCGTATGCCCTGCGGAATTCCTTATTGAGCTTTAATTTAGTAAACATAAAAACACCCCGCGGGCAACCTTTTGTAAACATCGGCTCAGCCGAGAGTTTTAAAAAAGAAAAGCCACCTTAAAACAGTGGCCCTTATCTTAATTAGTAAGTGAGCTGCTTTCTGCCTTTAGCTCTGCGGCGTGCCAAAACCTTGCGGCCGTTAGCAGTAGCCATTCTCTTTAAAAAGCCGTGTTCCTTCTTGCGGTGAAGTTTTTTAGGCTGATATGTTCTTTTCATCGCTTTAACCTCCTTTTTATTTTCGGGTAGCGGTTAAAATAGGTACTTTTACCCCCATAACCTTTCAATATAGGATTATACAGCAAAAGTACCCCTGTTGTCAATAAAAAAATTCTGTTTATTATGTACTTCGGGCGCAAACGCACATTCCCTCAGTCAAAGTCTAATTAAATTTTATTTCGGCAGCGGTCTGCCAAACTACAAGCAGTGTACCCGTCCTGACGCTTACCGACGCGGTTTCGCCGCTGACAAAGGCATTGCTTACGCCAAGCGGCATATCAGGAAGCAGTACCGCATTTTCAAGCGTGTATTCAAGTCCTTTAATGGTAACGCCTGCGGCTGCACCGCATACCGCAAAAACCGATATTCTGCCTTTTGCATTTGAAAAGGAAACGCCCGATCCCGTAACTGCCGTAAAATTGCAGTCGTCCCCGTAAAAAACGGCGGTACAGCGTTTTTTTGAAACTGCCGCGCACAACTGCATATTCGCAACCGTGTGGTCAAGCAAACCGCCCACGGCACCGTAAACAAAAAAATTTTTAAAACCCTTATCCATTGCGTATTTAAGCGCATATCCGACATCTGTATCGTCCTTACGCACCGATAATTTAATTACATTGTCGGCAGTCGGCACAAAACCGAGCGAATCGAAATCCCCCATAATAACATCGGGCTTAATTCCGGATTTTTCAAGGGTTTTTACGCCGCCGTCTGCCGCTATTATAAAACTGTCGGACGGTATTTTCGGCATTTGTTTTACGGGAAGCGAGCCGAATATGTAACAACTTTTCATACTATTTTAAACCGACCATTTTTTTAACTGCACTAAAACGCAAAATTAAGAACATACCAACCACGGTAATTACAAGTTCCGGCAGCATAAAAGTGCCGTTGTAGCACAACGAATACAAATACGGGTGGTTTATCCATTCTTTGCCGAATGCGATGAATTTTTCAACATTTGCCCAAAGTATAACGCCCGACAGGAAATGCGACACAAAGCGCAAAGCAACGGCAAGCGCAGTACCGAGGCACATACCCCACATACCCTTTTTTCTGAAAATGCCTGCAAGACCTATTATTGTAAACGGTACGATATAATCAAGGAATATTGTGCCTACAAGCATTACGGGCGTAAGTCCCCAACCCATTATTTTCGGCAGACTTATAAAGAACTGAATAAGCGAGGACACAAATCCCGCGCCGAGTCCCCAGCCTACACCGTACATTACCGAAACAATTGCTACCGGCAGCATACTGAACAGCGTAACGCTGCCGCCGTACGGCATCTCTATGATTTTTACGAAGCTTAAAACGGTAGCCAAGGCAACCATAACAGCCGACACTGTAAGTTTTTGAAGTTTTTTGTTTTCCATTGTTTTTACACTCCTTTTTATTTTGCAAAAACTGACGTAAATAAAAATATGCCGCAGATAAACTGCGGCATAAAGCATAGGCTTAATATTTTCCTACGACGGCATTATCCGCATCAGGTTATAGGTCGAAGCAGAATGGCTTCCTCTCAGCCCGAGTCGATCGAGCTCCCTTATTGCTTATTAAGTTTACCACGCCGTTGATTATTTGTCAAGCGTGTCATCACCGTCATGTTTTTCGTTATCTATTTCGGCATTTATCGTAAATCCGCCGGTAAACTCCTTATTTTCTCTTACGGGATACCGCTTTCCGAGTTCTTCGGCAATAGCGTCAAGCGAGCTTTTATATTCCCCGTCGTTGCCCTCGTCTACGCCATTTTCCTCCTCAAATGTATCTGCAACATCATATTCGGTCCATCTGGAGATAAGCATATCTCCTTCGGGGTATTCAACCTCACGGCGTTTTTTGCGCAGTATTATACAAATTATTGCATATACCGCAAATGCTGCCGCCGCACCGATGCTTATTTTAATACCGAGTGCCGAATACGGATTTTTGTAAGCGAATGTTATTGTGCTTTCTCCTGCCTCAACCTTTACTGCCATAAAGCCGATATTTGCCCTCTCAACATCTGTATCAACACCGTTTACTCGCGCAGTCCAGCCTTGTTTATACGGCACTGAGAAGAACACAAACGTCGGTTTATCGGTTATTATCTGTGCGGCAAAACCGGTTTCTGTTATGTTAAATCCGTACGCACAATTATCCCGCAATACTTTGCTGTCGGCAGCCGCTTCCTCTGCGTCAAAAGCAAATCCGTCTTCGGTATCAAGCGGCGTCAGAATTTCGGAATATTTCTGCTCCTGTTCATCATTTAAAACCACCGCTTTAAGCATAAGCGCCGCCCTGTTTTTAGCGTTATATTTTTCACATTCGGTTTCGGTTATATATTTATCGTAACAAAAGCCGTACGGAATATAGTTTTCGTTTTCGTATACCTTAAATTTATCCTGCGTTTCAATATATTTATATCCCGGCATTTTGGTTGTGCCATCGGTATTTTCAAAGGATTTTTCACCTTCCAAATTAAGCAGATATTTTACCGACAGCAAGTTACGCAGTGCATAATTGTCCGTAGACGGTCTGCTTGCCACACTGCGTTCTTCACCCACAAATTTGTAAAACTGAGTTATGGAGTCGGTAACAACCGAATGAAAAGCGTTTATTGAGTTATAGCCGAGCGACATACCTGTATTATCCGGACACTCGTATGTGTCTATACGGTAAGTGTCTTTATCGCCCGTAAGGTAAACTTTGCTTTCTATAAGCGATGATATTGTAACATCGGTTGAATATGCGTGTTCTCTGCCGCCGGAAATAAAAATCATACCGTAAACAACGCTTATAACACAAACAAGACTTACCGCCGCATTGAAAAATCCTTTTCTGCGTTTTTTGGAAGCAGTCAGCAATAATAACAACGCTGCAAGACTTATAAGGGAAACGATACAGGTTGTCCAGAACCGTATTTTATACATATCTGATTTTCCGGCGCTGTTGTAAAGTCCGAATACCCAACCGTTTTCGGTCTTTTGCGGGAAAAACCCTATAACCAATGTAAAAGCCAGAGTTATAAACGAAACCCATCCGAATGCCGATTTAAAGCTGCACTCCCTATCCTCTGCCGCCATAACGGTGGCAAGGCACATCATAAGTATCGGCATAAAAAACCATCTTGCGTAATATGCGGTATTGAATGCCGAAAAAGCGCTGTTAAGTATCGGGAACATTGCAAAAACAAAACTTGTGCAAATTATTCTTTTAAGCCAGTTGCCTTTGTTTTTGCCGCAATATGCAAATACGCCTACCATACTGAAAAGCGGCAGCCAGCCGCCGAGAGACGACCATTTAACTTCGGCACCTGGGAAAAATACCGGTCTTGCCGGCAAATCCGGCGGAAAGAAGAAACATTCTATAACATTAAGATATATCTGTTCCTTGCCGTACATAATCGCGCTCCAGCCGTTAAGTATGCTTGTAAGGCGTGCATTGCCCATAAGCGATACAACCGTCGGCAGCAGTATAACCGATGTTGCGGCAAGTCCCAAAACAGACTCAAACACAATGCTTAAAAATCTGCCGAACGACATAGTTACGGCGTGCGAACACATACGGATAATTAAATATATTACGGTAAATATTACCATACCGTAGAAGAAAAAGAAGTTAACTCCGGCAGCCAAAAATACGCATACCGCAAAAAGACCGTGCTTATTTTCGGTTATTATAAGTTCAAGCGATAAAAGCAAAAGCGGAAAAACAATAATTGCTTCATGGAAATGATTAAAGAATATATTATATATTGAAAATCCGCTGAACGCATACAAAAGTCCGCCGAGTCTTGCAGCCTCGGGTGTTTTTGTAAAGCGGCGTATATAAAAATACGCAGTAAGCGCCGCACAGGCAAATTTAAGTATTAAAAGCGGTGCCATAAGATACGGTACAACGCTTGACGGGAAGGGCACCGTAAGCCAGAAAAACGGGCTGCCGACCAAATAAAAGCTGTAGGAGCATATAAAATCCGAACCCAGATCCGTAAGCCAATTCCAACCGAAATTGCCTGCGCGCACAGCATCGTGACACATTTTATAAAACGGAATTTGCTGCACGTTAAAATCGCCGTAAAATGTAAAATATCCCCTGTCCTGAATAATAAAAGGCGCAAAAATTACGGCAGCACACGCAAGGGCAATAAAAAACGTGCTCAGCCACCTTTCCTTTTGCGGTTTCAAAGCCATGGACTTGTTATATGAATATCCCATACCGTATCTCCCGAAAAAAGATTTTTTCATTGATATTATAACAGATTATGCTATAATATTCAACAAAGGAAGTGGTTAAATGCCCAATCATTTTTACGCAATGCTTTCGCGTATGAAGAATATTTACCGTTGGGGACTTATGCGCAACACAAAAAGCGAAAATTTAAGCGAACATTCTCTGGAAGTCGCAATTATTGCCCACGCACTCGCTATAATAGATAACGAAAAATTCGGCGGCAGTAACGATGCCGACTTTACGGCGGTTGTTGCAATGTTCCACGATACTACCGAAATTATAACCGGTGATATGCCGACGCCCATAAAATATTACAATCCGCAAATAAAATCGGTTTATAAGGAAATTGAGGGCGTTGCGGCAGACCGCCTGCTTGATATGCTGCCAGATTATATGCGCCCTTATTACGAGCCGATTTATAAATGCACGGACGAAAAAGTGTTAAAAACCGTTAAGGCGGCAGATAAAATATCAGCATATATAAAGTGCGTTGAGGAACTTAAAATGGGCAATACCGAGTTCCGCGTGGCAGCAAAAAGCACGTCAGACGCAATAAAAGATATGCATTTCCCTGCAGCAGATGTTTTTATGGAGGAATTTATTCCGTCCTTCTCGTTATCGCTCGACGAACAAAATTAAACGGCGTAAAAATAAAAAATCCCACGGAATTCCGTGGGATTTTTACTGTTTTTATTTTATGCCTTTTGCGCTATTTCAAAAATCTTTGCGGGCAGTTCGGATTCATCACAGGATACCGTAAAGCAGAAGTTAACGTGTGTATCCTCGCTCAATGCCTGAACTCTGTCTAAGAATGCGGCAAGTTCATCATAATCTCTGCTGCCTATTCTGAGTGTTGCATCACCGAAAATATCGGTTACATCATGGTTGCCAGCGCATATACCGCAAAGCACACCGTAATATTCGTTATATCCTGCAGCGCCGTAAGCCTCAATATCAACAAGTCTTACTTTATGGCTGATACTGAAAGTCAAGGTATCTCCCTTTTCAATACAAACAACATAACCCTTGCTTGTATCTGCGGCGGAATTAACTAAATCAATCAATTTTTTAGTTTTTCCCGAACCTTTTTTTCCAACGATAAGTTTAATCATATCTGCCAACTCCTTTATATTTTACACCGCAGCAGCGGTAATTTTACATTATTATTTTTTAAGTCTTGCTTCAAGCGCAGCCTTTTGCGATTCGTATCCCGGCTTGCCGAGCAAGGCAAACATATTCTTTTTATAGCTTTCAACACCGGGTTGGTCAAACGGATTTACACCCAACATATAACCGGATATTGCACAGGCCTTTTCAAAGAAGTAAATAAGTCTTCCGAGGTTCTCCTCGTCCGCTTTATCCACCGAAATTACAAAGTTCGGCACACCGCCGTCGGTGTGGGCAAGCACCGTACCTTCAAATGCCTTTTCGTTAACAAAAGACATCGTTTTACCCGACAGGAAGTTAAGTCCGTCGCCGTCGTGTTCTTCCTTTTCAAGCGTTACGTCGCTGCCTGTATCTTTAATGGTAACGACGGTTTCAAACATAATTCGGCGTCCGTCCTGAATATACTGTCCCATTGAATGAAGATCGGTTGAGAATACAACGGATACCGGGAAAAGTCCCTTGTTGTCCTTGCCTTCGCTTTCGCCGAAAAGCTGTTTCCACCATTCCGCCATCATTGTAAAGCGCGGCTCGTAACTTACAAGCAATTCAACCGCCTTACCTTTGCGGTAAAGTGCATTGCGGAGCGCCGCATATTTATAGCAGTCGTTCTTATCGAGATCCGGCTGTGCATATTCCTTTGCCGCCGCTGCGGCACCTGCCATAAGTGCGTCAATATCGGCACCGGATGCTGCTATGGGGAGAAGTCCCACAGCCGTAAGCACGGAGAATCTTCCGCCGACATCGTCCGGTACTACAAAACATTCATAACCCTTTGAGTCCGCCAGAGCTTTAAGTGTTCCGCGGCATTTATCGGTAGTGCAGTAAATACGTTTTGCCGCTTCTTCCTCGCCATAGCGTTCCTCAAGCATTTTTCTGAAAACACGGAAAGCAACCGCCGGTTCGGTAGTTGTACCTGATTTTGAAATAATGTTTACGGATACTCTTTTGCCTTCGCAAATTTTAATTAAGTCGGACAAAGCGCTTCCGCTTATGCTGTTGCCGGCAAAATAAATATCCGGTGTGGATTTGGGAAGGTTATTATAATAGTGACTCTTCAAAAACTCAATAGCGGCGCGGGCGCCCAAATAACTTCCGCCTATGCCTATAACCACAAGTACATCGGTGTCGCTTTGTATTTTAGCCGCCGCTTTTTTAATTCTTGCAAACTCTTCCTTATCATAATCGGTGGGAAGATTAACCCAACCGAGAAAATCGTTTCCGAGTCCGTCTTTATTTACAAGTGCATTGTGCGCTGCCGCAACCTGTGCTGCCGCACCGCAAAGGTCGTTCTCACGCAAAAAAGGCTCTGCGTATGAACTGTTAAACTTAACTGCCATTTTAACTGCCTCCGTATTATTTATCTGTCTATATTTTACTATAAAGCGGCTGATTTTTCAACACAAAACTGCGCATAATTTACAACTTGTTAAAAAATATGTGTCTATATGCGTATCAATTCTACCAAAAGTGTATACATAGCGTACAATATATTCATTTTTCCGACATCATTTGCTGCGGTAAGGGATATTGTTCCTACCTCGTTATCCCCCGAAAAGACATGCACCGTACCGACATTATCGCCGGCTTTTACGGGTGCGGTTATATTCCCGTTAATTTCAACGGTTTGTGTTATATCCCCCGTCGACGCCTTCGGCATAAGCAAATTAAGTACGTTTTCCGGCTGTGCCTCTACAAAACTCTGTACGCCTTTAAGCACTTTTACATTTTTGTTTTCACCGAGTTGTGCCTCTATTGTTTTAAATGTAAAATTCGCAAATCCGTAATTAAGCAGTTTTTTCGCGCCCTCAAACCGTTCTTTGCTGTTGTCGGCATCCATTATAACCGCAACCAGTTCCATACCGTCACGCTCCGCAGATGCCGCCAGACAGCATCCCGCAAGGGATGTTGTGCCTGTCTTAAGACCTGTGCAACCCTCGTAAAAACGTACCAGTTTGTTTGTATTTACAAGTTCGCTTTTACCGTCGCGCAGACTGTCCATCCAAATTGTTGTATATTTTTTAATATCTTCGTGTTTTAAAAGTTCGCAGGACATTACGGCAACATCATGCGCGCTTGTCAAATGTCCGTCGGCATCAAGGCCGGTGCAATTTTCAAAATGTGTATTAATAAGCCCCAATTCCTCGGCTTTTTTGTTCATAAGGGCAACAAAACCCTCCTCGCTTCCGGCAACAGCCTCGCCCAAAGCCACGGTGGCATCGTTTGCGGAAGCAACTACCGCCGCCTTAAGCAGTTCGTCAACCGTCATCTGCTCGTTAGGCTCAAGCCATATTTGCGAGCCGCCCATACTGCACGCATGCTCGCTTGCGGTTATAACGGTATCGTATGCAAGGCGTCCCGAGTCTATTGCTTCCATTATAAGTAACAGCGACATTATTTTTGTTATACTTGCAGGGGCGGTTTTTTCGTCCATATTGCAGTCGTACAATATTTCCCCGGTTTTAACCTCCATAAGCACTGCGGATTTTGCCGCTATTTTAAGTTCCGTTATACTGCCTGCGGTCGGCACGGCGCTGTCGGAAACAGGCTCGTTTAAGTCGGTTGCGTCGTACTCCATACTTACGGTTTTGGCAGACACGGGAAAAGCCGCAAGCAGAATGCACAATACAAGCACAATAAATCTCTTCATAAAAAAACACCTCACATAATACTATGTAAGGCGTTTTATTTTAATAACCGAGTTCTTCACTGCAAATTATCACATTTATGCGGTCTTTAACGCGTTGTTTTGCGCTTACTACATAATTGGCGCAAATGCGGTCTGCACAGGCACATCCGCTGCCCATATCGCCGTCCGGCACACAGCATATTCCCGTTTTGGCGCACGGCGTGTTTACGTTAAGACGTTTTGCATTAAGCGGTGCCGCAACAGTTTTAACACGCTTTACCGCCGCAGGTACATCCGCAACCAATTTGTTTATACCGACAATGCAAATAACCTTTTGCGGACCGAAAACCAACGCCGCCGTCCTGTTTGAATTACCGTCGACATTATAAAGCTCGCCGTTTTGCGTTACCGCATTTGCGGAACAAAAGAACGCGTCGCAAGAAAAAGTACGTCTGTATATATCCATAGTTTCTTCCCTGTTTGCCGCCTTGCTGCGATCAAGAAAATTATAATCTCCGCTTTGCATAAGTTCCGCCACACCGCACTGCGACAGTGTAACACTGCCGCCGCATGATATTGTATCGCCCTTTTTAATAAGCGTTTTTACAAGCGGCACTATTTCGTCTGCCGATTTTACATAAAAGGCTTTCATATTGTTTTTTTCAAGATTTTTAATTAATGTTTCAATGTTTACCATCAATTCTCACCCTTTACAATAACTCCGCCGCCTACGACCGTATCGCCGTCATAAAAAACTGCCGCCTGACCGGCTGTGGGCGCGCGCTGAGGTTCATCAAACGTCACAAGCACCTGTCCGTCCTGCATAGATTCTATAACCGCGGGCTGTTCGGTGTGTCTGTAACGCAGTTTAACCTTTACACGCATACTTTTTTCAAGTTTTTCAACAGATATAAAGTTTAAATCCTTAACTATAACCTTTTTAAAATACAGTTCGTTTTCTTCGCCGAGAGTCACGCTGTTGCTTGCAATATCTTTTTTAAGTACAAAAACGTGATGCCCCAGCGCAATACCCAGCCCCCTGCGCTGTCCCACTGTATAATTGATTATGCCTTTATGTTTTCCGAGTACCCGTCCTGACGAATCTTTATAATCCCCCGGCGGATAATCTTTACCGGTGTAACGCTTTATAAATTCGGCATAATCGCCGTCGGGCACAAAACAAATATCCTGACTGTCGTGCTTTTTGGCATTAATAAATCCGTTTTCTTCCGCAATTTTGCGTATTTCGGTTTTACGGTAACCGCCTAACGGAAAAACGGTGTGCGCAAGCTGCTGCTGTGTAAGCGAATACAGCACATAGCTTTGATCCTTTGTATCATCTACCGCTTTTTTAAGCAGGTACCTTCCGGTATTTTCATCTTTTTCAATACGCGCATAATGCCCCGTTACTATATAATCGTATCCGAGTGTTTGCGCGCGGTTGAACAGTTTTTCAAACTTCATATATCTGTTGCAGTCTATACACGGATTCGGTGTAAATCCGTTTTCGTAAGCGGAAACAAAACGTGATATTACCTGTCGGTCAAAATCATCCGAAAAATTGAAAACATAGTACTGCATACCAAGGCTGTATGCAACGCTTCTGGCATCTGCGACGTCATCTTCGCTGCAACACGTTTTAGAACATTTTTTGCCTATCATATCGTTATCGTAAAGGCGCATTGTAACACCTATACATTCATATCCTTTATCGCACATCAGCTTTGCCGAAACCGAAGAATCAACACCGCCCGACATTGCAATCATCGCTTTTTTTGCCACATTCTCACCACCGTTTTACTGTTTATGATTATACAACAAACACTTTAAACATTCAAGTTGTAAAATAAAAATGCTCCCTTACGGGAGCATTTTACTTTTATTGCAATTTACGGCTTAAACGTCTTTTTCGTCAAGCATTTCTATTTCTTTCTCTTTTTTACCCGAGAGAATTACGTTTGTGATTATTCCGAGGATAAGTGCACAAGCGATTGAAGTAATTGTAATCTTTCCGAAAGAAACCGTAAGTCCGCCGATACCGCAGATAAGTATTACCGCAACAACAAACAGGTTTCTGTTATCGCCGAGGTCAACTTCCTGTATCATCTTAAGACCGGATACCGCTATAAATCCGTACAGTGTTACGCAAACGCCGCCCATTACGCAGTTGGGTATGGATGCAAGGAATGTTACAAACGGTCCGAAGAAGGATATGATTATTGACATTACCGCAGTTGCAAGTATGGTTACTACCGAAGCGTTACCTGTAATCGCAACACAGCCTACAGACTCGCCGTAAGTGGTGTTCGGGCATCCGCCGAAAACAGCGCCCGCCATTGAGCCTACACCGTCGCCGAGGAGCGTTCTGTGAAGTCCGGGTTCTTGGAGAAGGTCATGCTCGATAACCGAGGAAAGATTCTTGTGGTCTGCAATATGCTCTGCGAATACAACAAACGCAACAGGTACATATGCTACCGCAACGGTTGCTATGTAATGTCCGCTTATTTCCTTAATGCCCTTTGCAGCCTCAAAGAATGTGAAATCCGGTACGGCGAATATTGTCATATTTTTAAATACTTCAAAATCTATTACTTTAAGTGCATCGTTGCCGGTTGCATTACCTATAACCGTAAAGATTGCCGCCGCAGCGTAACCTGCAAGTATACCTATAATAAAGGGTATGAGTTTTACCATCTTTTTGCCGTAAACCGAGCAAAGTGTTACTGTAAGGAGTGTTACAAGTCCGCATACAAGGCATACAAGCGGATTTGCAACAGAAGCGCCTGCAGCGTCAAGTACTTTTCCTTTTGTTATATCGCTTATAGCGTTGCCTGCAAGGGACAAACCGATTATTGCAACTGTAGGTCCTATAACAACCGCCGGCATAAGTTTGTTTACCCAGCCTACGCCTGCAAACTTAACCGCAATTGCGATTATTACATAAACAAGGCCTGCAAATGCCGCACCGATTATCAGTCCTACATATCCTGCCTGTGCACTGGTTGCGCCTGCAAACGCGGCAAGCATTGAGCCTATAAACGCGAATGATGAGCCCAAAAATACAGGACTGCGGAATTTTGTAAATAAAAGATACACCAGTGTACCGATACCCGCACCGAAAAGTGCAGCCGACTGTGACATACCGTTGCCTACTATAGCCGGTACCGCAATAGTTGCCGCAAGTATTGCGAGCAGTTGTTGGAAAGCAAAAACAATTACTTTTCCGAACGTAGGCTTGTCTTTAACGCCATAAATAAGTTTCATACATTTACCTCCATATTTTGCCCTAACTTGAACAAATTAATATATATTAAAACGGGTTGCCCCGATTTAACCGATTATTTATTTTCGTACAAAGCCACCGAGATTTCGCTGTCGTACGGCGGTATTCTTACGGCTATCATTTCACTTCGGGATGTCGGCACATTTTTTCCTACATAGTCGCCGCGTATCGGCAATTCCCTGTGTCCGCGGTCTACAAGCACTGCAAGCTGTATAGCTGCAGGTCGGCCGAAACCGTGCAAACCTTCAAGCGCCGCCCTTACGGTGCGTCCGGTGTATAAAACGTCATCAACCAAAACAACCGTTTTACCCGTAATGTCCGAAACGTCCGAACCGTGAAACTGTGCTTCGTCCGATACCTCGGTAAGATCGTCCCTGTAAAGCGTTATGTCAAGACTTCCTACCGGTACCCTTTTGCCCTCTATATCATATATGTTATCGGCAATGATCTTTGCAAGCGGTACACCTCTGCGCTTTATACCTATTATATATAGGTCCTGCGCGCCCACGTTTCTTTCAAGTATTTCGTGTGAAATCCGCTTAAGCGCCCTGTTTACAGCACTTTCGTCCATAAGTAAAGCTTTCATTACTTCCATATTTACCACCGCAGTGTGACTGGACATAAAAAAATGCCCGCCGATTATTACCGACAAGCATCATAAGCAAAATTGAATTTTAATATACATATAATAGTACATATGTATATCCGCTTTAAACCTTGCCGGCATCTCTGTACCGTTCTTAAAGATTTTAAGTTTTTTAAACCTTGAGTATAATATCACATTTTGTCGCAAATGTAAATACTTTTTTTGCAAATTATGAATATTTTTTTATTTTTCATATCAAAATTATTAATGCAGCGGCAAAATTTTCAAGTCACAAATGCATATATGCACCCACCATTGCATATTTTCAGCTATTCGCACAAATTAAATTCCATATTTTACCATTTAAAACGTAATTTCATATGTTACAGCGTTGTAACTATTACTAAATTAAGTAATTTATTGTGCAATCCTACCAAAATGCATAACTTTTATGCATTTGACATTCGGTGAATTGCTATATATAATATCGAACAGCCTGAAAACACCTAATTTCGATGCGGCAAATTTGCTTGGCGCATCGGTTAAAAAAGGAGTTATTTAATGCTAAACAAAAAGGTAAACAATATTTCCGATAATAAAAAAGCGTTGTATACAGATTGTTTAAAAAGAATAACCTGTACCGTAGCGGCAGTATGCGTTATGGTATCTGCGGTTGCAATGACAATGCTTTTTTCGGTAAAAAGCGTAACTATAAACGACGGCAGACGCACGCAGTATTTTTATACTGCCAAAAGTGCGTCTACAAGCGAAATTCTGGCAAATGCAAAACTTGACAGCAACGATTATACAATAACCATGTTGAGCGAAGGCAAAAGCGGTACGCATATAAACCTTAATTACACATTCCCCGTATACGTTACTGTCGGCAACGATACTAAGGCGATTAATTTTTACGATGGCGGTACCGTTGCACAGGCTGTTGCTTTGGCGGGTATAGAACTTGACGAATACGACATTGTCAATATGCCGCTTACCGCAAAACTCAGCGGTGAAACATATATAGATGTTATGGATATAAGCTATGTTACGGAATCTTACACCGAAACCGTACCTTTTGAACAGAGGGTTGAGTATTCATCCGCATCCGTTACAAGCGGTATTACAAAGGCCGGCAGCAACGGCGAAGTGCGCGTTACAAGTGTTTCAAAGGTTGTAAACGGCGTCACGCAAAGCACCGAAATCATTTCGCGTGACGTTGTATGCGAAGCGATAGATCAGGTTTATACCGTGGGTACAAAAAAAGATCCCCGTACAATTTCGACATTTACAAATTTTGTTGAGCTTGACGGCAACGGAAATCCCGTAAACTATAAAAAACATATGACGGTACAGGCAACCGCATATTCAAGCACGGGTTCAGGCAGTGCTTCGGGCATGAAATTGCAGCCGGGCTGCGTCGCAATCAACACGGCTCTTTTCCCGTACGGTACAAAATTTTATATTAAGTCTTCGGACGGAAAATATATATACGGCTACGCCGTAGCCGCGGACACGGGCGGATTTGTTGCTACAAGACCTACCAATTTTGATTTGTACTTTGCAACATACGAGGAAAGCTGTGCTTTCGGAAGACGAAATATAGAAGTTTGGGTACTTGAATAGTATAAATGTTAAAAAGCAAGCCTCTGAAGTTGTTATGACTTCAGAGGCTGTTTTGTTATCTATTTTTCCGGAGTTACATCAAAAAATTCTATTTCCGTTTGTTTGTTAACGGTCATTTTATTGGGCAAACCCATGGGTGTAAAATATAAATCATATGTGTTTGCGTCCTTTTTTACACTTACATGGTAAAGTGTACCCGATTTTTGTGCCCGAGAATCGACAGAACAAAAAGCTTCGTAAACAAAATCCGAAACGCTTTGTTCCGCCTGTGCGGAACCGGACTCATATTCAATACCCAAATACGTCGTCTTTTTGCCCTCGGGTGTATAAAAACTCTGCATTCCCTCGCAATTTTCGGGTTTTAATGAAATTGCCGTCATATTACCGTCGCCGTCAAAGGTACATATACATTCGCTTCCGTCATCTAATAATTTAGCGCTGAATTTAACATTTCTTACCGTCGGTTCAACAGTCGTACCCGCACCACAGGCGCTTACAAAACAGGCAAACATTAAAGTAAGACAAACACATATTATTTTTTTCATATACACACCCCTGCAAAAATCCGTCAGTCAGCACGGCAGAAACCTAATCCGCCGCACTCAGACTTTTAAATACGCAGGGCAGTTCGTTTATAATGTCTTGCGGAAGCATTGATATTTGCGAAAACTTCCGTGCCGCAAAATCACCGCTTAGTCCGTGTATGTAAACCGCATCGTTTATTGCTTTGCCCGTATCCTTATATTGCGCGCAAAGCGACACCGCAATACCCGAAAGTACATCGCCGCTGCCGCCTGTTGCCATACCGGCATTTCCGGTTTCGTTTATATACACGCTGCCGTCGGGATGTGCAACAACGGTTTTATTGCCTTTTAAAACAAGATAAACGCCGTGTTTTACGGCAAAATCCCTTGCAATGCCTTCCCTGTCCTGCTGAATTTCGGATATACTCTTATTTGTAAGCGCGGACATCTCTTTAGGATGCGGTGTTAAAATAACCGGAGATTTTGCCCTGCTTAATAAATTTATGTTGTGTGAGAGCATATTTATTCCGTCGGCATCAATAATTAAGGGACAACGGGATTTTTTTATTACCTGTGACAAAACGTGCAAATTACCCTTGCTCTGCGATAATCCGCAGCCTATAAGCACAGCCGATGCCGTTTTAAGCCGTTTTTTTATCGCTCTGCCCGAAAATACCGAAAACCTTTTTGAATGTCTGCTGCCGACAGGTACAAACACCGCCTCCGGTACGGATTGCGCGGCAATGGGATAAATGGCTGACGGCAGGGCGCAAACGCATAGTCCCACACCGCTTTTAAGTGCGCCCCTTGCCGCCAGAACTGCGGCTCCCGCCATGCCGTAGCTGCCGCATATCATAAATGCGGTGCCGTAAGTTCCTTTGTGGGAATCGGGATTACGCCGACAAAATTGCGGCGGTTTAATTATCTGAGTCATACAAACAACTCGTTTCTTATATTTTTGGGGGTACATTCCTTTATTGCGTTTATAATTTTTTGCTGCGGTTCAATAAGCAGTACCGCTTTGGCAGAGCCTTTGTTTACAAGCATATAAAAGGACTCCTTGCCCTCGTTACCGAAAGCGTACGACTGATTTGCCGCCGACAAAATCCCCTTATCGTTAATTCTTGCCGTGCGTATTATATCCTTGCACTCGAAACTGAAAACGCGCTTTCTTGAGCTTTTGGCGGTTATTTTATCAATATCCACCGTTCCGTTGGTTATAATATACTCGTATTCCACACGAAAAGTGCCCAGCAGTTTAATTTCGCCGTAAATAAGTGCAACTATTAAAAAAATAAGCATATAATATTTAACCGAGTATATAAAAAGCAACACGCAAACCGCAGCCGTTACAATTACGGATAACGCCATCAAAGCGTTTTTGGCGGGGCTTCTTTTAATACTTACAAGTTGTTCGCAGAATATATCCATTTTTTACTTCCTTTCGCAGCAACATAATATTATTACTTATTATATAACAAAACACATAATACTTGCAATATTTTTTAAATTATTATATAATGTAGACGCCGATTAGGTACACTTTATGTACCGAACTTTTTACCGTATAAAATTTTTTCGGGAGGCAAAATATGAAAATTAAAGACAATTATATTCTCCGCGAAGTTGCAGGAGAAAACCTTGTAGTGCCGCTGGGCGAAGCCGGCATTAATTTCAACTCTGTAATAACGGTAAACGAAACCGGAAAATTTTTATGGGAACAGCTGTCGGGGGATATAACGCAGGAGCAGTTGACAGCCGCATTGCTTAACGAATACGATGTGGATGAAATTACTGCCGCAAGGGATGTTGAAAGTTTTGTTAAGTCCCTTAAAAATAACGGAATTTTGGAGGACTGAGTATGTTAAACAGCGCTGTTGAAAAGAAAATAGACGAACTTCTCGGCAAAATGACCTTAAAGGAAAAAATAGGTCAGTTAAACCAAATTATGATGCCGCTGGATGATGACGAGTATGTATTTGAAAAATTGAGAAAAGGCGAAATCGGTTCGCTTATAATGGCTACAAGCAGCCTTGCCGGCAACGGCGAAAAACGTGTTGCCAGCAACGAACACATCAATAAAATGCAGCGTATTGCCGTAGAGGAAAGCCGTTTGGGCATACCGGTTATTTACGGCAGGGACGTAATCCACGGACACAAAGTTGTATTGCCCATACCGCTTGCAATGGCGGCTTCATTTGATCCGCAGCAGATTGAAAATTGTTACCGCAATGTAGCCAAAGAGGCTGCGGCGGAAGGTGTACAATGGAGTTTTTCGCCGATGCTTGATGTATCGCGCGATCCGCGCTGGGGCAGATGTATAGAGTCCCCCGGTGAAGATCCGTGCGTGGGAGAGCATATGGCAAGGGCTGTGGTACGCGGTTTTCAGGGTAACGATTTGTCCGCCGCAGACAGCATACCCGCATGTGCAAAGCATTACATAGGCTACGGTGCCAGCGAAGGCGGAAAAGATTATCAAAAGTGCGAAATCTCCGATTATACATTGCGCAATTATTATCTGCGCGCATTCCGTTCTGCGGTAAACGCAGGCGTACAGACTGTTATGAGTTCGTTTAACGAAATAAGCGGACAGCCGGTATCATCAAGCCGTTACCTGCTTACCGAGGTTTTAAAGGACGAATTGGGCTTTGACGGTTTTGTTGTAAGTGACTGGGAATCGGTAGAACAACTTGTAAAGCAAGGCGTAGCGCATGACCACAAAGAATGTGCGGAATTATCGTTAAACGCCGGAATAGATATGGATATGGTAGGCGAATCCTACATAAAGAATCTTGAAAAATCGGTTGATGAAGGCAAAGTTGATATTTCACGCATTGACGATGCCGTGCGCAGAATTTTACGCGTTAAATTTACCGCCGGACTGTTTGAGCAACCGTATGTTCCGAAATTGACGGTTGATTATGAAGCACACAAACGTGACGAGCGTGCGCTTGCGGCAGACTGTATGGTTTTGCTGAAAAACAACGGCGTTTTACCGCTTAAAAAGGATGAAAAAGTATTGCTTTCAGGTCCCTTTGTAACTGAAAAGGAATCTATGATGGGCAGTTGGACGCTTGACGGCAATTCCGACGAAGTGGTGACAATACTTGACGGTATGCGTGAAAAAGTCGGCGCTAATGCCGTATACAACACAGTAGACACCGCAGATTTCCAAATAGCCAGATATACAAACCCGAATTATCCCGACACGGTTGCGGTTTGTCTTGGTGAAAATAAGGCGTTAAGCGGCGAAAACAACAGTCTTGCACATATTGAACTGCCCGATTGGCAGTTGGACATTTTAAAACGCGCAAAAAAAGCAGGCAAAAAGGTTATTGCCGTTATATGCGCCGGCAGACCGCTGGCTCTTGAAGAAGCAGAGCCTTACTGCGACGCTATCCTTTACACATGGCATACCGGCACCATGGCAGGCGCCGCCGTTGCCGATGTGCTTTACGGCGATGTAGCGCCAAACGGAAAATTACCGATGACACTTCCGCGCTGTACCGGACAGGTGCCGATTTATTACAACAAACCTTCAAGCGGAAGATATGCCGACGGATATTATAACGAGGGACGCAATTTCCAGGACTGCCTGCCCACACCTATGTATCCGTTTGGTTACGGATTAAGTTATACCGAGTTTAAATACGGTTCGGTAAGTGCGGACAAAACCGAAATATCCCTTGCCGACCTTGAAAACGGGGCTAAATTCCGTTTTACTTTTGAGGTTGAAAATGCAGGAGACTTTGACGGCAAGGAAACGGCATTACTGTTTATACGCGACAGGTTTGCAAGTATGACAAGACCGCGCCGTGAACTTAAAGCCTTTGACAAAAAGCTTATTAAAAAAGGTGAAAAGGCGGTTTATACGCTGGAACTCGGGTATGAAGAACTTGCCTTTTACGGCAGCGACGGCAAACTGCGTGTTGAACCCGGTAATTTTGAAATATACATAGGCCGCGACTGTTATGCACCGAAATGTATGGAGATATTTGTAAAATAATTCATCACCCCGCTGCCGCGGGGTGATTTTATTGCCTTGACACCGCGTTACACTTGATATTTAAGCAAAAAGAAAGTATAATAATAATGTTATACTATGCTTAATAGGGGGATTTACCTTGGACAGTAAACAATTCTGGGAAAAATTTGCAAATAAAAGAATAGCGGTTTGCGGAATAGGAATAAGCAATATGCCTGTAATCAAGAACTTTCTTGAAAAGGGCGCGCGTGTTTTTGTCTGCGATAAACGCACCCGTGAACAGTTAGGCCCTGTTTGCGACGAACTTGAAAAGCAGGGAGCCGAGCTTATTTTAGGCGAACATTATCTTGATAATCTTGAAGTCGACGTTATTTTCCGCACACCCGGAATGAGTTTTAATTTACCGCAGCTTAAAGAAGCGAGAAAGCGCGGTATTGCCGTTACCAGCGAAATGGAAGTATTTTTTGACTTGTGTCCGGCAAAAATATTTGCGGTAACAGGCTCGGACGGAAAAACGACAACCACGACTCTTATAGCAAAAATGCTTGAGGAAGAAGGCAACACCGTACATGTCGGCGGCAATATAGGTCATCCCCTTTTGCCCGAAATAAACAGCATAAGGCCTACCGATTATGTGGTTGTGGAACTTTCGTCTTTCCAGCTTATTTCCATGCGTAAAAGTCCGGATGTGGCTATAGTTACAAATGTTACGCCCAATCATTTGGATATACACAAGGATATGGACGAATATGTTGAGGCTAAAAAGAACATTCTTTTGCATCAGGGTGCTTTTTCCCGTACGGTACTTAATTATGATAACGAGATTACACTCGGTTTTAAACCGTTTGTACGCGGACAGTCACTGGGATTCAGCATGGAACATCCCGTTAAAAACGGTGCGTGGCTTGATGAAAACGGTAACATAAATATGTCCTACCGCGGAATCAGCGTTCCTATAATGAACAAGGATGATATAACGGTACTCGGCGACCACAATGTCGCAAATTATCTCGCCGCGATTTCTGCGGTGTGGGGTTATGTCGGCGCGGATACGATACGCCGTGTTGCACACGATTTTCGCGGAGTTGAACACCGTATAGAATTTGTAAGAGAAATAAACGGCGTTAAATACTTTAACGATTCAATAGCCTCAAGTCCGACACGTACAATAGCAGGACTTAAGGCATTCAAAAATCCCGTAATACTTATTGCGGGCGGTTACGATAAACACATCCCGTTTGAGCCTATGGCACAAACTGTTATTGAAAAGGTTAAAATCTTACTGCTTTGCGGACCTACGGCAGAAAAAATCGAAAAAGCTATCAAATCGGATTCTGCGTATAACGGCGTTCCGCAGATAGTTAAGGTTAAAGACATAGGCGAAGCGGTGAACTACGCACATTCCCATGCTTCAAGCGGCGATATAGTAACCTTGAGTCCGGCGTGTGCATCGTTTGATGCCTTCCCGAATTTTGCCGCAAGAGGAAATTATTTTAAGGAACTGGTAAATAAACTGTAATGGATATTAAAGAGGTTTTATTTAATCTTTCAAACGCCTGCGGTATAGGCAATATCTGCGATGCCGCAAGTCTGGCGGCGGAATATTTGTCGGAATTTTGCGATGTAATCGTAACGGAAAAGACCGTAATAGGCAAAATTGACAACGGCAAGCCCTACACAATTATGCTTGACGCACATATTGACGAGGTCGGCATGGTAGTTACCGATGTTGACGATAACGGATTTTTAACCGTTGCCAAATGCGGCGGCATAGATTTACGCCATTTATCCGCAAAAAGTGTGGTTATCCACGGTAAAAAAGATGTAAACGGCGTATTTATAAGCACACCGCCGCATCTTAAAAGCGATGATGAAATACCGGACAGTATAAGTGATATTAAAATTGATTCACTGCTCGGCAAAGATGCAAAAAATGTTATAAATACAGGCGATTTTGTAACATATGCCACAAGGTGTTTTTCTTTGGGCAGGGACAGCGTATGCGGCAAATCGCTTGATAACCGCGCAGGCGTTGCCTGCCTTATTGAAACGGCACGGCGCGTTTACGGAAAAGACTTGCCGTGCAACGTAGTATTTTTGCTGAGTGATGCGGAAGAACTCGGATTGCGCGGCGCAAGGACTGCGGCATTTAAAATAAACGCAAACGAAGCCGTGGTAATTGATGTAAGTTTCGGCGACGGTCCGGACATATCTCCGACACAATGCGGAATTATGGGCGGCGGCGCCATGATAGGCGTATCCCCCGTGCTTGACCGCAATATTACCGACAAATTAAATATTATTGCCGATGAAAACGCCATACCCTATCAAAACGAAATTATGGGCGGTACGACATCCACAAATGCCGATGTTATATCGGTAACACGCGACGGCATTAAAACAGGGCTTATTTCTATACCTCTGCGTAATATGCACACCGATACCGAAGCGGTAAATATCCGTGATGTTGTAAGCGTTTGCGATATTTTGGAAAAATACATTTTATCGGGCGGTATTGAAAATGATTAACACACTTGAAAACCTTTGCAGACTTAACGGCACTTCGGGTAATGAAGAAAGTGTAAGAGAGTATATTTTAAGCGAAATTAAAGACTGTGCGGAAACGCGCGTAGATGCCCTCGGCAATATTATTGCATTTAAAAAGGGCAAAAAAAGTCCTGACAAAAAAATAATGATCGACGCACATATGGACGAGGTCGGCATAATAGTTAAAAGCATAACGCCGGACGGCTTTTTAAAATTCAGCACGGTAGGCGGTATAAAAACATCTGTGCTTTTGTGCCGTAAAACAGTGTTTGAAAACGGTGTTTGCGGTGTTATATGCTTAAAACCCATTCATCTTTTAAGTAAGGATGAGGCCGCAAAATTACCGAATACGGACGCTTTATATATTGATATAGGCGCGGCAGACCGAAAAGAAGCCGAAAGTATTATAAGTATAGGGGCATACGGCGTTATTGACGGGCCGTTTACCCAAAGCGGAAACATTACAAAATCAAAGGCAATTGATGACCGCGCAGGCTGTGCCGTACTTATTGATATGTTAAAAAATGACGCCGAGTATGACTTTTACGCAACATTTACCGTACAGGAAGAAATAGGCGCAAGGGGTGCCAAAACCGCCGCTTACGGCGTGGATCCCGATTTTTGCATAGTTTTGGAGTCTACCACGGCAAACGATATAAGCGGTGTAGACAACGACAAAAGCGTATGTAAATTGGGAGAAGGCGCGGTTGTTTCGTTTATGGATTCCGGTACTATGTACGACAGGCATCTTTACGATATTGCTATGTCCTCCGGAATAAAGTGTCAGCCAAAATCGGCAGTTGCCGGCGGAAATAATTCCGGCAGCATACATCTTACACGATCCGGTGTCAGAACGCTGGCGCTGTCCGTACCCTGCCGTTATATACACTCGCCCGCCTGTGTTGCGGATCTTCGCGACATTGTAAGCGTGAGAAATATGGCGGAGTATATGCTGTGCGAAATGGGTAAAATGCAATGATACGGCTTACCAAACAATTACCCGACGGCGTATTTTGCGATGTTGCCGCCGCAAAAATATATTGCAATTTTGCGGCATATGCAAATTACGAAAATATTGCGCTGTTTTGGGTGCAACAGCAAGATACAAAATCTACTGCCGTTATGTGCCTTATTGACGGGAACTTTACCCTAAGTACAAACGGCGCGGATATTGATGAGCTGCGCGATTTTATTAAAGTGATTTCGCCCGACACAGTTTTTACAGACTGTGTAACCGCACAAAAGTTGGGACTTAATATTAAAACGGAATGTGCGGTCTGTGTGTCGGAATATCCGCATACATCCGGCGCAGCGATTGAAAACACAAACCTTGGAATAACTGCGTTATACGGTATTATGAAGGACTTTTTCCCTATTGATAAACAATCATTTACAGCTGATATTTCCCACCGTATAAGGCACAATTCCTGCATATATGTAACCGGTAATTACTCCGCCGCCGTTATGCTTTTAAGCGCACGCTTTGCGGTTGTTACCGGTATTTGTGTTGATGCTAAAAAACAACTTAAGGGACTTGGCAGCGCTACGCTGCACAGACTTTTAAACAGCGCAAGGGACCGCACTGTTTATGCCTGTTGTGATGAAGATACACTTGATTTTTATTTAAAAAACGGATTTAAACGGCTGGAAAATTCGGCTTACTGTACTTTATGAGGTGAAAGGCTTGGACTATATAAAATTTGACGAAAGGCTGAAAAGCGTTGCCGAAAAGGCAAAGCAGGACGTATTGCCTTATTTTAAAAGAATAGATGACGTTACACGTTACAATCAGCAAAAGGTCCTTGCCGCCTTTACGGATAACGGCGTACGCGAATCGCATTTAGGCATAACTACCGGTTACGGCTATGACGACGCCGGCCGTGATATGCTTGAAAAAGTATTTGCACAGTGTATGGGTGCTCAAGATTCAATTATACGCCATAATTTTGTCTCCGGCACACACACGCTGGCTGTAGCGCTTTTCGGTTTGCTGCGTCCGAAGGATAAAATGCTGTGCCTTACCGGCAGACCTTACGATACACTTATAGGCGTGTTGGGAATAGACGGTCATGTTGACGGCTCTTTAAAAGATTTCGGTATAGAATACAATCAGGTTGAACTGACAAAGGATTTAAAACCGGATATTGACGCCATAAAAGCGGAGCTTAAACGCGAAAAATACACGCTTGCGTACATACAGCGCTCTAAGGGATACAGTTTAAGGGAAAGCCTGTCGGTTGACGAAATAGGTGAACTTTGCAAAATCGTAAAGCAGGTATCTCCCGATACTGTTATAATGGTGGATAACTGTTACGGCGAATTTGTCGAAACACGCGAACCCACGCAGGCGGGCGCGGACGTAATTGCCGGATCGCTTATAAAAAATCCCGGCGGCGGTATTGCGCCCACGGGCGGTTACATAGCAGGAAAGCGAGAGCTTGTGGAAAAATGCGCCGGCCGTCTTACAATACCCAATGCCGGCAAGGAACTCGGGGCATCACTGGGGCATTTGCGCGAACTTTATATGGGACTTTTTGCCGCACCGCATGTTGTGGGGCAGGCATTGCATACCGCAGTATTTGCCGCAAGATTTTTTGAATTGCTGGGCTTTGGTGTATCACCTGCACCCGATGCGGTACGCGCGGATATAATACAAACCGTTCTGCTTGAAAACAGCGAAAATCTTATTGCTTTTTGCCAAGGACTTCAAAAAGGTTCGCCTATAGATTCCACTGCGGCACCCTACCCTGCCGATATGCCGGGATACGACTCGCAGATAATAATGGCTGCCGGTGCATTTACACAGGGCGCTTCAATTGAATTATCGGGCGACGCACCTCTGCGAGAGCCTTACGCCGTATGGCTGCAAGGCGGACTTAACTTTGATTCTGCCGAGGTCGGCGTTATGTATGCCGCACAAAATATGTTGGAGAAAGGATTAATAAAGGGGGCAAAATAATGAAAACCGTATTTGAGGGTAAAATTATAAATGTAATTTCGGTTGAAAACGGACTTATAATCGCCTATGCTTACGAACAAAACGAGAACAACACCGTAATTGCTTATAAAATGGTTACGTTTGAGGACGGTAAGCTCACAAACGTGCCAAAAAGCCTTTACCATGTTTCAAAATTCGGAACAAATTATGCGGAAATTGAGAAATTAATATCAAGTCCCATTTCCTGTAAATCGGTAATTTTGCCTAACGATAAAATTTTTGTGATGGAGCCCGAGGACGGCAGCGCCAAGCTGTTCCTCTCCGACGGAGAACTGCTGTGGTCGGATAATCTTACTTACCGCGGTCAAACACCGAGCAGTGTTGCAATAAACAACCGCAGCGTGTGGGCGTGTTTTAAGGAAAGCGGCGTTCTCATACGAATGAATCTTATAAATATGAAAGAGGAACTTCGCATAGGCGGCGGTTCCGCTTCTCCCTTTAATATGCCGGTTGATATGTTTGCGGACGATGATTTTATTTATGTTTGCTGCGCACAGGACAATAACATAATAAAATTAAACCTTAACACATATGTTACCGAAGTTTATGCCGAGTTTGATTCACCGCTTTTGCAGTTTATTAAAAACGGCGCATACGAATTTGCCGTGCTTGCGGGCGGAGTATACTTGATTAATTAGTGTGACAGGTTCGGGCCCTGTCACAATAAGCAAGCGATAATAATCCGAACCCGCCTAAAATGGCGTATTTTCGGCGTATTTTAACTTGTCGTCTTTGTGAGGCGTAAGCATGAAAAACAAAAAGCCGTGTTATGACCTTACATCATAACACGGCTTTTGCTGTTACTTATAAATAATTTCGTCTACGGCGTCTTCGCTTTGATCCTTTGTATCCCATTCATCTTGCGAGTTAATATATTCCGTAATCATTTCCTGTATTTTCTCGCTGTTTACCCAAGCCATTGTATTTTTAAAGCTGTCGTTGATATTTATGTTCTGATAATACTGATTATACTGGGTATAAACGCTCTTGTTGCCGCTTTCATTCTCTTTCTCAACATACTCTAAATCGTATCTGGAACTAAGCGTAACATTAACCGTCTGTCGTGACGGAATAGCTGTCAAGCTCTTAAGATCAAGACAATATGCCTCAATCAGTTTTTGTGCATCATTACGGCTAATTTCAAGCGTGCAATCATAGTCGTAAGCGGTTATTCCCAATTCAAAATTATTGCTCTTACATCTTTCAAACTCGCTTTTTACAAGTTCGGGTATTACATTATTAAATACCGTTAATTGTTCATCCGTTAAGACACTGCTCGGGATCGAATACGCCCTGTGCATTGTGCTGCCGTCTTTAAGCGTATAGGTTAACGAGACATAGTTATAGTTACCGTCGCCGTTGTTGCTTGTATCAAGCTTTTTATCCTTATAGGCACTGACTATACTGTTATGGAAAGCAACAACGTCGGCAATTTCGTCGCCGTCTACAGTGCCTGAAACGGAACGGTAATTCATAGATATGCTTTTAACCTTTTCTGCTTTGGGCACACGGCTTGCAATGCCGAAAATGTCAATATTTACGGCAAAATTTGCAAAAAATGTCGCCGCCACCGCAACACCGGCAATTATAAGCGCATATTTAATTTTCTTAAATCCCCTGTAAGTTATAATATTATAAATAACGCTGCCTATAGCCGCACCTATAATACATGTAAGTATTCCGCCGAAATCGTCGCTTGAAAAACCGAAAATTCCGCTTAAAACGTAGGAGCATATAACAGCCGCTATAAAGCCCATAATGCAGGGCATAAATTTAAACGCAAATGCTTCGCCGGCTTTTTCGCTTTTGCGGCGATTGTAAAGCATAAGTACTATCCATATACAAGCCGCGCAAAGCAGCAGCACATATAAAACAGAGCCGAATGAAAACAATTTAAAGTCCTGCGTGTCCTGCTGCATATAAGCCATAAGGTGCATCAGAGCATATGCAAACGGAGAAGTATAGACTACTCCCACTTCAGCAAAGTCGTTACCGGAATATCCGAAAATATGCGTCGTCATTAAATTACTGATTAAAACAATAATTATAATCAAGCCTATATTAACGCCTATAAAGGACACAACGCCGTCAAACGCGCTGCCTGCGGAAACCGTAAATATCATTGTAAAAAATCCGCATACAAACATCATAATTGCCGTATATAAAAGGGCTACGGGTATTTTATAAGCATCGTTCAGTACGGAATTTGTCGACACCTTCGTTATCGCAAAGCCTATATATATTAAGACAAGCGGTATAAGCGAACTTACATAAGAACCCAAAAATCTTGAAACAAGCAATTCGTTTCTGGTCATCGGCAGTGAATGGAAAACATCGCTTGCACTCTTTTTGTAAAGAAAACTGAAGTTTACAAAAAGCAAAATTACAAAAAATCCGCAGGCGGCAACCGCTGATACGTTTACAGCCGCAAACATCATATCGTCCATTACATACGCTGCGCCGTCGCGTAAATAGTTTAACGTGTAATTTTTTATAATGTTAATTAAGTATGCCGGTGACATTATAAGTGCCAAAACCGATGCCACCAATGTAAAGCCTAAATTTTTGCGTACCGTAAACAAAAACATATTTACGGCAGGATTTATTTTATTCGAGGACGCCTTTAGCATCATAGCCGTTTACCCCCAATTCATACATAAATACTTCTTCAAACGTAGGCGGTACCATCTCAACAAAAAGCGGGAAAAGGTTGTTTATATAAGCCATAATTTCCTTTTCATCTCCGCGTACAACCAGTTGAACGACCGAGCCCGTTTTTTCTATGTTCAAAACGTCCAAACCGTCAAAGGCGGAAACATCCGGTACCATTGTAAATACCACCTGTACCTTGTGGATTGTATTTTTAATTTTATCCATACCGTCGTTGAACAGTATCTTACCGTCGTGCAAAAGTCCTACGCTGTCGCACAGTTCCTCAAGATCCCTTAAATTGTGTGAGGCTATGACGGTTGTCATGCCGTCTTCCGCGCCCTCAGCCAACAGGGATTTAAGCACCTTTTTCATAACTGCGTCGAGTCCGTCAAAGGCTTCGTCAAGCAGTAAGTATTTAGGCATTGTGGAAAGGCTTAACATAAGCGCTGCCTGCCGCTGCATACCCTTTGACATACTTGATATGCGAGCGCGCCTGTCAAGCGGAAAAATATTGCTTAAATATTCGAATTTTTCCATACTGAAATTAGGATAAAACATTTTATAAAATTTTATCATTTCATTTATATTTGCCTGATGTATAAAATACGGAGTATCCGGCAAATAACAGATTTTGCTTTTAAGCTCGGCATTGTTAAAGGTTTTCATATTATCCACTATAATATTGCCGCCGTCCGGCGAATAAACACCCGAAATTATGCGCAAAAGCGTGGATTTGCCCGAACCGTTTGAACCCACAAGACCGAAAATAGCGCCGTTGTCTATTTTAATATTAACACTGTCAAGCGCGGCTTTTTCGCCGAACTTTTTTGTTAGATTTACAGCCTCTATCATCTCTTGTCCTCCTTTTGAATGCTTTTGATTATTTCTGTCAACTCTGCAGAAGTAAGTCCCTTAAGCAGTGCGTCGTTTACGGCGCTTTTAAAATCCTGTACGGCCATGTTGTGTATTGCGTCGTCGCCTTCCTTGTTATCTGCAATAAAGGAACCTTTACCGGGTGCGGAATAGATAATTCCTCTTTCCTCTAACAGTTGATAGGCACGTTGCACCGTATTAGGATTGATTGACAGCTTAAACGCCATACTTCTTACAGAAGGCAGACTGTCCCCCGGACGTAATGCACCCAACATTTTCAGGCGGATTATACCGTTTACAAGCTGGTCGTATATCGGTACTCCGCTTTTATAATCCAACTGTATCACGCCGTTGCCACCTCCGTTATATAACTGTGCTAATTGAATTAGTACAGTTATATAATACACTTAATGTTACGTTTTGTCAATAAAAAAATGCTGTTTTCAAAAAAACAGCATTTGCATTATATGTCATATATTCGGACGGTTCCCGTTTCAAGAGATTTTTTTACATCTATTATACGTTGATTTTCCGAACCGCGAAACTTAAGTGAAATATTTTTCTGCTCCTCGATAAACCTGCCGTCTACCAGCACATCTATATTCTCAAGCATTTTTTGCGTGTTTTCCGTTTTCGCACGGCTGTTGCCGTCCATCAGTTCCTTATCAAACAAAAATCCGGTATAACACCAAATATCCTTGTTCGGAAAACGCCTGCGTATTTCGGATAGCAGTTTTATAATTTCCGGTTGGTTTTCCGGCTCAAACGGTTCGCCGCCCAGCAGTGAAAAACCGGCTATATAATCCGGCGATAGTGCCTTTAATATCTCTTGTACCGTATCCTGCGTAAACGGCTTGCCGAAACTGAAATCCCACGTTGCTTCGTTAAAACAGTTTTTGCAGTGGTGCCTGCAGCCCGATACAAACAGCGATACTCTGACACCGGGGCCGTTGGCTATATCAAATTTTTTAATTTCTCCGTAATTCATAATCTGTCCGTCAGTGTTTATTATCCCCTCAGCCGTATGACCGAGGGGATATGATTTTATAAGTGTAACACTCTTTCCTTAATTTCCTGTGTTCTGCCCTGATTCCAGAATTGTGTGCCGATGTAACCGCATGTACGCCTTGCAACATTCATTTTGCTTTGGTCTGTGTTGCCGCATTTCGGGCAACGCCAAATCAACTTGCCGGAATCATCCTTTACAATCTGTATTTCGCCGTCGTAACCGCAAACATGGCAGTAATCGCTTTTTGTGTTAAGTTCGGCATACATAATGTTGTCGTAAATAAACTGCATTACCGACAAAACCGCCGGTATATTATTCTGCATATTGGGTACTTCAACATAAGAAATTGCGCCGCCCGGCGACAATGCCTGAAATTTGGCTTCAAGTTCCAGCTTGTCAAATGCGTCTATGGGCTCGGTAACGTGTACATGGTAACTGTTTGTTATATAGTTTTTATCCGTAACACCTTTAACAACGCCGAAACGCGCCTGCAAACATTTGGCAAACTTGTAAGTAGTGCTTTCAAGCGGCGTGCCGTAAAGCGAATAATCAATATTCTCCGCAGCCTTCCACCTAGCCGTATACTCGTTTAACTTTTGCATTATTTCAAGGCCGAGTTTCTCACCCTCCGGCTCTGTCAGCTTTTTGCCGTTGAGTGCATACACACATTCCCAAAGTCCCGCATAACCGAGGGAAAGGGTTGAATAACCGCCGTGCAGCAGTTTATCAATCGTTTCACCTTTTTTAAGTCTTGCCAATGCACCGTACTGCCATAAAATCGGCGCGGCATCCGACAAAGTACCCGTAAGACGTTCGTGACGGCACTGTAAAGCCCTGTGGCAAAGTTCCATACGTTCATCAAATATCTGCCAAAACTTATCTATGTCGCCGTCGGCGGAAAGACCTATATCGACAAGGTTTACGGTAACAACACCCTGATTAAATCTGCCGTAATATTTAGGCTTGCCGTTTTCGTCAACATAAGGCGTTAAAAAGCTGCGGCAGCCCATACAGGTATAGCAATGTCCCTCGCCGTTTTTATCCACTTTGTTTTTAAGCATTACCTTTTCGGAAATGTAATCCGGCACCATACGTTTTGCGGTACATTTTGCGGCAAGTTCGGTTAAATACCAAAATCTTGTATCGGGTTTAATGTTGTCTTCTTCCAAAACATAAATAAGTTTCGGAAAAGCAGGCGTTATCCAAATACCCTCCTCGTTTTTAACACCCTGTATGCGCTGTTTAAGCGTTTCCTCAATAATTAAAGCAAGGTCGTGCTTCTGCTGTTCGTCACGCGCCTCATTAAGATACATAAATACCGTAACAAACGGAGCCTGTCCGTTTGTGGTAAGCAATGTTACTACCTGATACTGTATCATCTGTACGCCTTTGCGGACTTCTTCACGCAAACGCTTTTCAACAATTTTGCTAATTTGCTGCTCGGTAACATTTTCGTCGATCTCTTTCAACTCCTCTGTTACCTCTTTACGAATTTTATCACGGCTTACCTGTACAAACGGCGCCAAATGCGTAAGGCTTATACTTTGACCGCCGTACTGGTTGGAAGCCACCTGTGCGATTATTTGGGTTGAAATGTTGCATGCTGTGGAAAAACTATGGGGAGTGTCGATTTTTGTGCCGCTTATAACAGTACCGTTTTGCAGCATATCTTCAAGATTTACAAGGTCGCAGTTGTGCATATGCTGTGCAAAATAGTCGGCATCATGGAAATGGATAATACCCTGTTCGTGCGCTTCCACAATATCGGGCGGTAAAAGTATACGCTTGGTAATGTCCTTGCTGACTTCACCAGCCATATAATCACGCTGAACACTGTTTACGGTAGGATTTTTATTTGAATTTTCCTGCTTTACTTCCTCGTTATTACACTCAATCAGGCTTAAAATCTGGTCGTCCGTTGTGTTTGACTTACGGATAAGCGCACGGTTATAACGGTATTTAATATACTTTCTTGCAACCGTAAACGCCTGTTTTTGCATAATTGCGTTTTCAACAAGGTCCTGTATCTCTTCAACGCTTAAAGCACGGTCAACGCAGCCGCAGGTGTTTTTGACGGTCTGCGCTATATCATCTATCTGCTCGGGCGTTAATTGCTCCGACGCATTTACACTGTCGTTTGCCTTTGAAACGGCAACGCGTATTTTATTAATATCAAATACTTCCTCGCTTCCGCTTCTTTTAATGATTTTCATTTCATTACTCCCCATCTTACTATATATTGTATATGTAATTAAAAACCAACACAAGTTATATTGTTTGGCGCGTGATTATATATTATCATATTTATCATCCAAATGCAATAGCAACAGCACAATATTTATAGGATTTTTTTGGAAAAACTCATTTTTGTACACTATATATAGTAATTTATATAAAAGTTTATGAAATATTAATGCTGATTGTAACTTGACAAAGGGAATATACCGTGTATACGTAGGAAAAGATAAAAAACCCGTCGGGTTGCCCCGACGGGTTAATAATTTTAACGATTAAGCGTTACCGTTAATGGCAGAAGCCCATCCGTTAAGCCAATCTACGTTGTTGTCGCCGCCCTCGGTAAAGGTGGAAGCAATAACGTCATTTGTTTCGATCTTCTGAACGTTGAGTTCAGGTGTTTCATATTTTTTCATTATGCTTTTCTCCCTTCATTAACCGGCAGCTTTTGTAGCTATATCGGTGTAATTCTTAGTCATCTCGCTACCGATAAATACGTTCCGGTTGCCCTCAGCATCTGTATAGATTACATAGGAAACCATTACTATATCCTGTGACTTCATAGTATCGAGTATGCCTGTAAGAGTTACATTGTAAGTTGCATAATCTGCAGTAACGGAGTTTATAGAAGTTACGGCAACATTACGTGCAAGTATTCCGTCACGCGCATTTGTAAGCGCTACAGTATCGGAATTTGCAGCTGCTATTAAGGTAGCTGCGTCAACCTTTACGGTTGTTTCGCCATCGTTTAACAATGCCTTCGGAATAACGATTGCGCCCAAAGCGTTAGGTGTAACTGTTACAACAGAGCCGTTAACGTTAAGTTTAACCTTGCCGTCAGCATCTGTTGCCCAAACGCCTGCATTCTCAGT
>CAKSKA010000005.1 GCA_934464615.1 uncultured Eubacteriales bacterium | reverse complement strand
GTGTAAACACAGTGATGTGTGTGCTTGGCAGTACTAATAGACCGAGGGCTTGACCTATTTCTTGATTCTTTCTTCATTCTACTTCTTTGTTCAGTTTTTTGGGTGCGAGCAATTTGTATCTATGATAATATGAGCCTGACTTAATCGGTCAGGCTTTTTTGTTTTGCAAGTTCGGTTAAGCAAAGCCGACAAGTTCGAACTTGCCTGAAACAGAGTAATTTCGGCATTTTTCGGCTTGTCGTCATAGCAAGGCGACAGCCTTGCGTCTTCCTCCGCACCAAAAACTACTCAAAATTCTTTCCGTTTCAGGTCGAAGAATTTTAAGACGGAAAATTTTTGGTTGTGCGAGGCAAAAACGCAGTTAATCCTAACGGATTAACGAGTATTTTAACAATGCAAAGACGAAAATTTGGCCCTTAAAATCGGGTTCAAACTTGTCGGCTTTGCTTAAAGTTTGTTTAAATATTCAGATGCAAGTTACATTTATGTTTCGGGATTATTTGCCCCGAAAAACATATAATAAGTGCTTTAAAATCGGCAATGTGACGGGTACTTCCGTAAGGCGGGAACTGCTCTCGGCGGCAAAACCTTTTTTCTTTTTTGGGTTTTGTAAGTAAGGCTTGCCGGATATCCGTTTGTGTTTGCAGGCAATTTTTGTGTATAATCGTTTGGTAAATCAGTGCAGCAGTTATCGTATTTGTTTATGAACAGGCAAAAGTTATTTTTAAATTTAATAATAATAACTTCTCAAATCGAGAATTATGTGGTATCATATCATTTGGACTCAGATTAAGGAAATTGAAACGGCAAACAAAATCCATCAAAAACAAGGCACAATGCATATGGGAATTTTGCGACGGCAATGTCATGGAGCGGAGCGACGGTATGCCTTTAAATGCGAAAAAGATTAAAACGCTTATTGCCTGTGGCAAAATGTCGTCTTATTATTTGCGGAACTTACGGATACCATACGTTTTTGTCACTCAGCAAAGAAAAAATCGGCTATGTCCAAACAAGAGGACTTTATTTGTGGTTTAATTGGAATGATACAAAGGGGGAGTAAGGCAATAATGAAAACAAATGTTATTTATAATTCTTCAAGTGAAGATATGTCCCGGATTGATGATAAATCCGTTAATCTTGTTGTTACTTCTCCGCCATATAACATTGATATTAAATACGGCAATAAGACATCAAAAGGACAGGTTTTAAGCAGTAAGGGCGTAAAATACAAAGATGATTTTGACGAAGACGTGTACAGACAATTGCTTAAAAAGGTTTTTGACGAATGTAAAAAGAAATTAACCGATGACGGATCTATGTGGATAAATATTAAAAACCGTGTCAACGACGGCGTTATTGTTCCGCCGTTTTGGATTATGGATTTTTTTGAAGATATGTATTTAAAGAACATTATAATTTGGAATTTTGATTGGGGAGGTTCGACAAACAAAAGATTCGCCCCAAGGTACGAATATGTTTTTTGGTTTGTTAAAGATAAGAAAAACTACACATTCAATTTAGATAATGTAAAAATTCCGGCCTTGAATTATCGGCCGGACAGATATAAGAGCCAGCTAAAAAATCCAACGGATGTTTGGCGTATTTCTATGGTATCGGGTAATTTTGAAGAACGCACGGAACATCCTGCACAATATCCCGAAAAACTTGTTGAACGAATTATTTTAACCGGCACAAACGAAAACGATGTCGTGCTGGATCCGTTTATGGGCAGCGGAACCTCGGCAGTTGTAGCAAAACGGCTCAACCGCCGATATTTAGGATATGAGATAATGCCCGAATATTGTGAAATAGCGAAAAAAAGATTAGCGAAGGTTGGTATCAATAATGGCAGTGGGGATTGATTATAGAATCGGTGATTGCCGCGACTTGTTAAAAGAGATTCCGGATGAATCGGTAAGACTGGTTGTAACTTCACCGCCCTATAATATCGGCAAACCTTACGGAAATTATAAGGATAAAATTCCACTTGATAAGTGGCAGGAACTGATATCCGATGTGACTAAGGAGGTTTGCAGAATTCTTACACCGGATGGGAGCTTTTTTTTAAATTTATCCCCGGTTCCTTTCGGCAACGAAAAGGAGATCCTTCCTATGCCGTTCCTTGGGTATGAAATATTTAAAGCTAATAATTTATATTTGAGAAACATGATAACATGGACATTCAACAATATGCAAAATTGCACCGGCAGACTTTCAGGGAGATATGAAAACATACTCTGGGGCGTCAAGGATATCAACAATTACATTTTTAATTTAGATGATATACGAATTCCTTATATCACTCAAAATGATAAACGGCTTGAGGGCGGAGCAGGCCGTAATCCGACCGATGTTTGGTATTTTGACCGGGTTAATAATATGACAAAGGATAAACTCGGATTAACCCACCCAACCATATATCCTTTGCCTATGATTGTTCGCATTTTAAAAATGAGCAGTAATCCGGGTGATATTATTTTAGATCCGTTTGCCGGCAGCGGAACTTCTCTTGTAGCCGCAAAAATACTCGGCAGAAATGCCATCGGAATTGAAATTGACGGCAAATATAAGGATGAGTGCGAGCGTAGACTTAATTCGGAAGGAAATATTCCGGCATCTGTTTTTGATGAGTGTAAAAGTGATGCAGAAAAGAAAACAGCTTTTTTAAATGCTGTTTCCAACTTATCGAAATACAGTACTGACAATTAACTTCGGATAATATTATAGGGCAGGATTAACCTGCCCTATATCTTTTTTTCTGCATTGTATCTATACACATCGGCATTATGCAGCATCAATTTCGCTCTCGCATTATATGTTTCGGGCGAAGATCGACCGCTTTGATGAAGCAATATTGTGGTTAGTATTTCTTCTAATTCATCGCGTGTGTATAATGGATTATCAACGCGTGTATGTAAGTTCAATATTTGGTTTACTGTCTCCGGTGTTATTCGAATTAACCTTTGGGTATAGTAATCAAAATACCCGGATTGGGATGTTCCGTTTGTGTTTCCGTCTATGCTTCTGTTAATAAAAGTTGAGCAATCAACCGAAATATTATCTCCGTCAAAGCCGTATTTTTTTATTGCGCTTGCTTTCTTAAAACCGCCGCAACCTAAAAAATGAAGTTGTCCGGCTTTCTCAAATCGGAACGGAGCCAAGTTATCCAAACACGTATAAATGTTTTTTTGATTTATCGTCGCAGATGATAGTGCGCCAATAGCAATTTTATTAGGTTTATAGGCCAATTTGCTTAAAAACAAATCGATCTCTTTTTGAGACCATGTTCCGTTGATGATTGTCATAGTCGTTGAATCCGCAAAGCATTGACCTTTTTTTGACCTGATTCCGTTATATATAATATTGCTATACGTAGCAGATAATTCAATAAGTCTGTCGTTCGATTCCTTTTCTATAATATTTAATCGGGCATTGCCGTTTTGGCTGCGAATCTTAAACGGGTTCGGTATGTCGAATGTTACGGAACTGTCTATATTTGAATCACAGACAATATCAACGTACTTTTCAAATATGTTGTTTTGTTCAAATACTTTATTAAACGTTTCTATTAACTTTTCGCAATTTGTTGCAGGGTTATGATGTGCTATAAGATTAACGGCTTTTGCAGTTCCGCTGTCTAACAATATATTACATTTGTCAGAAAAAATAAAATCATCGGATACGTTTTTTGAAAGCCAATCCCGAAGGTTGGTAATATTTTTCCATCTTTGGGGCCTGATTATTTTGTCACCTGAAGCGTGTTCCAAAAACACGTCTCCGAACTTGAGAAGTATCCGGGATTTCATATATTCCGGCATACATTCGCCCCATACCCTTTTTATACCGTTCCAATCGCCGGCACCACCGCCGGCGCTGTATATAAAATAAAACTTCATTAATTGTTTCTCCCGATGTCAGTTAATAGTCATACCGTTTTTCTTCATATCCGAGAAAATGCCGATGAGTTCTTCAAAAGTGCCCATCTCAAGCAACTTAGAATAAAACTTTTTTGTATACCCCGTTTTCTTATCACCTTGAAAATCTCCGGATCGCGCTTTTCTTTCGAACTCCTGCCCTTGAATAAAAAGTTCGTTTTTAACCTGATCCGATGTTTCAAAAAATAAGCCTTTTAAGCAGGGATAATCAATCCAATGCAGATAGAATACCGGTCTGTCCAATTCCGAGTCCGCAATTTCAATTTGCTTTATAAGTTTATTTAAATCAAGAGTAGCGCTGCCCTCGTAACAATATCTGCCGATTTTATTTATTGCGCTGATAAACGGCGCTGCGTGGTACTTCACTTCAAAATAAGCAAGGATACCCTTATCTCCGCTTAACAGCATACAGTCCGGGTATTTTTTATTAAAATTATCTCCGTGCGTAACATTTAATTTGTATTTCCCTTTTAAGAAATCAATAATAACATCTTCAAGGAGCTTGCCAAGCATAACGTCATATTTTTTAATGCTGTTATTTCTCGGATTCATAAAGTAAGCCCCGCAGGCTTTACAGGTGGATTTCAATTCTTCAATTTCTTCCTTTAATTCCTTAACGGTTTTGATGTTATCCTGAGAATTATTCAAATACATAGCATCATAGCATTTTGCGTTGAATTCAGAATATTTGAATTGTGAGTCATGTAATTTGACATTCTTAAAAAAATCAAAGATCCTTTCTTGTCCCATGGCAAGCAATTCTTCGTATGCCGTCATTGTGATTCTCCTAACTGTTTCTGTTGATTTTTACGATTTTGGTTTGTTCCGCAGCGCGGCTGATGATACTCCGCGTCAGTGATCTTTTAATGTTATGATAAAAAGTGCAGATGTTTTAATCGTGATATAACTCTCTGTATGTAATTATGCGGACAAGCAATTTTTAAGACAACGAATTATAAGCAACACAGTTGTGACAATAAGGACCGGCAGTTTCAGGTTGTCGGTCCTTCACCGACTTTGCATATGGCGCGGTTTTATTCTACAGTACATTTATAATTATCAATCCGGCAAACGATATAATCAGGCCTATAATACATTTTACCGTCAAGCGTTCATGGAACAGAACCGCAGACATAACAGAGGACAATATTAATGCCATGCCCTGATTAAGCGGATACAAACTTGCCGAATCGAGAAATCCGGCTGCTTTTGTTTTGAAATACGAGTTAACAAACAGGCACACGGACATTACCGCGATGTATCCTATAATATGCTTTAACCCTTGCGGCTCAATTGCCGTTGCCCGAGATTTATCTTTTATACTGAATATTACGAAAAATACGCCGAGTACCAGCGCCGAAAACACATATGTATAAAAGTTAAATACCGCAATCGGTACGTCAGCAGTTTGCTTTACAAAAAGTTTTTGAGAAAAATCCGTAAGTCCGTTTGCAACTCCGCATATAACAAGCACGATCAATGCGGGAATACTGAGTTTTTCTTTAATTGAGTTGTTGTAGGAACACATAATGATAACCGCAACAAACAATACCGCTATTCCGAGCCATTGCGTTAATTTTATACTTTCGTCAAACACTATCCGTCCGGCAATAATCGTAACAAGGACGCCCAGCATTAAAAACACGTCCAGCATCATATATGCGCCTTTTTTAACCGAGATTAACCAACATACGACGAATACCGATGTTGTTATACCCGAAAGGGCGGAAATTGCAATAATCTGCGCTGTAGGTTTAAGCTGTGCAACATCGCCGCTTACAAAAATCATAACAGCGCCGATAAGAATACATAATAACATTCTTACCGTATTTGCCATCATTGCGTCTTTATATCCGCTGACATATCCGCTTGTCTTTTTACCGCAATACCCCTTTGTTACGCCTGCAAAAAGCGATATTGCCAAGTATAAATAACCCATTGACTCTCATCCTCTGTATATTTTTTGCAATTCGGAATTTTGCAATTGTCTGCTTCCCAACGGTTTAATTGTGTGGGATTTTCCGCTTTGTCTCACCTCATTCTATCTGAATTTCGACCGATAGTCAAGACCGTAAATTCAGATTTTTCCAATTGCCCGTCACGCCTGTGTAGATTTTCAAAGTCATTGTTTTCCTATGTCCGAGTTTATGCCGAATAATGCTAAGTTCAGAGTATCTTATTTCTCCTGTACTTCCTTACCGCTGAGGTGTTCAATCTCGATTTCGAACATCTGTGCCGCCTTGCCCGCGCGGGCAATTGCCTCATCGACAAGCTGCTCATCGGGATAGTACTTCGTTGCAAGTTTCTTTAACAGTGCGAGGGCTCTTTCGCCCGGTTCAATCAAGTGACATCTGCCGAACACGATCACGCTCTGCATAAAAGGCGCCCATGTTTCTTCCTTAACGGTTTCATTTCCGTAAACAGTCAGGCACACCTTGTCGCAGGAGCGCAGGGAATCGACCTTATGGCCCGTTTTTGCGCCGTGGAAATAGATCTTCCCGGCATCCGCGTCATAAACATAATTGATAGGTATCGCATAAGGATAGCCGTCGTCGCCGTTTACGGCAAGTACACCGCGCCGACTTGACAGCAAAAGCGCTTTTGCCGCATCCGTATCAATTTCATTCTTTTTTTTGCGAATGTCTCTGAACATTGTATTATCTCCTTTTGTACTTTTTATATCCGTTCTCAACGGTTGCTTTCACAGTCGTGAAACTGCCGCTTTCTCTGCATTTGAATATGGGGGATCCCGTCCTCCGAAAATTCTTCGGAGGTTTGCCGAAAGCCTAACTTTTCATACAGAGAACGTGCATAGACCTGTGCCTCGATGGTGATCTCCTCTGCATTTAGTTCTGTTTCGGCTGCACGGATTGCCGCTGCAACGATCTTGCTGCCCATGCCGCACCGACGCTTGACCGCAATGACACGACCGATTGATGCGGTTGGGAATGTCACGCCCATCGGAAGTACTCTTGCGTAGGCCTCAATGCCCTTCTCATCTTTGAGCCAGACATGGTAGGCAACTCTGTCTGCGTCATCCACTTCCTGATAGGGACATTTTTGTTCCACGACAAAGACCGAAACACGCAGCTTATATATTTCAAATAATTCTTCTGCACTCAGCTCCGAAAAATGTTTTACAACCAGTTCCATTTTATACCTCCTACAAAATTTCGGTTTGCAATGCCGTTTATTCAGAAAATGGGCAACTCCGATTGGAATTGCCCATTTTTGTTATATATTATATTACTTATCCAACGGCTTCATTGTCGGGAAGAGAAGGACATCGCGGATAGACGGCGAATCGGTCAGGAGCATTACAAGTCTGTCAACACCGAAACCGAGTCCGCCTGTAGGCGGCATACCGTACTCAAGCGCGGTTACATAATCGTAGTCAACCTCGGCGTTGCAGTCGGGTTCCGCAGCCTTTTTTGCCGCAACCTGATTTTCAAAGCGCTGCTTTTGATCTATAGGATCGTTAAGTTCGGAAAACGCATTGCCGAATTCGGTCGCGTTTATAAAATATTCAAAGCGTTCGGTAAATGCGGGATCTTCCGGTTTTCTTTTTGCAAGGGGGCTGTTTTCAACCGGATAATCGTATATAAATGTCGGCTGAATCAGCTTGTCCTCAACAAAAGCGTCAAAAAGTTCTGCCAAAACAGTACCTTTTGTTGCGTCTGCCGGTACTTCAACGTGCAGTTTTTCGGCACAGTTTCTTGCGTCCTCATCGGTCTGCCAATCGTAATAATCACAGCCGGCATATTTTTTAACCGCCTGTACCATTGTCATACGTTCCCAGTGTCCCATATCAATTTCGGTACCCTGATAGTTTATAACCTTGCTGCCGCAAACCTTTTCGGCGATACGGGTGTTCATTTCTTCAACAAGGTCCATCATTCCGTAATAATCGGTGAATGCCTGATAAAGCTCAACCGTTGTAAATTCGGGGTTGTGCTTTGTGTCCATACCTTCGTTGCGGAAGATTCTTCCGACCTCGTAAACACGGTGCATACCGCCTACAATAAGGCGTTTTAAGTAAAGTTCGGTTTCAATACGCAGGTACATATCCATATCCAGCGTGTTGTGGTGGGTTTTAAACGGGCGGGCGGCGGCGCCGATTTCAAGCGGCACAAGAATGGGGGTATCCACCTCCAAAAATCCCTTTTCGTCAAGGTATGCGCGTATTTCTTTAAGTATTTGAGAGCGCTTTACAAATGTGTCCTTAACGTCCTCGTTCATAATAAGGTCCACATAACGCTGACGGTAACGCAAATCGTTATCGCGCAGTCCGTGGAATTTTTCGGGCAGGGGAAGCAGAGATTTTGCAAGCAATGTGATTTTTTGCGTATGGACGGATATTTCGCCGGTCTGTGTTTTAAACACAAAGCCCTCAACGCCTACAATATCGCCTATATCAAACTTTTTAAATGCGGCGTAAGAGTCCTCGCCGACATCATCGCGTTTAATGTAAAGCTGGATTTTGCAGGTTGAGTCCTGAATATGATAAAAACTTGCTTTGCCCATAATCCTGCGGCTCATCATTCTGCCGGCAATTTTAACGGTTTTGCCCTCGTAATTATCGTAATCTGCTTTAATCTGCCGTGCGGTAGCGTCAAAATCGAATTTTGTGATTTCAAACGGATCTGCACCCGCAGCCCTTAAGTTTTCAAGTTTTTCGCGGCGCACCTTTAATATTTCGTTAAGGTCCGCTTCGGCGGTGTTGACATTCTTGTTTTCCGACATATTTTCACATCCTTAAAAAAGGCAGGAGGTTTTTCCTCCCGCCCTGAAATTATTTTGAAATAGAGATGATTTTAAACTCAATTTCTCCGGCAGGGGCTTCAGCCGTAACGGTTTCGCCGGCCTTGTGACCGAGCAGAGCCTTGCCTACGGGCGATTCATCGGAAATCAGTCCCGAATCGGGATCGGCTTCGGCAGAGCCTACTATGCGGTATTCGCTTTCTTCATTAAATTCAACGTCAAGTATTTTTACTTTTGAACCGAGCATTACCGTTTTTGCCGAGCCCTTAACGTCGGATATAATTTCGACGTTTTTAAGCATTGCTTCCAGTTCTACAATTCTGGCTTCTATTTTAGCCTGCTCGTTTTTGGCTTCGTCATATTCGCTGTTTTCGGAAAGGTCGCCGTATCCTCTTGCGATTTTAATTTTTTCGGCGATATCCGCACGTCCGTGCGTTTTAAGGTTTTCAAGTTCGTCCTGAAGTTTTTTAAGACCTTCATCGGTAAGTCTGATTTTTTTCTCCATTTTTAAGACTCCGTTTCATAAAATAATGCCCCGGCGTGACAGGTTCGAGTCCTGTCGGCTTTGCCTACGGCAACACAGATAAAATTATTATATAATATGTAAACGGTTATGTCAAGCAAAGACTTTAGCGGTGGGCACGGTTATGTTTTTAAACTTAAGGCTGCCGCAGTACGCGCTTTGCAATCGGCGCACGCCGCATATCTCGCAAAGTCCGGCGGCAACGCTGTAAATATCGGCGTAATCGGGTATACACTCCGCAAGGTTTTCGCCTGCAAATACGGGGCTGCATCCGTTTACAAACCAGTTATGCGCGCCGAGCACGGGTATGTTCGGCAAATAGGGCAGGCGGTCGGCGGAAATTATAAAATCGGCATGTTTAAGGGAATACAGATCCCGACACAGCGCGGCACAGGTGCCGAGCTGCGAAAAAATGTAGTCATTAATACCGTCGTAACCGGCATAGTTTGTAAACAGCTGGACGCTTTTGCAGCTTGCCACGATTTTTAAAAGCAGGAAGGAAAGCCTGCCGTCCGGATCGTACACGGCGGCGTCGGGCGGCTTGTTAAAGCCCTTAAGCGCGGTGTTAAGCAGCACGGTATATTTGTAGTTTTCGGTTAAGGCATCGTCCGGTAAAATTACTTTTACGCGGCAGGACGAAATAAACCGTTGTATATAGGCGGCGTTATCGCGGTGCGGATTTATAAGCCGGCTTGTAAAAAACACATTGTCGCAGGCACAGACCTCCTCGCTTATAATGCGGCGGCGCGAAAAAATCCTTTTGCGCCCCGCTTCGGATACATCGGTACAAAGCGTTGTAAACATGGGCATCCCCCTTGACAAAATGTTTTTGCGGCTATATACTAAAGTTTATAAATAAGCAGTAAAAATAATGCATAAAGGAAGTTAGGTTATGGAAAATTTTAACGCAACGCTGGTTGTTATGGCAGCGGGAATGGGCAGCCGTTTCGGCGGTCTTAAACAAATTGCGCCGGTAGGCAAAAAAGGCGAGGCGATCCTCGATTTTTCGGTTTACGATGCCATGCAGGCAGGCTTTAACAAGGTCGTTTTTGTTATAAGCCGCCGCATTGAAAAGGATTTTAAGGAAATTGTGGGCAAGCGCATTGAAAAAAAGGTTAAAACCGAGTATGTTTTTCAGGAAAACAACGCCCTGCCCGACGGTTACAGCGTACCCGAAGGCAGAACAAAGCCGTGGGGCACGGGACACGCAATTCTTTGCTGCAGGGATGTTGTAAAAGAGCCTTTTGCGGTAATTAACGCGGATGATTATTACGGCAAAAGCGCGTTTAAGCAAATCTACGAACAACTTAAGCGCAGCGACGGAAGTTACTGTATGGTCGGTTTCAGGCTTTCAAACACCCTGACCGAAAACGGTTATGTATCCCGTGGGGTATGCACCGTAAAGGACGGAAAACTTGCCGATATAGTTGAACGTACGAAAATTACAAGCGACTGCCGCTATACCGAGGACGAGGTAAACTGGACGCAGCTGCCGTCCGACAGTGTGGTATCCATGAATATGTGGGGCTTTACGACCGATATTTTTGATTACATAAAAGCCGATTTTGATGAGTTTTTAAAGGCGCACGGCAGCGAACTTAAAAGTGAGTTTTATTTGCCGTCGGTTGTGGCAAAATTGATTAAAAACGGTGAAAAACAGGTATGCGTACTTGCAAGCGAGGATAAATGGTACGGTGTAACGTATAAAGAGGATACGCAGGCGGTTGTGTCGGCAATAGCCGCTAAAGAGGACGCCGGAGAGTACGAAGGACTGTAAAGTACAGTAAAAGCAGGTTGTAAAACCTGCTTTTATAAAATGCGGCCGCAATGCCTGTTTGGGAGGGAAATTATGAAGATATATTTTACAAAAATGCAGGGAGCCGGAAACGATTATATTTACATCGACTGCTTCAAGTACAAGGTTTCCTGTCCTGAAAAGCTGGCGGTGCTTATGTCGCCCAGGCATACATCGGTCGGCAGCGACGGGGTTATACTTATTTGTCCGTCCGATAAGGCGGATGCCGAAATGCGTATGTTTAATACCGACGGCAGCGAGGGCAAAATGTGCGGCAACGGTGTGCGCTGTGTGGGCAAATATATTTACGATAACGGCATTGCACACAAAAGCACCGTTACCGTGGCAACGCAGTCCGGCATTAAAACCCTTAAAATACAGGACAAAAACGGCAAGGCGGAGAGTCTTACCGTAGATATGGGCGAGCCGATACTGACGCCTTGTAAAATACCGGTAGACTTTAAGGGCGAGCGTATGATTGACGAGCCTGTTTGCGTAGGCGGCAAGACCTACAACATAACGGCGGTATCAATGGGTAATCCGCATGCGGTGGTTTTTTGCGGGCAGGTAAAGGATTTAAGACTTGATTTAATAGGTCCGGATTTTGAAAACCACAAAATTTTTCCCGAGCGTGTAAATACCGAGTTTATAAGGGTGATAAGCGACAGAGAGCTTGAAATGCGCGTATGGGAGCGCGGAAGCGGCGAAACGTATGCCTGCGGCACGGGTGCGTGCGCGGCGGTTACGGCGGCGGTACTGTGCGGCCACTGCCCGAAGGACACCGAAATAACGGTGCATTTAAAGGGCGGAGACCTGTTTATAAAATGGGCGCAGGACGGACACGTTTATATGCGCGGGGCGGCCGAAAAAGTTTACGACGGAGTGTATGAGTATGAGTCTTAAAATCAAAATTAACGAGAATTATTTTAATGTTAAAAAGAATTATCTGTTTTCGGATATAGCAAAGCGCGTAAAGGAATATTCCGAGGCGCACCCCGGTGCGCAAATAGTGAAACTGGGCATAGGCGACGTAACTCTGCCGTTGTCGGGAGTTGTTGTGCGCGCAATGCAAAACGCCGCAGCCGAAATGGGCGACGCGGCGACTTTCAGAGGTTATGCGCCCGAATACGGATACGACTTTTTAAGGGAAGCAATAGCAAATTATTACGAAAAATTCGGCGTTAAGTTATCCGCCGAAGAAGTTTTTGTATCCGACGGCGCAAAGAGCGATGTCGGCAATATAGTCGATATACTCGGCAATAACGAGGTGGTTATACCCGATCCCGTGTATCCGGTGTATCTTGACAGCAATTTGATGTCGGGACACCGTGTTACATTTATAAACGGAAATATGGAAAACGGATTTTTGCCCATGCCCGACACCCTTGCGCAAAAGCCGTATGTTATATATCTTTGCTCGCCTAATAATCCCACGGGTGCGGTATATAACCGCGAACAGCTTAAAATATGGGTTGATTTTGCCGTAAACACAGGCTCGCTTATAATATTCGACGCCGCGTATGAGGCGTTTATTAAAGGCGATTATCCCCACTCGATTTACGAAATTGAGGGCGCGCGGGAATGTGCCGTGGAGATTTGCAGTTTTTCCAAGACTGCCGGATTTACGGGAACGCGATGTGCGTGGTCGGTATTTCCCGACGAATTAAAGGCAGGAGAAAACAAACTGTCTTTTCTTTGGTCAAGGCGGCAGGCAACCAAGTTTAACGGCGTACCTTATGTAGTACAGCGTGCGGCGCAGGCGGCGCTTACAAAGGCAGGTCAGGCGGAATGCAGGAAAGCAATAGATTACTATATGGAAAACGCAGGTATAATAAGTAAAGTTCTTGACGAAAAGGGCATAGAATATACAGGGGGCGAAAATTCCCCGTACCTGTGGCTTAAGTGCCCCGGCGGTATGGATTCCTGGGAATTTTTCGACTTCTTGTTACAAAATGTACAGGTTATAGGAACACCGGGGGCAGGTTTCGGCAAAGCCGGCGAAGGATTTTTCAGACTGACGTCATTCGGCAGTCGGGAATCCACGATTAAAGCGGCAAAACGCCTGACTGAAATTTTATAAATACTTTGCCTGTTCCGATCCTGTAACTTTTCGTATTAACGAGTATTTTAACATTGCGGGGAGAAAAATCCGTTTTGGAAGACGGTTCGGATTTATTATTGCCTGCAAGAGAAGGGAACGGAATGGAAAGCAAAAATGTTTCGGTTAACAAACAGGGACATTTGACATTTGCAGGATTCGACACCGTGGATCTGGCGCAAAAATACGGCACGCCGCTGTACCTTATGGATGAGGACAGAATACGGGAGAATATCCGCTTTTACAAAAGGGCGGTAGAAAAATATTTTCCCGCGGGCTCTTATGTGTCCTACGCCGGCAAGGCGTTTGCCTGCAAGCAAATGTACCGTTTGGCAAAACAGGAAGGCATATGTGCGGACGCGGTATCGCCGGGGGAAATATACACGGCGGCATCTGCGGGATTTGACTGCGGTAAAATATTTTTCCACGGCAACAACAAGACCGACGAAGACATACGCTTTGCCGTGCGGCAGGGCGTCGGCGGATTTGTCGCAGACAGTATAGACGAAATTTCGGCAATTGACGACATAGCGGGGAATGACGGCAGCGTGCAAAAAATACTGCTGCGCATAACGCCCGATATTGACGCCCACACGCATAAAAAAATATCCACCGGCACGGCGGATTCTAAATTCGGAATACCTATGGCGCAGGCCGAGCAAGCGGTAAACGCGGCGGCGGAATGTAAAAATATAAAGCTGTGCGGATTTCATTACCACATAGGCTCGCAGATATTTGATGCGCAGCCGTTTGTACAGGCGGCAAAAACAATGTGCGGTTTTGTTAAAAAAACAGCCGAAAAAACCGGCTATGCCGCACAGGTGCTTGATATAGGCGGCGGTTTTGGGGTGCGGTATACATCCGACGCACCAAACCCCGATATTGACAAAATGTTGAGAGAGATAGCCGATGTTATAAACAGCGAATTTGAAAACAGTGCCATCAAAACGCCTGCGGTAGTTATAGAACCGGGCAGAAGCATTACGGCAGACGCCGGTATGACGCTTTACACTGTGGGCAGCGTAAAGAAAAACGGGACAAACAATTATGTATCGGTGAACGGCGGTATGACCGACAATCCGCGATATACACTTTACGAAGCGCCGTATACCGTAATTATTGCAAACAAGGCGGACTGTCCCAAGGATTTTACGGCTACACTTGCCGGCAGATGCTGCGAATCCGGCGACATTATACAGAAAAACGTTTATATGCCGCAGCCTGTCCGCAAAGATATTGTCGCGGTGCTTACAACGGGCGCGTATAATTATTCTATGGCATCCAACTATAACAGGGTGTGCAGACCGCCGGTTGTAATGCTTACGGGCGGTAAAGATTACATTGCCGTACGGCGCGAAACAATGCAGGATATTTGCGCGTTGGATGTATAATGTATTGATAACAGAATTAAAAAACACCCCGTCGGCACGGTGAATGACCGTATGCCGACGGGGTTGCCTGCTTTTTGATTACGCCTGTGCCGTTTTTAAAATATGGCGGCAGGTGTCTGCCATAAATTTTGCGGCGACGGGGCGGAATTCCGGACGGAAACGTGCGGGGAAGTGACCTGCTTCCAGCGTGTATTCGCCTTTATAGCCGACGTCGAATAACGCCTTGGCAATTGCATAGTGGTCCATTTTGCCGACAAGCGGCAGGGTGTGCAGGTCGTTTAAATAATCGGTGTCATGTACATGTAGCGCACCGAGTCTGCCGCCTAAAACATTAATTGCCTTAACGGTATTTACGTTTACAAGCGAGGTGTGGCCTAAATCAAGGCAGGCGGTAAAGCAAGGGGCAATTTTGTTACATTCGTCGACATAAAGGGCAAGTTCGTAAGGATCCGAACAGACGCTCGGCATTATATGACCGTTGTTTGCGTCATGCCGCCACATATTTTCTATGCCTATTTTAATGTTTGCTTTAACGGCGGTATCGGCAAGGCGGCCGTAAAAATCCTTGTTGATTTTAAGAATTTCGGTTTTATCGGTACCGGTGTAATCCATTGCCTGTACGGGATGTACAACAACGGTTTTGGCGCCCACACGCGCGGCAATTTTTATTGAGCGCTGCAAAAGGGCGATAATTTCGTCGGCGGTTTTGCCGCCACTTAAATAGCCTGCCATATCCATTTGAAACGGCGCGTGAGCCTGATTGAAAAATATTCCGTTTTCCTTTGCGGTTTTTAAAAGAAAATCGGCGTGGTCGAGGTAAGCGTCGGTAAAAAATATATGATTTTTATATTCGGGGTGCGCTGCGGTCTGCCCCATAAAGCAGAGGTTTAAATCTGCGCAGTCAAATCCTGCGGCGGCTATTACGCGCACGGCGGACGCGAAATCGCCGACCTCGGCAAAAAAAGAGGTTGTTGTTGAAATTAACATATATGTAACTCCTTTAGATATTATCGCTTTTCCGGACTTTAAATTTTACACAATTATATCACGGTGCAGTGCATATTTCAACAATTCTTGACGGAAGAAAAAGTATATGCTAAAATCAAATTACCAAAACAAAGACGGAGGGAAATTATGAAAAAGTTTTTATGTATTTTAACTGCGGCGTTATTAACCGCAGGGCTTGCGGCATGCGGTAAGGCGGAGTCCGGCGAAAATAACGATAACAGCGCTGTAAAAACTGCGGCAAGCGTGTATGCGGAAAATCCGATTACATTTAACGATGAAAAAGCGCAGCCGCGTACGTTGGATAATACATATTATAAATTAACAAATAATAAAAGTCTTAAAATTGGCTACATAGGCGGCAGTGTAACGGTCGGTACGGGCAGCACGGCTACGGAATGTTGGCGCGCATATACAACCGACTGGTTCACAAAACAGTATCCCGATGCGGCAATAGAAGAAATTAATGTTGCCATAGGCGGCACAAGCAGTATTTGGGGATTTTCAAGGCTTAAAAGTCAGTTGTTGGATAAGCAGCCCGACCTGATATTTATAGAATTTTCGGTGAATGACGAATATGTGAATATGACCGGCACGCAAAGCGCAATTACAATGGACGGAATGATAAGGCAAATAGGCGAAGTTCTGCCCGACACGGACGTAATTGTTGTAATTGTGCCCAACAGCACAAATTTGGATAAACCCACACAAAACCAAAAGGCGCACAAAGCGGCGGCGGAATACAACGGGGTACCGACGGTTGATATGGGCGAATTCCTTAAAGCCAAAATGCAGGAAACAGGCAACGAATGGAGTTATTATATATCCGACAGCGTACATCCCAAAGCATTGGGATACCGTGTTTATGCCGACGGTATGCAGGGCGTTTTGGGCGGACTGCTTGCGGAATCCGCTGCGCGCGGCGCGGACAAAGTAACGCCGCACACTTTGCCGCAAAAGGCATATACAACGGCAACGCCGAAAAACTTTAAAACATATTTTGCCGAGGACTTGGAGCATGACGACAACTGGGCAGAGCGTGCGTTTAAGGAAAGATTGGGACGCGATAAGGCTCTGCGCGCCCTAAAGCAGGGGGCAACCCTTACCCTTCGGTTCGAGGGCAGCACGGTGCTGCTGATAGGCGATTTTTATAAAAACTGCAATGTAAAACTGACTATGGACGGCAGCGAGGTTAAAACAATACCGGGAGATGACGACGGTAAGTACCGCGAAACCGTGGCATTTGAAAACCTTGCCGAAGGCGAGCATACGCTTACAATAGAGTACGGCGGACCGGGACTTTGCGGTATAGCGGCAATAGGAATAGGCTAGCGATAATAATCCGAACTCTTTTTTAGACGGCAGATTTTTCGCATAGCGATGTTAAAATACTCGTTAATCATAGGATAATAAAAAAGCGAAAGGCGGATTTAAGCCTTTCGCTTTTGTTTTAAACCTATTTTAATAAAGACCGGGCAACCAACCGCTGCTGTCGTCCGACGACACCACGAAACGTCCCGAGGAAGTGGAATCCGAACTCGGCGATGAAGAACTGCCGGAACTGTCCGAACTGCTCGAATTGTCGGAACTTGTCGCGTCGGAGCTTGAGGAATTCGAGTTTTCGGACGATGTGTTTTGATTTTCACGCTGCGGCACGCGCGCCTGCTCCTGCTCGCGATTAGCATCGTTTATAATATCGTCTATCTGTCCCGGCTTATCGGGTTCTGTAACTATTACGGAATTGACAATATACGCAACGGACTTATCTATAAGATCTTCTGTCTTGAGATTTTTTACTCTGTCCGCAATTTTGCTGCACAGATACGCTTTTGCGTAAGAAACGCCGTTTTCGTCTGCGATTTTTTGTATGCTGTCGGTCTTTACCTTAATATATAAGCTGTAAACGCCGGCGTCGCTTGACGCATCCTTAAGCGCGTCTTTAAATATTGCCGAGAGCTTGTCAAGGTCGTCGCTGTTACGGCTCTCAACCGAAAACAGTATTACATCTTCATATTCCTGCGACAGTTTGCCGGCTGCCTGCAGATTTTTAATGTAAACCGACATTGCCTGTTTAAATGGCAGCAATCCGTCCGTACCGCGTACCAAGTCTGCATCGGAACCGCTTAAAGGACGGCTTTCAAGCACCGAATAATCTTCCTTGCTGAGTTTAAAGAAGGCGCAGCTTTGCGAATCCACGGTAACCGTTATGTATTCGGAGGATACCGGCGTACCCTTTTCCCTGCCGGTCACGGCAACTACCGCAACTACGATGATAATTATCGCCAGCACCGCACAGGCTATTATAAGCCCCATCTTTTTTCGGTATGTAATATTCATAAACACACTCCTTATATTGTAGTGTAACATATAATTATTATATTTGTTATGCGGTTTTTGTCAACCCCGACGGCAAAGGTGTTTTTTGTAAATTGTTGTTGAAGGAATGTCCGGACAATACAATCAGGGCAACAATGCCGATAAATGCACCGTTTCTTCAAAAAAGCATTGCCCCCTGATTTCTTGTCTACCACTATATTTTGACATTATTTTTAAGTTAAACACAATTTACGGGAAAACGGCAATCTTTTGTGCAAAGTCATAAAAAATCGCTCTGATTTTTTTGATATCTTGTCTAACTTCACTTGACAAACAGCCGAATATTTGTTATTATTGTACAGTAAAAACAAAAAATGGACGTATTATCCTGTTTGCCTTGGATAAACCGTCCGTTTTCCGATTAAAACACTCCGTAAAAGTGTGCTTTGTCGGTTTGGTGTGAGGGGCGGAAAGCCTTTCGCGCAGAAGTAATTTTTTTGGAGGAAAACATTATGAAGAAGTGCGTTGCAGCCTTAATGGCGGCGATAGTTGCAGTCTCGGCTTTTTCGGCGGTATGCTATGCGGAACCTGCCGACAGTACGGGAAATGACGGCAACTCTTCCGCGGTGCAGCAGTTGGATCTTTCGTCAAACAACGAAAATTCCTACTACAATTATCTGCAAAGCAACAGCGGCGTAAAGGACGCCGAAAAGGACATTTTCATCAGTGCGGATTCCTACACGGCAAACGACGGCGCAGTTGTTTCCGACTCTATGGAATATACCGATGAAAACGGCGTGACAAAAAGCGGCGTTATTAAATGGGAGAGAGAAAAGGGAAGTCTTACATACACCGTAAACGTATCCGAAGACGGAATGTATGCGTTGGGACTTTCGTACTGCCCCATTGCAGGACGCGGCCTGCCGCTTTCTTTCAGCTTTAAAATTGACGGCGAACAACCTTATGAAACATTGAGTTCCGTTAATTTTGAAAGAACATGGGTAGATGAGAACATCGATGGCGTTCAGGACGGCAACGGCAACGTATATGCTTCCGAACAGCTTGAAAAGTTCCTGTTTAAAAACACTATGGCTATGGACAGGACCGGACAGTACATAGATCCGCTTAAAGTTCATCTTACCGCCGGCACACACACTGTAACAGTGACGGCAGCATCCGGAGAACTTTACTTTGCGGGTGTTTTGCTGTGCGCTCCGGAGCAGGTAAAACCCTATTCCGAAGTTGCCGCAGGATATAAATCGGCGGGTTATACAAATTATGACGGCGACGAAATAATAATCGAGGGCGAAAAGGCAAAATATAAAAGCTCTTCTTCAATAACTCCTTTTATAGATAACAGCGATCCGAGTATTAATCCTTCACAGGCTTTTAAGGATATAATCAATTACATCGGTTCTACCGGTTGGCAGACGCCTAACGAAACGATAGTTTGGGACGTTGAAGTTCCGAAAGACGGACTTTACAAACTCGGTTTCCGTTTCCGTCAGCAAAACGTAATTAACGGTAACTCCTACCGCAGTCTTAAAATCGACGGCAAGAGTCCGTTTGAGCAGGCAAAGGAAATATCCTTTTATTATGACGGCGGCTGGCAGTTCCAGGGTCTGACGGCAGACGGCGAGCAGGCGCTTATCTACCTGACCGCCGGCAAACATGAATTGAGCCTTACGGTAACGCTTGGCGAATTCGGTGAGATAAGCCGTGAAATAAACGATATTACTTATGAGCTTGGCAATCTGTACCTTAAAATACGTATGATTACGGGCGAAAACATTGATACCGGACGAAGCTACGTATTCTTTGAGCAGATACCGAACTTTAACGAAACTTTGGAAAACAACATAAAGCGTCTTAGCGATTTGTGCGACCAAATAACCGAAATAACGGGACAGGACAGCGGTACATATATTTCCACCATTAAAAATATGATACGTGTTATGGAGGATATATACGATAATCCGTACACCGCACAGAAGTACATAAGCACATATTACGACAACTACTGCTCGGTAAGTGCATTGGTTGCGGATATTGCAAAGTTACCGCTTGATATAGACCAGATGATATTGGCTTCTCCCGACAAGGAATATACCAAGAAAATGGCGGGATTCTGGAGCAAACTTAAATATTCGTTTGAACGTTTCCTTGTGTCTTTTATGAGCGATTACAGATATTCCGCTAAAGATACCGACGGCAAAACAACGCTTACGCTTTGGGTAACCTGGGGACGCGATCAGACACAGGTACTTACATCCCTTGTAAGAGATTCGTTTGAAAAAGAACATCCGGATGTACATGTTAACATTCAGATAGTGGGCGCTTCTCTTGTACAGGCAATTCTTTCGGGCTCCGGTCCGGATCTGCTTCTCGGTCAAGCGAGGACGGAACCGGTTAACTACGGTATGCGCGGTGCGCTGCTTGACCTTAAACAGTTTGACGACTGGGAGGATGTGCTGACGCGTTATCAGGATTCGGCGGCGGATCCGTATATGTTGGGCGATGCCCTTTACGGTATACCGGATACACAGTCGTTTAACATACTGTATTACAGGACCGATATATTTGAGCAAATGGGCTTGACCGTTCCTAAAACTTGGACTGAATTCCGCAATACAACGGCACTGCTGCAGCGCCAGAACTTAGCGGTAGGTATGCCGGGACCTGGCGAACTTTATTACTTTGCAACATTGCTTGAGCAAAACGGCGCGTCGCTTTACGCTCCGGATTTGAAGTCAACCGCGGTATCCGACGGTAAGGCGGTTGAAACATTCGTATTCTGGACCGATTTCTATACAAACCTCGGTTACAGCACGGCGTACAGCTTCTATAACCGTTTCCGTGCGGGAACAATGCCTATGGGCGTAAGCCTTTACAGCGATTACGTTCTGTTCAGTGAGGCGGCGCCGGAAATTACAGGCAAGTGGGCAATTGCCCCGATGCCCGGTACCGAACAGGAAGACGGCACCATAAACTATACACAGGCGGATACAGGTACTGCCTGCGTAATTCCTAAAATTTCAAAACATCCGGAACTCGGTTGGGAGTTCATTAAATGGTGGACGTCCGACAATACACAGTACAGGTATTCCAACATGGTAGAGGCAATCCTCGGTGAGGTAGGCCGTGTACAGACCGCAAATGTCGAAGCACTTAAAAAGTTGGCATGGCAGTCTAACGACCTTGATGTAATACTTGAAACTTGGCAGCATGTAAACGGACTTGAGGAAGTTCCGGGCGGCTACTATGTACAGCGTTCCATTTATCAGGCATTCTGGAATGTTGTAAACTTAAGCGAAAACCCCAAGGATATGATTGTTAAATGGGGTAAAGTTGCAGACCAGGAAATAACGAGAAAGAGAGGCGAATATAACCTTGACTAACGCAAAGAAAATGAAACTTAAAAAAGCAAAGTCATCGTTTGGCGGCAGCGAAGTGTCGATGCTTGTTTTGGCATTGCCGTTCTTACTCCTCTTTTTCCTTATGACGATTTTGCCGATACTTACTTCACTTGTTTTGAGCTTTTGCTCTTACGACACCCTGTCATCCCCGAAGTTTGTGGGGCTTGACAACTTCCTGCGTATGTTTGTAACCGACGATATGTTCGGTAAAGTAGCAACAAATACGCTTATATTTGCGGTTGTTACCGCCCCTGCGGGATTCTTGCTTTCCTACGTTTTGGCGTGGTTTATCAATGAGTTTAATCCTGCGGTACGCAGCTTTTTATCATTCCTTTTCTACGCGCCGGCACTTGTCGGCAACGCGTACTTTATATGGCAGACCGCCTTTTCGGCAGACGCTTACGGTTATGTAAACAGTTTGCTTTTAAGTTTGGGACTGCTTAACGAGCCGGTGCAATGGCTTAAAGAGCCTTCGTACATAGTACCTATTATTATAGGTGTAACACTTTGGTCGAGTATGGGCGTGTCCTTCCTTGCGGATATAGCCGGACTTCAGAGTGTAAACCCCTCGCTTTACGAGGCGGGCGCTATAGACGGTATAAGAAATCGCTGGCAGGAACTTTGGTACATAACATTGCCCTCGATGAAGGAAATCCTTTTGTTCGGTGCGGTAATGCAGATTGCCGGAGCATTCTCGATAGGTGCGGTAATTACCACAATGTGCGGTTATCCCACGGTAAACAACTGTGCGGATACAATAGTAATGTATTTGGCGGATATAGCCAACACGCGAATGGAAATGGGATATGCGGCGGCAATTTCAATCTTCCTGTTCGGCATGATGGCAATATTCAGGACAGTTGTTGCAAGACTGCTCAGCAATACCGGTAAGTAAGGGGGAAGAGTGCATTGTTAAAAAAGTTGAAAAAGTTTAAACTTTTCGGCGGCGGAGAAGTGCAGTATAAACGCTATACCCGTTCCAAGTTTGTAAGCGCTCTTTTCGTTATAATTCTTTTGGCGTTCGGTTTTGTTTGCGTTTTGCCGCTTATATACAGTGTGGCGACATCGCTTAAACCGTTGGACGAAATTCTTATTTTCCCGCCGAGATTTTTTGTAAAAAGACCTACCATTGCAAACTACACACTTTTGCCGAGCTTACTTTCCAAATTGCAGGTTCCGCTTTCAAGATACGTTTTTAACAGCGTATTTATAACAATTGTAGGCACCGTGTGTCACATATTGGCAGCGGCTGCGGCAGCTTTCTTCTTTTCCAAAAGCAAAAAGAAGTGGGCAGGCGTCATCTTCCTTATAGTTCAGTTCTCACTTCTCTATAACGGAACGACGCTCGGTGTACCGCAGTACATAATCTTTTCAAAAATGGGCATTATCGATACATATTGGGTGTACATTCTTCCGCACATTCCGTCGGCAATGGGTGTATTCCTTATGAAACAGTATATGGACGGCTCGGTACAGGAAACGGTACTGGAAGCGGCGCGTATAGACGGTGCCGGATATCCGCTGATTTTCTGGAAAATCGTTATGCCGATGGTAAAACCCGCTTGGCTTACGCTGTTGCTGTTTGCTTTCAGAGATATGTGGGCAACATCGACATTAAGCACAATATTTACAGAGTCACTTAAAACACTTCCTGCGGCAATGTCACAGATTACCAACGCAGGTATTGCAAGATCGGGAAGCGCAATGGCTACTACAGTTATAATGATGATTCCGCCTATAATCGTTTACCTTATTTCGCAAAGCAACGTTATGGAAACGATGAGTAACGCGGGTATGAAAGACTAAAGGAAAGGGTAAATGCTATGAAAAAAATATCACGCATTTTAGCAATATTGCTGGTTGTGGCTTGCCTTTGTTCCTTTGGTATGACTGCTGTTGCTGCGGATTACGGCGATGCCGCCAACGATCCCGCAACAATGTGGCTTACCGGTTCGCAGGCAACGCGAATGGTTTATACAAGGCCGATGTTTGACGATCAGCCGATGGTAAGGGCGGCGCAGCTCGGTGCGGAGGATTTTAAGGAACTTACCGATATATACGCGGCAGACGGAAAAATTTATATACTTGATGCCGGCCTCGGTAAAATCACCGTTATTGATGAAGAATACAATCTGTTAAGGGAAATAACCTCTGTTAATTACGGCGGCAATGAACTTACATTTGCCGGTGCAAAGGGTATTTTTATACGCGGTAATATGCTGTACATATGCGACACCTCAAATTCGCGAGTTATAATAAGCGACCTTGACGGTAATGTCAGTCAAATCCTTACAAAACCGGATTCGGAAATGTGGCCGGATGAGTTAAACTACAATCCGATTAAAATAGTTGTAGACAACATGGGTTACATTTACGTTTTGTGCGACGGCTCGTTCTACGGTGCGGTAATGTATTCTCCTGAGTTTGAGTTCAAGGGATTTTTCGGCGCAAACGTAGTAAGTACGTCTTTGCTGGAGGCAATGAACAAGCTTTGGGATATATTGTTTATGAACAATACAAAGCTTTCAAAAAGCAGTAAAAAGTTGCCGTATTCGTTTATCGACTTAACGCTGGGCGCAGACGGTTACATATTTACCTGTACCGGTGTTACAACATCAAACACATCTGCCAAAGGCTCGGTAAGGCGGCTTAACCCGACGGGTAAGAATATACTTGTTGATAAAACAAAGGACACTGCTTCCGACTCGAGCGATGTTTACTTTGCAACAACCGATACTTCAAAAACAAAGGGTTATCCTATACAGCATAATGTCTGCTCGATAGCGGTTGATGACAACAACTACATATATGTACTTGACGCTCCCTACGGCAGAATTTATGTATACGATACCGAGTGTAACCTGCTTACGACGATCGGCGGCGGTGTTACTTCGGGAAATCAGCTCGGAACATTCCGTAAAGCAGTTGCAATTGCGTATATGAATGATACGATATATGCGATTGACGATACCAAAAAAGGTATTATTTCCTTTAAAATCAACGATTACGGAAAATTGGTTGAGCAGGCGCAGGCTCTTACCATAAACGGCGACTATGTACAGGCTGCGGAACTTTGGGAAAAGGTGCTGGAGCTTGACACAAACAGCATAATCGCATATCGCGGACTTGCAAAGGCAAGCCTTATACAAGATAAGTACAAGGAAGCTATGGAGTATGCGAAACTCGGTTATGACCGTAATACATATTCGCAGGCTTACGAGTATGTAAGAGAGCAATTTATGTCCCGCAACTTTACGGTAATATTTGTGGGCGTAATACTTGTTGTGGTACTGCTTGTATTGCTGCTGCGCTTTAAGAAAAAGCGAAACATAACATTTATAAAGAACAAAAAGCTGAAAATTGCTTTGGGAACAATGTTCCATCCGGCAGATACGTTTTACGAAATAAAACGCAACGATAACGGCTCGGTTGCCATTGCCACGGCAATGCTTGCAATTTGGTACGTTTTCAAAATAATCGGATATTCTTCCGGATTTATATTTAACAAAACAAGCATTGAAACCGCAAATGCGTGGTACGCGATTGCACAGACTTTCGGTTTGGTACTTTTGTTTGTGGTTGCAAACTGGTTGGTTTGCGTACTGTTTGAAGGTAAAGGTAAACTTAAACAAATTTATGTTGCGGTGTGCTATTCAATAATGCCGCTTATAATTCAGGCAATAGGTTACGATATACTTTCAAATGTTTTAACACTAAGTGAAGCAAACTTTATATCAATACTTAATTACATCTGCTACATCTACACCGGAATTCTTATAGTAATGGCACTTATAAATATTCAGGAATACGGACTGGGTAAATTTGTATTTACAACAATTGTTACGGTTATTGCAATGATACTTGTAATATTCCTTGTATTCCTTGTATTTATACTGCTGCAACAGGCGGCCGACTTTGTTAAGACTGTATTCTTCGAAGCCGCTTACCGATAACTGCACAAGGAGGAAAAACAATGAAAAATATTGTATTAAAAGTATTGTCGTTTGTTGTTTGTGCAGCTACGGTGGTAACTCTTGCGGGCTGCGGCAGTAAGACGGAGCCTATCGACGCTTCACAGCTTATAGGTACGTCGAAACTCGCAAACGGCGAAGGTTACGAAAATTCCAAGTATAAAATGGAATGGAATGCAACGTCCAAATGCGTTGTATTTACGGACAAGGAAAACGGCACACAGTGGTCTACAACACCGTCGGACTTCCTTAACAGCGCCGAAAAACCGGCAAGAATGAGAAACTATTTGGAATCTCCGCTTATAGTTGAATATTACAGCGTTGAACTCGGCGAGCCGGACACGGTGCGCGGTTATACACACTGTATTAAGGACAACAATTTTTCGGCGACAAAAAAGGATAATACCATTACGGTTGATTATTATTTTGACGATATCAACACGATTATCCCGATAGATTACACTTTGGCGGACGATCATTTCAGCATATCTGTTGATATGGACAGAGTTGTTGAGAGCGACAACCATATTTATTCAATAAAGTTGGCTCCGTACTTCTGCTCGGTTAAAACAGGCACCGAGGATTCGTACCTGTTCTATCCGTCCGGCACCGGAACACTTATTGATACGGCTGATCCCACGTTGCTGTCTTACGAGTATTCCACCGATGTTTACGGACCGGATGCCGCAAGAAAAATTAAGGAAAAGCTGACAAACGATAAAAACATTTATCTGCCTGTTTTCGGCGCAAAGAACGGAAATAAGGCAATAATGGGTGTTGTATCTTCGGGTGCGGAACAGGCGTCGCTTATACTTACAACGGGCGACAGCATTACGGGATATTCCCGTATAGCCACCGAGTTTTATGTACGCGGTTACGACTACAACACTATTAAGGGTAACCTTACTTATGACGAAACCAGCATTTATGCCGAAAACGGCGTAAAGGGCACTGTATTTACGGTGGATTTTTACGATTTGTACGATGATGAAGCCGATTATGTCGGAATGGCAAAGAAGTACCAGCAGGTACTTTACGGCGATAACAAAGCAACCGATATTAAAGAGGATGCGTATTCGCTTAAAATTGCCGGCGGACTTATGCAGGAAAAGAACTTTATAGGTTATCCCTATACAAAACTTAAAGCGCTTACCACTTATGCCGATGTAAGCAAAATGCTTGACGAGTTGTCCGTTACGGGAGTTAAACCGAATGTACAGATGTACGGTTTCGGCGCAACGGGACTTGACGTAGGTCAGGTTGCGGGCGGCTTTAAACTGGGCAGTGCGTTCGGCTCCAAAAAGGAAATAGCAAGTCTTATGCAATACTGTACCGAAAACGGTATAGACGCCTTTATGGACTTTAATATGACGACCTTCTCTAAGGCGGGTAACGGATATTTCGGAATGTTTGACACGGCGCAAACCGCAAACAAGCAGGCTGCGTATCAGTATTATATAAGCAAAACCGTTCAAACACAGGATTCCAAAGTTTACGACCGTTTCCGTTTGCTTGCGCGTGACGGCGTTATAAAGGCAGGACAAAAGCTGATAAAGAAAATTGATAAGTATTCGCTTACGGGCGTAAGTTTTGCCTCCCTTTCGGATACGGCTTATTCGGATTATCAGAGCGACAAGTACTATATGAAGAAGGACTTCGGAAAGATGGTACAGGAAATAGTTGCTCCGTATAAAGAAAAGGGATACAATTTTGCGGCAAACGGCGCAAACCTTTACGCCGCAACCGTTGCGGACTGCATATTCGAAACACCGCTTAATTCTTCGGAATACGACGTGTTTACGGTAACGGTACCGTTTTATCAGATTGTATTTAAGGGCAAGGTTGAAATCACCAGCGAGGCGGTTAACGTAGGCGAAGCGCTGCAGAAGAAGGAACTTCAGGCACTTGAAACAGGCTCCTCAATGCTGTTTACGGTTTACAACACATATTGCAGCGAGCTGACCTTCTCCCCGCACAAAAACTTATACGGCGGTGTGTTTGAGTCCAACAAGCAGAACATTATAGATGTTGCAACCAAGTATAAAGATTACTATGACGCAATAAGCGGTCAAACAATAGCAAATCACGAGATACTTGCAGATAACGTAAGACTTACGACATTCTCTAACGGCGTAAAGATATACGTCAACTATTCAAACAGTGATTATACCGGTGAAGCCGGTACCGTTAAGGCAATGGATTGCCTTATAGTTAAGTGAAAGGGGGGAGCAGTATGAGTAAACTTAAAAAACGCCGCAGAGGCGTTGAATCGTTAAAAAGCTTTTACGGCAGAATGTTCGTTCTTCCGTGGGAAATAGGTTTGGTACTGTTCTTCCTTATTCCGGTATTTAAATCAATTTTGTATGCTTTCAGCGATGTATCGCTTTCCGAAAGCGGATTTGTTACAAAATTTGTGGGACTTAAATGGTTCAAATTCATCATTAACGAAGATCCGAACTATTTAAACACCCTTAAGGACGTAATTTCCAGCTTTGCGGTTGAGCTGCCGATTATTTTGGCGTTGAGCCTTATATTAGCGATTATACTCAACCAGAAATTCGCAGGCAGAATTATTGCCCGTGCAATCTTCTTCCTGCCGGTTATTATTGCAACAGGCGTTGTTATGAAATGGCTGACAAGCGAATACATAACAATAAGCCTTGTGGCTTCCACCGGCGGAGAAAGCAACTACGGCAGTATGATAGACTTTGACGCAATACTCGGCAACCTCGGACTGCCGGACGAAATTAACAAATTGGTATCCGGCTATATAGGCGATATTTTCAATTTGCTGTGGTCATGCGGTATTCAAATAGTATTGTTTATAGCAGGTCTGCAAACAATACCGGATCAACTTTACGAAGTTTCCCGCGTTGAAGGCGCTTCTAAATGGGAAGAATTTTGGTATATAACAATACCGATGTTGGGACCGACAATTTTGCTTGTAATGGTTTATACAATGATAGACCTTATTACACAAAACAGAGGCGTAATGAAATCGGCATTTGAATTAATGCAAAAGGCAACTTACGATAAAAGCTCGGCTATGCTGTGGTTCTATTTCCTTGTAATAGGCGGACTTATGGCACTTATAATGCTTATTTACAATCAGCTGTGCTTAAAGCGTTGGTCATAAAGGAGGGGAGTAACGATGAATTATAAATCAAGCCTTACTGCCCGCAAAGCCCGCGCAGCAGCACTTAAAGTAATAATACCTATAGTTCGTTGGGTATTCCTGCTTTCAATAAGCTACATACTTTTATACCCGTTGCTTTATATGATTTCAATGACGGTTAAAGCGCCGCAGGACTTTTACGATACAACGGTTATTTGGGTGCCCAAGAACTTTTCAACCAACAATATTAAAAGGGCATGGGAGTCATTGGATTATCCCAAAGCTTTCCTTAATACCGTAGTTATTGAGGTTGTAAGCGCACTTATTGAAGTTGTTTCCTGTTCGATTGCGGCATACGGACTTGCAAGATTTGAATTTAAGGAAAAGAAAGTTCTTATGTTTATCCTTATAATTACAATACTTGTGCCGTCCAGTATGATTATGGTTCCGCAGATGACGAGCATCAGATTTATGGATATATTCGGAATACTCGGCCTTGTTAACAAGCTGACAGGCGTGGATCTGCGTCCTAATTTGCTTAACACGCCGCTGGCTTTCTACATTCCGTCAATTCTCGGTGTCGGCCTTAAAGCAGGATTGTTTATATATATGTATGTTCAGTTCTTCAAAGGTTTGCCTAAGGAATTGGAGGAAGCTGCATCCATTGACGGTGCAGGTCCGGTAAAAACATTCCTTACAATAGTTGTTCCGTCATCGGGCGTTATCTTCCTTACGGTTACAATATTCAGTGTAATATGGCACTGGAACGATACTTATATCGCAACAATGTTTTTATCAAAGAACTATCCGCTGTCCGTGGCACTCAGCAACTTCGGCGGTGCCGGCGACCTTTTCAATCCGGCAAACGTAGGTATACTTATGGCTGCGTGTCTGTTGGTTATTCTGCCGCCGCTTATTATGTACTGCATTTTGCAGAAGCAGTTTATTAAGAGTATTGACAGAGTAGGTATAGTAGGATAAAAAGTTTATAAAATTGCCCGTGCCTGTTTTGGATACGGGCAATTTTTCTTCCGAAAACACGGTAAATGAAAAATTACATAAAAAACAGTATGGGATTTTTACCTTTTAGTACAAATCAAACAAAAAAGTATTGACACCGCTTGTATTCGGGATTATAATTAAAGCACTAAATAAGGAGGTTATAAAATGGGCAATATAATTAAACGCTCTTTGGCGCTTTTGGCAGTTGCGGCAATGGCTGTAAGTGCGGCAGGCTGTAAAGGCAGCGGCGACGGCGACAAAAGTGCAGGCAAAAACAATAAGGACAACAACAGTCTTGACCTTGCAGAATACACCCTTGATTCCGATGCATTGTTAGCACAGATGCCGGCAGAACTTAAGGGTACAAAAATTATATTCTTCAACTGGTACAATCCGGATGACCGTGAGGAGAAAAACGTTATTCAGGAATTCAGAGAGAAATCCGGCATAGAAGTAGAGTACAGAGTTGTAGATTACGGCAACTATGCACAGCGTCTTGCGAGTGATTTGTCCGTAGGCGAAACACCTGACGTTCTTCGTATGCGCAGAATTGATATGGGTATTATGAAGACCTTGCAGCCGTTGGATGTAACCGGCTTTGATTTCAGCGGTAAAGAATGGGATCACAGCACAATGCAGCGTTACACATTCGGCGATAAGTGCTACGGTGCCGCGCTTGTAAATACACCTTTCTTCCTTCCCACAATTATGTTCTATAACAAGAACACTGTTGAAGAAATGGGATTTGACAATCCTTGGGAACTTTGGAAAGAAGGCAAGTGGACTTGGGACACATTTAAAAATATGTGTACAGAATGGGTTAACCAGGGCACTGAGTATACCGGTTGCTGCTTGTGGGGTAAGCCTTCACAGACAGTCGGCGCAAGCTTTGTAAAGAAAAACGCAAATGATGAATACGAGCTTGACCTTACAAACGAGTTGTCACTTTCCGCTTGGAAGTTTGTAGAGGAAGGCGTTGCAGCAGGCCTTTACACCAACTTGAATGACGGATTCGATCAGGCAAAACAGAAATTGTTGTTTGCTTCTATGGACGCTTCGGCAGTTCAGGGTTCGTCAGAGTACTTCTCAAAGACTCGCGCACGCGGTCAGCTTGAAGGTGTTCCGTATCCGAGCGGTTTTAACGGCACAACAGAGTACTATGTTCCTATGATGGAAAACATAGCATTCGGTATTCCGAAGGCTGCTAAAAACCCGAAGGCAGTTCCGTACTTCCTCGGTTATATGTGCAACTTTGCGAATTACGACCAGTCTGTTTACGATAAGAGTTCTAACCCCAACGGTTTCTTCTTCAGCGAACAGATCAAAGAGTGCTACATGGATCTGCTTGGTCAGCCTAACCGTGATATGACATACGACAACATATTCTCCTACAGCGGCGAAATATCCGACGCTACTTGGGTAATGTTCTTTAAGATTGACGCAACCCAGCTTAACAACTGGTTGTTTGAAAATGAATACATATTCAAGAACTCCGTTGATCTTTACAACGCAGATTGCAACAGCCTTAAGTAATTTCACACAAATTTAAATTTCCGTCCCTGCCAAAAGGCAGAGTGCTGATAAGAAACAAAAACTTTTTTATCGGCGCTCAGTCAGCGGCAGGGGCGGTTTTTTATCCATGACGGCAATGCAAATTCGGCGTTGACTTGATATATTCTTTTTGGTAATATATATGTAACACATATAAAAAAGGGGAAACAATATGGCTGTTTTTTTTAAAGACGGATGCTTTAAAATTGATACCGAAAACACTACCTACAGTATTAAGACGGTGGATTTCGGCTTTTTAATGCACGAATATTACGGCGGCAAAATTACGGATACGGACCTTGGATATATTTATCCGCGTACAACCAACCGTTCCTACATAACCGTCCCTTATAACGATACCGAAAATGTCTTTCGTCCGTTGGAAATAGGCCATGAATATGCGCCGTTCGGCGGCGGAGATTTTCGCACGGCGGCTTTGCGCGTAAAAATGGGTGACGGCAGCCGTGTTGCGGATTTAAGATACCATTCGCACGAAATATTAAATACGGCGGCAACAATACCCGGTATGCCCTGCGCTGCGGTAAACGGTCAGGACGGTATACAAACACTGGTAATTACGCTTAAGGACGACGCGACAGAACTGTACGTTAAACTGTATTATGTTGTTTTTGAAAAATTTGACGTTATTGCCCGCCATACCGAGATTATAAACAAAACAAACGAAGATATTTATCTTGAAAAAGCGGCGAGCGTTCAGCTTGATTTTTTGAACAGCGATTACGATTTTATTACGCTTTCGGGCGGCTGGGCAAGGGAAAGGCATATTCAGCGCACCGCAATACATAACGGTACACAGGGTTTTTGCGCCCGCAGGGGTACCACAAGCCATCAGTCATCGGCATTTTTTGCCCTGTGCGAAAAAAACACCGACGAAAACCACGGCGGAGTGTACGGTTGCCATCTTGTATATTCGGGCAACCATCGTGTTGAGGCGGAAAAAGGGCAGTATAACGAACTGCGGATTGTTGCGGGAATAAATGACGAAAGTTTTTGTTGGCGGCTTCGCCCTCAGGAGAGTTTCTTTACACCGCAGGCGTTGCTGTGTTACAGCGAAAACGGACTCGGCGGTATGTCAAGGCAGTTCCATAAATTTATAGTACGCCATATATTTAAGGAGCAATGGTATAACTCTCGCAGGCCTATACTTATTAATAACTGGGAAGCCACATATTTCGATTTTAACGAGGAAAAACTTGAAAGTCTTGCAAACACGGCTGCAAAACTCGGTATTGAAATGCTTGTAATGGATGACGGTTGGTTCGGTAAAAGGAGCAGCGACAAGGGTGACCTCGGCGACTGGTATCCCAATACGGAAAAACTGCCGGGCGGACTTGTGTCGCTTGCAAGTAAAATAAATGCACAGGGACTTAAATTCGGCATTTGGATGGAGCCGGAAATGATATCCGAAGACAGCGACCTTTACCGCGCACATCCCGATTGGGTGCTGTCGGTGCCGGGCAGGGGCAGGTCTTTGGGACGTAATCAATATGTGTTGGACATTGTAAATCCGCAAGTGCGTAAATATGTTATAAATGCGGTTGAAAACGTAGTTTCAAGCGCAAATATCGAATATCTTAAATGGGATATGAACAGATATCTGACCGAAGTGTTTACGCAGAGTCTGCCTAAAGAAAATCAGGGTGAAGTATACCACAGATATGTTTTGGCTTTGTATGAAATACTTGATACGCTGACAACCGAATTCCCGAATTTGCTTATTGAGCATTGCTCCGGCGGGGGCGGACGGTTTGATACGGGTATGCTGTATTATTCTCCGCAAATATGGACAAGTGACGACACCGATGCTGTAGAGCGTGTTAAAATACAGTTCGGCACTTCGCTCGGTTTCCCTGTTACCTGCATGGGCAGCCATGTTTCCGCGTCGCCGAACCATCAAACCCACAGGGAAACGCCCTTTAATGTGCGTGCGGATGTAGCATTTTGCGGAACTTTCGGGTATGAGCTGGACATTACCAACCTTACCGATGAGGAGAGGCAGATGATAATGCAGCAGTGCGAGTTTTATAAGGAAAATTACAACCTTATAAATTACGGAGATTTTTACCGTGTGGAATACAAGGAAAACGAGTTTGCGGCATGGTGCTTTGCCTCGCCGGATAAAAAAGAAATTCTGCTGTTCGGCGTATACATAATGCAAAGCCCTAACGATCCCGACAGATTTTTGCGTATACCGTGCGCGGACGATGGGCTGCGTTACTGCGATGCTGACGATAATACGACATACTTCGGCGATACGCTGAGGAAACTCGGTATTTGCCTTACGCACCTTGAGTACGGAAACACAACTTCCTTCCATAAATATTTTAAAGCAGAATAAATTACTTAAAATCGCCGTCCCGACAATATGTGGGGGACGGCGATTTGTTTGCATTGGCGAAATTTTTTCGAAATCGCGAACACCGACACACAACATATTGTGTTTTACAAATTCGGCATCTACAATTTTAATGCAATGTCGACATACAATACATAAAATTTGGAACTTTTTTGTGAAAAATGACAACAAAAATGTGTTGCAAAAACATAAAACCTGTGTTATTATTATTTTGTATTAATATCGATACATATACTTGGAGGTAGAGAAGATGAAATCTGTTTTTAAACATTTTTCAAAAAAAGCAATATCGGCCATACTTGCCTTTGCGGTAATTGTCGGCTCGATAACCGCTACTGTAGGCGTTTTTGCGGACAGCAACCGCAGTGTAACACCTTATGAGGTTACATACGGTTCCCCTGCAATTCCTATGTTTAAGGATAAGCTTGTGGAATTGAAAAACGTCAAGGTACAGTTTACCGAGGGCGGTCAGTTTGTTGACGGTGAGGATATAACATGGTCCACCACCGACAGCAAAATTGTCAACTCGCTTGATACCGTAAACAAAAAGCTTTATGCTTTCGGCACGGGTACGTTTAAAGTAACGGCCGCTTATAATGACGGTGCCAACGATTACTCAAGGGAAATTTACGTTATTGTAAACGAACAGGACGATTATAATTTCTACCTTGTAAATCTTAATTTTGCCAACAGTGCGGATTATGTCGCAGATGATTGGTACGGCGCTTATTCCTACAGTGTAGGAACACAGATTTCCAAAAATTATTATTACATGGATAAAAAGCCGACGTTGTCAAACGGCAGGCTTGAACTCGGTTACACAAGATGGAGCGGTTACGGCGGCGCAGGCGGTGCAGGCATAAACGCCTATTTCTACAACAACCCCGTTTTAAATGATTTCAGCGATTACACACTTGAAACGGAAATGCGCAACGGTGCCGACGTTTCAAACGGCGGAATGTCGTATGAATACCATATTGCCACATATCTGCGCGCTCCGCTTAATACATACAATAAAGACGGCGAAGTGTTTGCCAACCTTGGTACCGACGGCGAAAACAAGACCGTACTTATGTGCGACTTAAAGCGTTTCGGCGGTGTAGGTATGGGCGCTGTCGGCAAAGGATCATTCCCCGGAAATGACGGCCGCACTATTAACACCAGCCTTTTCTCCGGAGATATTTATGATGATATAACAAACCTTTCCTCTCCGGATTTCAACAAAGTAACATCCATTAAAAACGCTGCTTCGTGGGATAACGGCTATCCGAATTATGCGGTTAACGCAAACGGTGTAACCGCACCGCGTAAGATTTCCGTAACACTTAAAGGCAACGATGTTAAGTATTCTATCGACGGCAATGTTTTGCTGGATTCTGCCTCCAATGATATAAAGCAAACAACAATGAGCTTTAAAAACCCCAACGAAGTTATAGCTGCATTCACACCGGCAACTTCTTACAGTGCAGGGGATTTCAGAGATAATGTTGCGGGTACGCATAGAACCGGCGCAATAGGCTTCGGCGGTACGCAAAACCACGTTTATTTGTATTCTCTTAAAGTTAAACTCAATGTTACGCAGGCATCGGATATGCCCGCTATGTCCGATATAGCGCTTTACACAATAAGCAATGCTTCGCCGGCACTGCCTATGTTTGTAAATACAAATGTAGAGCTGGGCAACCTTGTTGTTGAATTTGACGACGGTATGTTTGTTCCGGGCAGCGCGCTTATATGGACGCTTGAAGACACTACGGCAAATATTGAAATAAACAATACCGCAGGCACTATAAAGGCTTACGGCACGGGTGTTTATAAAATTTCCGCTAAGAGAGCAAGCGATAATCAAACCAAAACAATTTATGCGGTTGTAAACGCACAGGGCGATTACAACTTCTACATTGTCAACTTAAACTTTTCCAACGCTACGGATTACGTTGCGGACGACTGGAAAGTTGCGGTATCACGCTCACGCGGAGACCAGCTTAAATCCGGCTATAAGTATGATGATGAGTCGGAATGGGCAGATTGGGCTAAATCCTCCGTTACCGGCGGTGCATTAAAACTCGGTTATAACTACAATCGTTCTTGGGAAGGCGGCAACGGCACAGTTGCACACTTCTATGTAAATCCTATTCTTGAGCAGTTCAGCAATTATACGATTGAAACATCGGTTCTTATGAACGGAACAAACGCGAGCGATCCCAGTTACGAGTACCACTTAAGCGTGTTTATGCGCGCTCCGCTTAATACGGACTATACAAAAGGCAACGAAACCTTTGCAAATTTAGGTCTCGGCGGCGGAAAGCAGACTGTACTTGTAGGCGCACTTAAATATTTCGGCGGTATGGGCTTTGCCAATATCGGCGGAAACGGTGCGTATGCAACCAATAACTCACAGTGGGTAAGCACTTCGTTCTTCTCGGGAGAAGTGTATGATAAAATCACAAATGTTGCAAATCCCGATTATGACTGGGTACTTTCAAACGTTTACCGTTCTGCTTACACACCCGGCACAAGACCTACATATTCCAAAGGCGCTAACGGTAATAATCCGCGTAATGTTGCCATTACGCTTAACGGCAACGATATTAAGTACACCATTAACGGCAATACCGTACTTGACACCGCAACAAATGATGTAAAGAGCCTTACATTTGTAAACACAGGTGAGATTTGTGCAGAGCCTAACGCTGCGCAGAGCTATTCCGCGGATACGCTCCGTTCCAACATATCTTCCTGCGCTACAAAGGGTGCAATCGGTTTCGGCGCTACGCAGAACAGCATACATATTTATTCACTTAAAGTAAAACTTAACGTATCGTCGGATGCGGATATGCCGGCTTCAACTCCCATAACAAATAACTATGTTTATGAGGTTAAGGGAACCGCGCCCGCAATACCGATGTTTGTAAACACAAAAGTAAATCTTAGTGATGTCGGCTTCCAGTTTACCGACGGAGGCAGATGGTATGCAGGCAGCGAGCTTACGTGGTCTGTTGACGACAGTTGTACAGATAAAGGCTCTGTAGTTCTTAACAATAACACAAAGACCGTTGCCGCGGTTAAAACGGGCGTGTACGCATTACGCGCCGTTAACTCAAACGGTACCGAGGAAGGCAGATTCTACGCAATAGTAAACAACACCGGTGATACCGAGTTTAAATTGGCTGACCTTGACTTTACAAAGGCAGGCAGCTATGTTGCGGGCGAATGGCTGTACGGTACCAAGGGCGGAACGGGTTATGAATTCAGCACAAGCGGATTTAATGATGTTAACCGTTCAAATGTTGTTTCTTGGAGCGATAAAGGTCTTGCGGTAGGCGTACGTCCGTCGGAAAGCAAGGCATACGGTACAAACGTATTGCTTTACAACAATCTCGCAATGCGTGACTTCTCCGATTACACAATAAAGGCTTCTATTGTTCACTCCGATACAGAGGACGGAACAAAAGCGGCCACAGGCTTTATTGCCAGGGCAGATGCAGACGCTTCCAACAATCAGATATTCGCGCAGCCGTCAGGCGCTGTGGTTATTATGCAGCGTAACATAGGCGGTATTAAGATAAGCGGTATCGGCGATGTTACATCTACAATACATACAATTGCCGATTCCGAACTGCTTAAATATACTTCGACCGATCCTTCGTATGTATGGCGCTCCACCGCCAAAGACGCGCAGGGCGTAACAAATGCCGAAAAGACAAGAAGTGTTGTTATTACACTTAAAGGCTCCGCTTTGAAGTATGAACTTGACGGTCATACAATATTTGACAGCGCTGCTGCAAAGAAATATACAATGACCTTCCCGAGTGCTTACGATATGTACATTCCGGAAGAAAATAAGGTTACCTGGGATAATGGTAAACCCGGAGCATCAACAGATGCTACCACAATGATCAGCGAGGCCGAGTACAGCGGCAGCACAGATGTTGTTAATAAAAAAGGTACCGTCGGCTTTACATTTGTACGTGACGGCGCGCTTATTAAATCGTTTGAAGTTTGCCTTGAGGGCCTTACTGCGGTGCCTTCCGCTATTACGGAACCCTACAGTTATTATATAGTAACCGCGGATTCGCCCGTACTGCCCATGACTGCGGGTTACCGTGTGGGAATTGATCAGTTCTTAGTACAGATAGGCACAAAGGTTTACGAAACGGCAGACCTTACAATAACCGGCACCGATAACACGGGCGTTACCGTTGCAGGCGGATATATTAACGTACTTAAAACAGGTGTATACACACTTAACGTTAAGGTTAACGCCACAGGCGAAACCCAGAAATTATATGTTGTTGCCAAGGGTGAAAACGAAACAGAGTATACCCTTTACTATAAGGATTTCCGTGCAGACGATGCGGATGTAAGCGATTTCAGCACGGTAATAGTAAACGGCAGCGGCGCTGTAATAGGCGAGTACACCGGCAACTATGCAAGAGAACTTGATTTGCCCGGATTTGTTCCCTACAATGCAAATACCGTTGCAGCATTGGTACAGCAGGGATTCGATGATGAAAAAGGCACATATACACGCGAAAGCAACGCCTATACAATACTTAAAAACGACGTAGTTTCTGCTCTTGCCAACTACAGTGTAACGGTTACAATGAGGAACTATTCCGGCGTTTACGGCGGTGTGGGAATTATAGGACGTGTATCCGATGCGACAAACGGCAAGTACACACCCGGCACTTCTACTGCTTACGGATTTGCACATACACTTAACGGTGCATGGCTTGAAACCGGAAACGGTATATATGCATTTAACGGCAACAAGTACGCAAACATGGGTGTTGCAAGCTGGGGCACTTTGCCCGGCGGATTTGCAATCGGATTTACCGACCGTGCATATACCGCAACATTTACGGGTACTACAGCACGCTTTGTAAACGATGTTTTGGGCGATGAAAATGCGGCTGTTAACAATGCTGTTATGCAGACCGGTGCGGTAGGTGTTCTGGCACGTCTTAACTCCTACAACAAACGCCGTAAAACTCCCGTTAAGCAGAAAGACGGCACAACCAAAGACGAATGGGTTAATACAAACCTTACAATAGACGACGCACAGCCGATAATCCTTGATTTTAAGGTGACATTGCCCGATGTAGATGTAAGCACATTGCCGACAGAAAAAGTTACGACTGTTAACAGGGAACTTAAAGGCAACGGCTACACCGATAACGGTAACTACACATTTAAAATAGGCGAAAATTCCCTAAATGCAATTTCAAGGACAGACAGCAACGTACCGTACTCAAGCAAGGTTGTTATACCGACTGCTGTAGGTACGAATACGGCAAGTGCAATAGGATACAACGTATTCTGGAGCAATACTTATACACGCACAAGAGAATTTGTTATAAGCGAAGGATTTACAACCGTACGCGACAACGCTTTCCGTGATAATAAATTCTTGGAAACAGTTACATTCCCCGAAAGTTTTGAGTCGATTGAAGGCAATGTATTTATGAGTGCGGGACTTGTAAGTCTTAACATCCCCAATAACATGGTATCAATAGGCGAGTCGGCATTTTCCGGCAACCAGAGTCTTAAGACCATCACTTTCGGCAAGGAATATTCAAGCCTTAAAACAATAGGCAGAAGCGCATTCAATTCATGCGTGGCATTAAGGGAAGTTAAATTACCGCTTAGCCTTAAGAGCCTCGGCATAACAGCATTTAACGGATGTACATCGCTTAAAGACGTTTATGTTTACAACCGTAATATGACTTTCGGTGCGGATGCCACCGTAAACGACAAGCAGGTAGGACCGATACCGTCAACGGCTACTATTTACGGTGCAACAGGCTCTACGGCAGAGGCTTACGCCAATGCACACGGCAACAGGTTCGTTCCGATTGATAATGAAGTAATTGCCGCCGAAGCCGCTGAGGCTGCAAGACTTGCCGCAATTGATGCGGAAGCCGAGCGCAAATCAGGCATAACCGATGACGGTGCTACTTACACGGCAAGCCAGATAAACGGCAAGACAACTTACGAAATAAACGGATTTAAAGCAGGCAGCAATCCCGATGCCGGCAGATTTATGATTCCGGCAGAAATGGATGTAAATGTAAATAACCAGCAGACGCGTGTTAAAATAACCGCTATAAAGGCAAATGCATTTAAGAACTCTGCCGACAAACGCCGTGTTTACAATGTAGTATTGCCGGAAGGCATTACAAGCATCGGTGCCAGCGCATTTGAAGGCTGTGCAAATCTGCGCCATATAACCATACCTTCAACATTAACGGATATAGGCAGTTATGCATTTAAGAATACTGCATTTAAGGAACTTACGGTACCGGCGACGGTAGCGTCGATAGGCAACGGTGCATTTGCAGGCGCCAGCGACCTTAAAACGCTTAATTTTGAAACAAACGATACATTCGTTTCCGTACTTTATTCGATAGGTGAATCCGCATTTGCAGAAACATCTGTTGAAGAAGTAAACCTTCCGATCAATGTAAGAAGTATCGGTAAAAAGGCGTTTGACAGCACACCGCTTCGCAAAGTTACAATCAACAACCCCAACGCCACAATAGGCGAGGGTGCGTTCCCGGCGGCAACTCAGTTCCATGTAATCGGCGGATCGGAAACCGAAAAGAATTTGAGAGCCCTCGGTTATACAAACATTATTACCGATGTTGCAAATGAGTATAATGCACTCTTAAGCAGAGAACTCGGCGGTACATTTACATACGTTGTAAATTATCCGAATGTTCATGTTTCGCTTTACAAAGGTAACGGCGGTAAAGTTGTTATCCCCACTGTTATGGATTACACTGCGGAGGACGGCACAGTTACAAAGAACGTAGCGGTCAACGGATTGCAGTACAATGCGTTTGACTGGTCTAACGATAAATACAAAGTTTACTCCTTAGTATTGCCTGAAGGCATTTATGTAGTAAGCGCAAGTACATTTATCAATTGTAAGAACTTATCCGAAGTTTCTTTCCCGGATACACTTACAAAGATTGATCAGTTTGCATTTACGGGAACCAACCTTAAAGGCTCGCTTACTTTCGGTATGAACGTAATGAACATCGGCGTGTCTGCTTTCGGCGGAACCGGAATCACAGATGTTTACATTTACAACCCGAACTGCGAAATCGGTACCAACGCATTCCCGAAGGGTACGGTTATCCACGCACCCAAGGGTTCAAAGGCAGAAACGTTTGCAAACAGATATGCTGAAGATAAGGATTGCCAGTACAAATTTGAAGAAATTCAAAAAGGCACGTTTAAGTCTATTGACAAATACGCAGACAACAAGAACTACGTATTTACCGTAGATGCGGAAAAGGCATCCATTACAGGTTACAGCATAGCCGATGCCGGCAAGCCGTATTCCGAAAAGGTTGTTATTCCGGCAAACGTAAACGGCGTTGAAATAAAGACGATCGGCAGCGGTCTGTTCAGGGCAAAACCGTACAGTTCATCAGTGTTTGCGGTAGTTATATCCGAAGGCATTGAAAATGTGGGTGACGGTGCGTTCTTGAACTGCCTTAACTTGAACAAAGTATCCTTCCCGTCGTCGCTTAAGACTATAGGAAGCAACGCATTCTCAAAATCTTCCTTAAGCGGAGATATTGTAATACCGGAATCCGTTACTAAGATCGGCAGCAGTGCTTTTGCAAGCTGTACAAAGATGACTTCCGTTACAATTACAAACCCGACTTGTGAAATCGGCAAGGCGGCGTTTAACGGAATGCCGAGAGGATTTGTAATCCGCGGTCTTAAGAATTCTACGGCTTATGAGTATTACGAGAGAAACAAGAGTTCGGGTATAACCTTCGTATCCCTCGGTGATTACGAGAAACCGGCTGAAGAAGATCCGGATACCAGAAACAATGACGGTGACGGCGACGATGACGGCACAAATACAACCGTTGTAACGCCGGCGTGGGATCTTACAATAATAATCGTTGTTGCGCTTGCCGCACTTCTCCTGTTATTGTTGTTGGGCGCTGTTATTATAGTAATAGTTGTTGTAAATAAATCGGATGATGACGACGACGATGACTATGATGATGACGATTATGACGATGATGATTATGATGAAGACGAAGACTACGACGATGAAGATTATGACGAGGATCTTGACGAAGACGAATAATAAATAACAGTAAGCAAAACTGCCGAGTAATCGGCAGTTTTGTTGGTTTATATTTGTTTTTATTGCATTGTTTAGTGCATATAAGACGCCGTATTTATACATATTAAGACGGATAGAAATATGTTTGACGATGTGCGAATGCCGCATTGTCGGAAACGGGGAAATAATGAAAAAAAGATTTATTGCTTTTATTGTTGCAGCGGTTTTGTGTGTTGTGTCGGCATCGTGCGCAAAAAAGCCTGCGGATACCGCCGATAACAACACGGCATCCACAGTCGGCACAGATGAATTCAAGCTTGAAAAAGCACAGACTTATACAGAATTTGAAAACGGCAGAAATGTTATATGCTGTTTCGGTGACAGTCTTACTTACGGCTGGGGCAGTACCGACGGCTATAATTATCCGGATCAGCTGCAGGGAAATCTTAAAGGACAGTACAAGGTTTACAACGGCGGCGTGTGCGGCGAGAAAGCCGATGCCGTACGCTCCCGTGCGAACGGCTGCGATTTTGAACTTACCAACGATTTGTATTTTGCGGCCGGTGTGGACAGAATCGACCTTGACAGAGAACTTTTTACCGTTACCGGCGCTGTTACACCCATACAATATTTGGGTTTTGGCAAGGACCTGCCGCCGAACAAAATTATTATTGACGGTACGGTGTACGATATTGAACATACACCGGGCGCCGAATACCAACACGATACATACACCATAGTACGCAAAAACACCGACAGCGCACTTACAATTAAAAAGGGAACGCAGGTTAAATACGATTATTCCGACAGTTTTGATAAATGCGATGTTGCAATTATTAATTTCGGTGCGAATGACGGCGATTCCGGCAGTGATGAATTGCTTGAAAAGTATAAGGAGTTTGCCGCACGGTACGAGAAATATTTGATTTTTGTACCGATGGGCACTGATGAGACAGAACAGAAATTTACAGACGCTTTCGGCGAACACGCGGTGGTTCTGCGTCCGTATTTTTTGGGCGAAGCAATGGATAAATATGTCGGCGACAATGTAACGGACGCTGTTAAAAAATATAACGAGTATTGTTTCAGACATAACATTGTTCCTGCGAGTTTCAGGCTTAATCAGGACAGAAACGAAGTACACTTCAACGCTTTGGGAAACAAGGTTATTGCCGATAAGATTTATGAGCGCGGAGTGCAGCTGGGATATTGGAAATAACTCTCAAAAACAGTAATCATTACTAAATTTGTGTTGACATTTTGCAATATGTAATTTATAATGTTATTAGGCCGAACAGCATCGGTTTTCGGCATTTATAAAGTTATTAAAAGAGGGTTGCTTATGAAGGATTTAGTCAGATATATAATCGCCAAAAAGCATCATCAGTTCCGCAAGACTGTTGATTGGAATTTGTCGGAGGAATACAGCCGCAAAGGTCTTACACCGGTTGAGCGTATGACCGACAGATTTGAAAGGCTGTGCGCGGCGGAAACGCCGGTAATTTTGCCGGAAGAACAGATATGCTTTATACGCACTGTTGCCAATATCCCCGATTGCTTTACCGAGGATGAGTGGAAGGAAATTAAACAAAAGCATTATATTCACGAACTCGGATATATGTCTAATCTTTCACCCGATTACGAGAAAATCATTGCCGAGGGACTGCTTAAACAGCGGGAAACCGCCGATGAATACAGCCGCCGCAGTATTGACGCAATTATTGATTTGGCAGACAGATACAAGGCGGAAGCGCAAAAACAGGGCAGGGACGACATTGCAAAAACGCTTGAGCGCGTACCGCGTTACGGCGCGACAAATTTCCGCGAGGCTTTGCAGATGTTCCGCATTGTGCATTACGCGCTGTGGCTGGAGGGCAATTACCACAACACCGTGGGCAGATTTGATAAATATATGTATCCCTACTTTAAAAAGGATATGGATGCGGGCGTTTATACGCAGGAGTCTGCACAGGACCTGCTTGACGATTTCTTCCTTTCGTTTAATAAGGATTCCGATACATATGTAGGCGTTCAGCAAGGCGATAACGGTCAGAGCATGGTGCTTGGCGGTGTGGATGAAAACGGTAATGAAGTGTTCAATGACTTATCCCGTATGTGCCTTGTTGCAAGCAGCCATTTGCTTATGATAGATCCGAAAATAAATTTAAGGGTAAATAAAAATACACCCATTGAAATTTATGAACTCGGAACGCAGCTTACAAAAGCGGGACTCGGTTTTCCGCAGTACAGCAACGACGATATAGTTATAAAGGGACTTGAGCGCCTTGGATACGAACATAAAGACGCGGCAAATTACGTAACGGCGGCGTGCTGGGAGTTTATAATTCCGAAAGTAGGCGCGGATGTTGCAAATATTGCGGCACTTTCCTACCCAAAGGTTATAGATACCGCACTGCATAACGACCTTGAAAAATGCGCCACATTTGATGAATTCCTTAACAAAGTTAAGACCGATATTAAAGCGGAATGTGACCGCATAACCGATTCTATTAAGGATCTTTGGTTTGTACCGTCGCCGTTTATGAAAGTGATGATGTCGGTTGACGATATATCAAAGGGCGGCAAGTACAATAATTTCGGCGTACACGGTACGGGTATAGCCACTGCTGCGGATTCGCTTATAGCAATAAAGAAATATATTTACGATGAAAAGCGCTTTACGCCGGCACAGCTTATAAAAGCGGTTGACGAGGACTTTGCAAACGACAGTGAAATGCTGGCGTTGCTGCGCTATGAAACGCCGAAAATGGGACAGAATAACGACGAAGTTGATTCGCTGGGCGTACAGCTTTTGTCGGCATTTGCCGACGGACTTGAGGGCAAAAAGAATTGCAGGGGCGGTATTTGGCGCGCCGGTACGGGCTCTGCCATGTATTATTTGTGGCATGCCGCCGAAATAGGCGCTTCCCCAGACGGCAGACGCAAAGGGGAACCCTTTGGCACAAACTTCTCATGCAGTATTTTTGCAAAAATACCGGGACCGATTTCGGTTATAAGTTCGTTCAGCAAGCCTGATTTCTCACGCGCGATAAACGGCGGACCGCTGACGCTTGAATTCCATGCGGGTATGTTTAATAACGAAGACAGCATTGAAAAAGTTGCAAGACTTGTAAAATCGTTTTTCGATATGGGCGGCCATCAGTTACAGCTTAACGCGGTAAATGCCGCGGCAATGCGCGACGCACAACTACATCCGGAAAATCACAGGCAGTTGGTGGTACGCATTTGGGGATGGAGTGCATATTTTGTCGAACTTGATAAGGAATATCAGGATCATGTGCTTGCCCGTCAGGAGTACACTGTATGACCGGTACGGTTTTTGACATTAAGGAAATGACGGTCCATGACGGGCCGGGTATACGCGTTACGGTTTTTTTAAAGGGCTGTCCGCTTAGGTGTATGTGGTGCCATAATCCCGAAGGGCTGTCGGCAACGCCGCAGCTTATGGTTAAGGAGAACCTTTGCATGCACTGCGGACTTTGCCGCAAACCGTGCACACATGCGGAGTGCGCGCCGTTCGGCAGGTGCATACATGCCTGCCCCAAAGGACTTATAAGCATTGCCGGTACGGTAATGACATCCGACGCCCTCGCAGGCAAACTGCTGCCGTATAAAAGGTTTTTAAACTCGGTCGGCGGCGGGGTTACTTTTTCCGGCGGAGAACCGCTTATGCAGGCAGACTTTTTGTGCGAGACCGCACGGCAGCTGCCTGATTTACACAAAACGCTGCAAAGCAGCGGATATACCGACGAAAACACATTTAAAAAGGTAATAGACCTTATGGATTATGTGCTTTTTGATATTAAAATCGCCGACGGCGAAACGCATAAAAAGTACACCGGTGTATCCAATGAGAAAATACTTAAAAATTATGAGATTTTAAGGCAAAGCGGCAAACCGCATACCGTACGCATACCGCTGATTCCCGGAATTACGGATACACGGGAAAATCTGTCGGCCATATCCGAAATTGTCGGGGACGACAGGGTGGAAGTAATGCGGTACAACAGTTTTGCGGGGGCAAAATATAAAATGGTCGGTATGGAATTTCCGCTGCCGGACCTTAAATCCAACGAGGTGGATTTATCGGTATTTAAAAACGCAGCAATGCTGTAAATAGCAGTTGTTTTTACATATGTTTGTAAAAAATATCCATATATTATGCAATGAAAAAGGTAAAAAATAAAAAAATTCCACAAAAAATTAAAATAACAGTGGACAGATTGACAAAGTAATAGTATGATACTTACGATTTAGGTGAAGGTTTTCTTTTTCTTTGTTTAGGCAAATTTAAAACGGCGGCCTTAGCCGTGGTAAGACCGCTTTATTGATATGACTTCATCAGAGAATCCTTCCTTTATTTTTGGAGTAGATGCGTTTTACGGTGAAAGCATTATGCCAAAATGTACGAGATGTTCTCAACTTGTATTGAAGTTTTAAAATACGGAAAATAATTTAAGGGAGTTGTAATTATGATTTGTGATGTAAGAGAGTATGGCGCTAAAGGTGACGGGGAGACGCTCAACACAGAGGCAATACAACGGGCTTTGGATGCGTGCTTTTCTGCCGGTGGTGGGCGTGTTATAATATCAGATGGAGTGTATATGACAGGCACCATAATTATAAAAAGCAATGTTGAATTGCATATAGAAGCAAACGGTATGCTATTAGGCTCTGCAGATTTAAGCGATTATCCGGAACGAACGGATGTAATGCATGTTGAAACAAAACTTTTGCCGCGGGGCAGAAATGCGTGCTTAATATTTTCGGAAAACAGCCGGAATATCGCAATAACAGGGCAGGGAACTATTGACTGCAATGGACTTAGTTTCGTAAAAGAAGTTGAAAATTACAATGGAGGTTGGCACTATACGCGCATAGATGCGCCGACTCCGCCGAGAGTGGTATTTTTTACGGGTTGTAAAAATGTAAAAATTACAGACGTAACTATGATAAACCAGCCATCGGGCTGGTCATATTGGATACATGACTGTGATTATGTAACTTGTGACAAACTTAAAATTAATGCAAGTGTTGAGTATCCAAATAATGACGGAATCCATATAAACTCAAGCAGGAATGTGACCGTGTCAAACTGTATGATAACTTGCGGCGATGATTGCATTGTTGTAAGAGCAAACAATTCTTCCCTTAAGGAAAACAAGGTGTGCGAGCGTGTAACGGTCACAAACTGCTCCCTTACAAGTTATGCTTGCGGAATAAGGATTGCATGGATTAATGACGGCACTATTCGTAATTGTACATTTTCAAATATTGTTATGACAGATACAAATACAGGTATTTGTTTACAAGCGCCCGGACGAAAAGAAGCAACGCGTTGGGCTGATGAGGGCAGAGAAGCAACATTTATTGAAAATCTCTCATTCTCTAACATTATTATGGATGGAATGTATGCGGCACCTATACGGTTTAGCATAAGTCCTTTGTCGGTTGTAAAATGCAAGGCAGTTCGCAATATTTATTTTGATTCGGTACATTCTCGCGGGCTTTCCTTACCGTGGATTGTGGGAAGGCAAGATGCACCGATTGAAAATGTTTTCTTTTCAAATTGTTCATTCGAGCAGGTAAGTGATGAGCAATTGCCGAACTATAAAGATCATGGTGCGGCAAGTTGGGATCGGCCGCTTCAAAATCCGATTTTTAAGTTTGTTAAAAACGTATCTTTCAACAATACATCATTTGTTGTTAATCAGTAAAAGCAGAGAGACGGATGGTTTTGAAGCAGATACGATGTATTGATAAAGAATGTCGTTGATGTCTGCAATGGCGATATAAAGGTGATTTTCGCTGCCGGACCTTAAATCCAACGAGGTGGATTTATCGATATTTAAAAACGCAGCAATGCTGTAAATGACGGTTTATTTATAAAAAATTATACACGGGTTATGCGCATAAAAAGGTAAAAACTAAAAAAAATTCCCAAAAAAATTAAAATAACAGTGGACAGATTGACAAATTAATAGTATAATATACACGACCGGAGCAAAAACCTAACCTAAACATAACCTAATCTTCTTATAAACACTGCTTAAAAAGTTCCGGTCGTAAGGAAAAATAAAGCACCGCTTTTGCGGTGCTTTTTTGTTTTGATTATTATTAAAATTTATTTGCTGAGTTTACTTTCCCCCGTTTTATAGTCTATTGTTATGCCCGGTTGATTGTTATAGCAATACACATAAAAACAAATGCCGTCGCCGCCGTCCTCAACCGACAGCGCCTCGATAGTTACGCCGTTTGCTACCAAATTGTCGTTTTCAAAAATCGGGGTTACTCGGTACATACAGTGGTTGCCTGTTTCCTTTACATAGTCCGCAACCATATTTTCAAACGGCAGCATACCCTCAACATTCATATATCTTGTTCCCGTTATAAGGTTGTTTTTGTTGGCGTTTTCTCCGCTTAACTGATAGCCTATAAGATGGCAGCGGTTGTAAAGATATTTGCCGTCCACAACATCGTATTTTACGGTGTGCCAGCCGGAAGGTTTAATTCCGCCGATATTTCCGCGCTCCTTTGTAGGCATTAAGTCCCTGCCGATAGAAGCTGTGCATACTCCGCATCTGCCGAGTGTGTCTAATTCGCTGTAATATTCGTATGATACATCGGTAATTTCCTGCGGTGTGAAAAGCGGCTTATTATTATTTAAGACTATGTACGGCGAATCCGAAAAAGCGGGTATATTGTCGGGCTGCACCAAACCTACGGCAGCATCGGCGTCGGCTGACGTCTGACCTGCAGAGGATGAACTGCCGTCGTTTAAATAAGGCAAACTGCAGCCGCAGACAAGTACTGCCGCGCAAAGCACGGCTGCAAGGATGGATAAGTATCTTTTAATCATTTATCATATACCTCTACCGTAATTTTATCGTGTGAAGTACCGCAAAAATCGTAACTGTCGGTAAGGCGGTAATTTTTTAGAATATTACGGTCAAACTTAAAGTCCGACGGATATTTTCTGTTCCAACGGTACAGTATTATACGGTCTGTTTTTGCAAGATAGGGTGTTATGTCGCTGTTTTCCGCAAGGCAAATATCATCCGGACCTGCGTTGTCCAAAAAGTGATTATCTGCTTTAGCTTTGCCGGATTGCTCGAAAAGCGAAGCGGAAAATGGGGAGATAAGCAGTTCTCTGCCTTGGGCGTACTCTGAAATTTTGTTGATTGCGGCACTGTCCCTGCTCTGCCTTTTGCCGAAAAAGGTCATACCGAAATCGTCGTCAACAAATAATATAACCGTCATTTTATTACTCCGAAATTTTTTACATAACAAACTGAAATACGCAGAATGCCGCGTAAATTACCCACAAAACAATGCCTTGCGCACGGTAGAACTTACCGCGCAGCAACACCGGCACACAAAGCAAAAGCATAACGGCAAACATTACGGGGATATCTACGGCAAGGCTTGCGTTTATGCCGAAAACTGTTTTCTCCGACGGGATACGGAACGGGTTTACCGTTACCGCAACGCCGCTTACAAGCACTAAATTAAACAGGTTTGCGCCGATTATATTGCCGAGGGAAAGCGAGGAATGTTTTTTAATTATAGATGTTATTGCCGTAATAAGCTCCGGCAAAGATGTGCCGAGGGCAACAAACGTAAGCGCTATTACACTGTCGGGAACGCCGAGGGCGGCGGCAATTTTTGTGCCGTTTTCAACCAGTAAATCAGCCCCCACGGCAATAAGCACAGCGCCTGCCGCAAGCAGCAGAATATCCTTGGCGAAAGAGTTTTCGGGTATTTTGTGTTCAGATTGCTCGGCAGGCTTTTTCATATTGTTTTTTGCTGTTTTAAGGGTGAGGAACATATAAACCGCAAAAATGCAAAGCAGGCAAATGCCTATAGTACGGCTGAAATAACCGCCTGTATAAGCAACAGCGGCATAAAATACAGCGGATATAAAGAAGAACAAAACCGGCAATTTTAAAGTGGCGGTTTCGGTCGTTTGCGGACGCAGAACAAGCGTGACCGCGGCAATCAGTGCGGTGTTGCATATAACAGAACCTATTGCGTTGCCGTAAGCAATTTCGCCGTTGCCTATAAACGCGGCACGGGACGACACCATTACTTCGGGCAGTGTTGTGCCTATGGATACTATGGTGGCGCCTATAAGGAAATCCGGAATGTGAAAACGCTGTGCCAGACCTACCGCGCCGTCGACAAACCAGTCGCCGCCCTTAATAAGTAAAACAAGTCCCAAAACAAACAATAATACGGGTATTAACAAAATAACATCATCCGCCTTTTTTCAGCCGAAACGGCATATTATTTAAAAAATATTTTATTTTGCTTTACAAATAAAAAACAGTCAATTATAATGACATTAAAAGTAGTAATATAAGTAAGGAGAAAAGAGAAATGTTAAAAACAAGGTTATTAAGTTCGCTTGATACGGTGCGCCCGCAGCACTGCGGCGAAGAGTACAAAGGGAAATTCACATGTCTTGAAAACGAACCGCTGTCGTTCCAGGTTGCATTTATAAATGAAGAGCCGGTAACGCAGGTAAACGTAAAAGCAGAATCCGATACCGACTTATCATTATATTATGTGGGTTATGTGCCTGTAATGCATACCGAGGTATCCGGACTTGAAAATCCGCCAAAAGCAGGTCTTTTTCCGGATATGCTTATTAAAAAACGTGTGAATCCCGAACAGCTGCACGAAGGATACCCTTGGGCAGACCGTATTTTTGAAAAAGATGAGGATAAAATAATTTGCGCTTACGGCGACAGTTGGCAGACGCTTTTTATTACCGTTAACGAGGAAGGCAAAAAAGCGGCGGCCGGCAAGCACACCGTAAAAATTATTTTTACCGATGCCGCCGACGGCAGGATATTGGCGGAAAAATCCGCCGAGATTGAAATATTGCCGACAGCGCTTGAAAAGCAAAGCCTTTATTGCACAAATTGGTTCCATTGCGATTGTCTTGCAAAAACATACGGTGTAGAAGTCTTTTCTAAAGAATTTTACCGCATTTTTGCAAGTTTTGCAAGTGCTGCCGCACAAAACGGACAAAATATGATTTTACTGCCGGCGTTTACGCCGCCGCTTGATACGCCTATAGGCTGTTACCGCGACACCGTGCAATTGGTGGGTGTAGAGGTTGTAAGCGAGGGCAAATACAAGTTTGATTTTTCCGAAATGGAACGGTACATTGCCGAGAGCCGCAAGGCAGGAATTGAATATTTTGAACATTCGCATTTATTTACGCAGTGGGGCGCTGCCTTTGCACCGCAGATAACAGCCGCCGTGAACGGCAAAAAGCAGAGAATTTTCGGTTGGGATACACAGGCAGACGGAAAAGAGTATACCGAATTTTTAAAACAGTACATACCGGCGGTAAAGCAGTTTTTAAAATCGCAGGATCTGCTTGACAAAACGCTTTTCCATATATCCGATGAGCCGACAAAGGACAACGCCGAAACCTACAGGGCGGCACGCAGAGTCGTGGGCGATATGCTGGACGATGTTATGTGCGGCGACGCACTGTCCGATTACTGCTTTTACGAGGACAAAACGGTTAGAACGCCCATAGTAAAAACAAGCGAGGTTGAGCCGTTCCTTAACAAAGCGGAAAATTTGTGGGTATATTACACGGGTGAAGAAATAAAGGGTAATTTAAGCAACAGACTTATTACCGTACCGCCCGTGCGGAACAGAATGTTGGGCGTGCAGATGTATAAGTTCGGCATAAAGGGATTTTTGCACTGGGCGTATAACTTTTATTTCGGCACATTATGCCACGGTGTTTTTTCTCCCGCGCAGGATCCGTGCGGCTGCGGGGGCAATGCCGGCACGTCTTATCTTGTATATCCGGGCAGCGACGGCACTGCGGTGCAGTCCGTACGGCTTAAAGTGTTTGCCGAAGGTCTGCTTGATATGCGCGCACTGCAAACTTTGGAAAAGCTGTCGGACAGACGCAGATGTGATGAAATAATCGAAAAGCATTTCGGCGATTTAACATTTAATACCGCCGCGGATACGCCCGAAAAAATGCTGGCTTTCCGTAATGACGTAAACAGTGCCATAGCGGCTGCCGCAAAAGTCAGGTAACTAAAGCATTATGTTAAGACGGCAGTTTTGCCGCTGCCGCCGAGTGTTGTTATTTAAAAAGCAGAGAAGGTTATAATTATGAAACAGATACAGGATATTGATAAAAATTTTGTGCTGAAAAACATTAAACCGGAGGACGATGTTGTTTGGTTTGATGTAAGGACGGCGCCGGTTGACATATACGGATTTTACAACCCTAAAACAGAGCCGCGTTTTCACCGATTACCGAAAGAGGTTACAGACAAATGCGGCAGCGGTGTGAGGGATTTGGAAACGCATACCGCCGGCGGCAGGGTAAGGTTTAAAACCGATTCCCCCTATATTGCGATAAAGGCGGAATGGCCGTGGAGATTTAAGATGGCAAATATGTCGGGCAGCGGCTCAAGCGGATTTGACCTGTTTGCAAGGGAAAACAAAAACGGCCGGTTTTATTTTTTGGGTGCCGCAATGCCGCCGGCAGACGGCGCAGACAGCGGATTTGACTCAAAAATGCGTGCGGAAGGGGAAATGTGCGAATACATACTCTCGTTTCCGCTTTACAATACCGTTTCAAACTTATATATAGGCATCAAGCGCGGCTGTACATTGCTTGCGGGTGAAAAATACAAAATACAAAAACCGTTTGTATACTACGGATCATCAATTACGCAGGGCGGCTGTGCTACCAGACCGTCGACCTGCTATCAGGCATATATATCCCACCGTTTTGACGCGGACTTTATAAACCTCGGCTTTTCGGGCAGCGCGCTTGGGGAAGAAGCAATGGCGCAGTACATAGCAGGCCTTGATATGTCGGCGTTTATATTGGATTACGATTACAATGCGCCGACGGCGGAACATTTAAAAGCCACACATTTACCGTTTTACAGGACAGTGCGCGAAAAACAGCCCGATGTGCCGATAGTAATGGTATCGCGTCCGCACCCCGTAAGTGAAAAAAGCCGTGATGTTATAAAGGCAACGTACGATTATGCGGTATCGGCAGGGGATAAAAATGTTGCGTTTGTTGACGGCGGAGATTTATTTAAGGGCGATTTTTACACAAATTGCACGGTAGACGGCTGCCACCCGAACGATTTGGGATTTTACCGTATGGCAACCGTAATAGGAAACGCGCTTGAGGGGTTGATGAAATAATGAAAATTGAAGAAATTGACGCGAACTTTGCCGCAAAAAGCGTAAGCGATGCGGACGATGTTGTTTGGTATGATTTAAGAAAACCGCCGTTTGATATTTACGGACTTTACGATGTACAGAATACTGCCGGTTTTACGCGTTTTCCGAAATATGTGGGTGACGGCTGCAATGACGGCGTAAAGGAACTGCGCTGGCACACTGCCGGCGGCAGAGCAAGATTTAAAACAGATTCCCCTTATATTGCAATTAAAGTGTTTTGGTTTGGTATGACAAAAATGAGTCATATGGCGTTTACGGGTTCTTCGGGATTTGATTTGATTTGCAGGTGCGACGGCAAAACAACTTATGTGGGAGCGCTGCATCCGCAAATAAACGGCTATGACGAAGGCTTTGACTGGAAGTGCGACACCGTAGGCAAATTGGCGGATTACGAATTGTCGTTTCCGCTTTACAACACCGTAAAAACCGTTTATGTAGGCATTAAACGCGGTTGTACATTGCTTGAGGGCGAAAAATACAAAATACAAAAGCCGTTTGTATACTACGGCTCTTCAATTACGCAGGGTGGATGCGCCTCTAAACCGTCGGGCAGTTATCAGTCCTTAATTTCAAAAAGATTTGACGCCGATTTTATAAATCTCGGCTTTTCGGGCAGCGCGCTTGGGGAAGAAGCAATGGCCCGGTACATAGCAGGCCTTGATATGTCGGTATTTATTATGGATTATGACCACAACGCACCGTCATCGGAGCATCTTGCGGCAACGCATTTGCCGTTTTACAAAACCGTGCGCGAAAAACAGCCTGATACGCCTATGGCTATAGTATCCCGACCTACGCCGATAATTGAGAAAAACAGGGAAATAGTTAAGGCAACTTACGATTATGCGGTAGCGGCAGGGGATAAAAATGTAGTTTTTGTAGACGGCGACACATTGTTTGAGGGCGATTATAAATATCTTTGCACGGTAGACAACTGCCATCCTACCGACCTCGGCTTTTACCGTATGGCAAAAGTAATAGGCGATGCCATAGAAAAGGTGTTTAAAGGTTGAAGAATAAAAAAGACTTTTTGGGGATGATATGTGCGGCAGTGCCAAATATTATTTTCGGATTCAGTTTTATGTTCTCCAAAACGGCAATCAAGTACGCACATCCGCTTATAGTTCTGGCCGTGAGATTTACGGCGGCATTTGCACTTATGAATATACTGTGGCTTATAGGCGCGGTAAAGATAAATCTTAAAGGCAAAAATATTAAAAAAGTTTTGCTTATGGCATTAATGCAGCCGCTTTGCTATTTTATATTTGAACTTTACGGAATAGCCGGAACTACCAGTGCGCTGTCGGGCGTTATAATATCGTTGGTGCCCATAGGCGTTATAATAATTTCGGGACTTTTTTTAAAGGAAAAGCCGACAGCCGCACAGGTCGTATGTTCCGTAATAGCGGTTGCCGCCGTATCGGCAATAAGTATAATGCAGTCGACAGACGGCAAAAACGGATTTTTACCGATACTGCTGCTTATAGCGGCGGTAATATGCGCGTCGCTGTTTAATGTTTTAAGCCGCAGCTGCGCCGACGAATTTTCCGCAGTAGAGCGCACTTACATTATGTTTGCCGTGGGTGCGGCAGGGTTTGATTTAATTGCGCCGGCGGTATTGCGTGCCGATTTTTTACCCGAATTTTTGCGCGCGGCGCAAAGTTTGCAGTTTTGGGGTGCGGTGTTCTACCTGTCGGCAATATCAAGCGTAGCGGCATTTTTGCTTTACAACTACGCAACCACCGTAATAAGTGCGGTACGGGCGGCGTCCTTTTCCAATGTAATAACGGTTGTATCCGTAGCGGCAGGTATTTTAATTTTGGGCGAGAAAATGAATATTATGCAGATTGTTTGCTGTGCGGCAATAATTTGCGGTGTGTACGGGGTGAACAGGGTTAAAACCCGATAAAGACATAACAAAAAGCACGGTATATACTACCGTGCTTTTAAAATTTTAAAAGTTATTTTACACTTACGGTTGACGCATATTTTGTAAACTCCGTAAGCATTGTTTCTATATCGGTGTTAATCCCAACCACCTGTACCGTATAAAACGCGGTGCTGCCCTTAAATGCGGTGGTGTAATAAATATATTCGCCGTCGTCGCTGTTATAAGTATAGGTAAAATATTCTATTCCGCCGTCGTCGGTTATATCTGTTATATTCGGTCGGTCGGTATTGGCGTCATGCACAAGGTTTAAATATTCCTGTGCGGACAAATGGCTGAGTTCCGGTACTTCGGAAATATCGTCCTTTATTACAAAAACGGCCTGAGTGTCCGACGAATAACAAGCATCGAAATCCGCTACGGCAGTCTGTTTGAAGTTTGAACTCAGCGTAATGGACAAACTGTCTACGGTAAAGACTTTTTCGCGGGTGCCTTTATTAACCTTTATTCCGGTAAAAATACCGGCAAAAAGTCCTATAACAGCACCGATTATTATGGCGGTAACAAATACGTTTTTACCGCGCTTTTTGCCGTTTTTGCGGTTATTAAGCGTTTCTTCGTTATCCACGCCGTCAAGACGGAATGCGTTGGAATCGCTGAAATTGCCCGAAGCCGCACCTGTAAGGAACACATCCTCCGTTCCCGCAGGCACCGTGTATACCTCGCTGCAGTAACTGCGGCTGATATTATCCGCAATTATAAAAATTTTAAATTCGGTATCGGGAATATCCGCCGTAAAATGCGCGCCGTTTTTAAGCGTGCCTATACGGGTGCAGACAGTGCCGAGTATTTCGGTATCGCCGTTTGGATCCGGTGTATAAATTTTATATGTACCCGCGCAGCCGTAAAATCGTTTGCGCCTGTAAATGTCAAGTTTACGCATTGTATACCTCCGCAATTTTAATAAAGTGTTGTAGAAAACAGTTCGGCGCTTTCGGCAATTTTATTGCAGTTTTTTGCAATACCGCCGAGTTGTGCGTCAACATTTATGTAATGCGCGTACATCATATCTCGTTGGTTTGCCCTGTCAATTTCGGCTTGACGCGCCGCTTGCTGCAAGGCGTATTCCATATTTCTGTTATGCTGTTGCTGCATTTCCATTTGCTGCTTATGCAGTGCAATTTGCTGTTGCTGTAAGGCTATACGCTGCTGCTCAAGCATTTGCATTTGATTTGCGGCAACTGCCTTGTCGTATTCCTGCAAAGCCTCTTTTACGGAATCCGCACGGTGCGTTTCCATAAAGTATATAAGGTAATCGACCGTTTGCAGATTTTTATCGTTTTCGCTCAGGCGGTCAAAATCCTTATAGTTTTGTATATGCTGTTTTAAGGCGGCGGCATTTCGGTGCAGTTCTTTGGTTTTTTCCTCAAGCAGCTGCTTATTGCGCTGTGTTACCGTCGGCAGATTCTTTGTATATTCGTCAAATATTTCGGTTTGTCTGCGGTCATTGTCACGCTTAACTTCGGCGTCCTTTTGCGCCGCGGCGGCAAGTTCCGCTTTTTGTTTTGCCGAGTATACGGGACGGTCCGCCGATTTTGCCGCAAAACCTTTTAGGATATAATATAAAACACTTGATAAAACGGCTGTGCAAAGCGGTATTATCAGCGCCCACATACAACCCGCGTATTTAAGCGCTATACAATATGTTACGCACGGTAAAAGTGCGATAATGCCCAAAACTGCAAACAGGATAATTTTTGAAGTTTTTATCTTCCCTGTCTTCCTGCTTTTTGTAACAAGCCACGGCACCGCTGTAAATATTGCGGCAAAAATCAACTGTGCGGCAACAAGTATTGCACGTTCCGAAGGGCTGTCTGCCAAGTTCTCCGCATATTTTGTGCCTGCGGCTTTTGTGTTTATTAAAACGGCGGTGTCGAAAATAAAATCAACAGACAGTATTACAGACAGCACCGACACAACGGCAGTGTTAATTATCATAAGTATTAAGCGCAGTCCTCTTGCCGATTTGCATTTTTCGGACCATTGTTTGTCAAATTCCGCTTTAAGTTTGCTTTGCGCGTTTTCGGCTTTGCGGTTAAACACGGGCGTTTTAGGGTTTGTAACGGCCTCGTGTAATTCCCGACATTCAGCGTCCGACTTTTCGCATTTGTCTTTAAGTTCGTAAATCTCCACAATTTCGTCCTTAAAGTCCCGTAAAGTTTTAAGATCGTCTTCTCTGCTCATACTCTTCCCCCTGTTTTATTATTCGGCAGATGTCGCCGTGCGACAGTCTGCAATAAGCGGCACTATGCATTTATCCGGACAAACCTCGGCACATTTGCCGCAGCCGGTGCATTTTTGTGCGTCAATTTCCGCAAGGTTGTTTGTTACGGTTACCGCACCGAACTCGCAGGTCTTTTTACACTTGCCGCAGCCTATGCAGGCGGATTTGCAGTTTTTGCGCGCAACCGTGCCTTTTTGTGTATTGCTGCAAACTACGGTGTATGTACGGGCAAGTTCTTTTAATACTATAAGATTTTTAGGGCAGGCGGTTACGCATTTGCCGCAGGACATACACAACCGGCTATCTACCTTCGCGCTGCCGTCCACCGTTATTGCGTTTTTCTCACAAACGGCGGCACAGTCCCCAAAACCTATACAGCCCGATTTACATTCAAGCGGACCGCCGTAAAGCAAAGCGGCGGCGGCACAGCTTTTTCTGCCCGAATATGCATATTGTACCGAGGCGTCCGCACATTTATTACAGCCTACAAAAGCAGCCTTTTTAACGGCTTTTATATCCGCACCCAACACAGCCGAAAGCGCCTTTGCGGTATCTTCTCCGCCGGCAGTGCATTTATCGGGAGATACCTGACCTGCGGCTATAGCCGCAGCGTAACCGTCGCAGCCCGAAAATCCGCAGCCGCCGCAGTTGGCGCCGGGCAGGCACGCGCGTATTTCCTCGGTTTTTTTATCGGTCGGTACGGCAAAGAATTTTGCCGCCAGCGACAGACAAATACCGGCAACAAGACCGATAACCGTTATAATAATTACCGCATACAAAACTCCCATATTAACCTCCTATTCCGGCAAAGCCCAGGAAAGAAAGCGACACAAGCGCCGCCGCAATCAGTGTTATGGGCAGACCTTTTAAAAACGGAGGAATATCGGCGGTTTCAAGGCGCTGTCTTACGCCGGCAAAGATTACAAGCGCCAGCATAAAGCCGAGTCCCGCGCTTAAGGCGTTTACAACGGACAGCACAAAGCCGTAACCCTTTGTAAAGTTTAATATTGTAATACCAAGCACCGCGCAGTTTGTGGTTATAAGCGGCAGGTAAATACCAAGCGCATTATACACGGGTTTTACAAATTTTTTAAGGAATACTTCCAAAAACTGAACTATGGCGGCTATTACAAGAATAAAGGCGAGCGTTTGCAGATATTCAAGCGACAGCGGCACCAATACAAAAGCATAAAGCGGATATGTAACGGCGGTGGCTATTACCATAACGGCGGTAACGGCAACGCTCATACTAAACGCTGTGCCGAGCTTTTTTGATGTGCCTAAAAACGGGCAGATACCGAGAAATTTTGAAAGCACCATATTCTCGGTAAGCAGACCGGCAAGCAAGACCGAAACTATTGCGGAAGCCATTATTTATCCACCTCCGCACTTGTACATCCGTCCTTCATGGGACAGGCGTCGCACCCTATATTTTCCACAGGCTTTTTGCCTGCGCGCGTTGCGAGTTTGTTTGAAAGCGCAACCAAAATACCGAAAACGAAAAATCCTCCGGGCGGCAAAAGCATTACCGTCATAGGTGTTAAAAAGCGGCTTGTAACGGGAACCGAAAACAGCGTTCCCGCACCTATCAACTCCCGTATTATTCCCATAAGCGTAAGGGTGGCGGTAAAACCTATGCCCATACCTACAGCGTCAAGCACGCTCGGCAGTACCTTGTTATGCGAGGCAAACATTTCTGCCCTGCCTAAAATAATGCAGTTTACCACTATAAGCGGCAAATAAATGCCGAGGGCGGAGTCGATAGCAGGGGCGAAGGCTTTAACCAGCATTTGCACCACTGTTACAAAACCTGCGATTATTGTTATGTATGCAGGTATACGCACCTTATCCGGTATAACATTACGTAAAAGCGATATTGCAAGGTTGGAGCCTATAAGCACTACCGTTGCGGCTATGCCCATACCGATGCCGTTTATTGCGGCCGTTGTAATGGCAAGTGTGGGACAAGTGCCGAGTACAAGCCTTAAAACAGGATTCTCTTTAATTATACCGTTTGTAAGCGTTTTTAAATTTTCACTTTTCATTACTGCGCCTCCTTTGCGGTATCGGGGAAAGCCTTCAGCGTGTATTCATCCAGTGTTTTAAGGGCTGTATTTATTGCCGAAGTTACCGCGCGGGATGTTATTGTTGCGCCGGTAACGGCGTTTACTTCGTTATTTTCCGCCTTTGCACTGTTTTTAACTAAAGTTATATCGGAGTGAAGTCCCGTAAATTGACTGTAAAATTCGGGCTTTGCGGCATTTTGGCCGAGCCCCGGTGTCTCGTCCGCAACAGACAGTATGCTGACACCCGTAATTTTGTTTGTTATGTCCGCGGCCGTCATTACGGTTACGTCGCCGCCGTATCCTTTGGCGGAGGACGTAATTATGTAGCCTACGGTGTCTTTGCCGTTTTCGGCTTTGAAAATTTTGCAGTCACTCGATATACCGAACTGCGCCAAATCAATTTCGGTATATGTATCGGCACTGATGAGCTGCGCCATAGCATCGTTTTGCTGTTTTGCGCTGCGAAGGGCGATTTTATCCTTTGTAAGCATATTTGTAAGCGACAGGCACAGCGACACAACAAGGCAGATAACGGTAAGTACCGTTATAGGCCGCAGTATTTCGTTATAAATTTCCTTTTTTGCGGGATTTTTATTTTCCATTTACCGCACCGCCTTTCCGAACGGCTTTGGCTGCGTCAGTCGGTCTATGTATGGTACCAAAAGGTTCATAAGTAAAATAGAGTACGAAACGCCTTCCGGCAGGGAGGCATAGGTGCGTATTATTACCGTTATAATACCGCAGCCCACGCCGAAAATTACTTTGCCCAACGGATAAGTCGGACTTGTAACGTAATCCGTCGCCATAAAGAACGCGCCTATCATAAGTCCGCCGCTCATCACTGCGTAAAACGGATTTTGACCGAGCAGGAAAGACAGTACAAACACACTGCCCACAAAACACAGGGGAATGACGGGGGAAATGATTTTAAATATTATTAATGCGATTCCGCAGACCGCAATAAGTAAAAACGAGGTTTCGCCTATACAGCCCGAATGCATACCGAAAAACAGCTGTTTAAGCGGTACCGCACTTGCAAGCGGTGTGGCTGAGGACACCGTATCGGACAGCGGTTCGTAAAACGTGGTCATAGCCGCAGGGAATGACACCATAAGCACTATTCTTGCGGCAATGGCGGGGTTTACAAAGTTTTGGCCGAGTCCGCCGAACATTTGCTTTACAACTATTATTGCAACCGCGCTGCCCAAAGCCGCCATCCAAAGCGGTATGCGCGGCGGCAGATTAAGAGCCAGCAAAAGTCCCGTAAGCACGGCGGAAAAATCTTTAAGAGAGTCAGGCTTTTTTAAAATTTTATTCCATATAAATTCGCTTAACACCGCGGATAATATACATACCGCAATTACTGCGGCGGCATAAATGCCGAAAATTACCGTACCGTACACGGCAACGGGTAAAAGCGTCATAATAACCGTAAACATAATGCCCGATGTTGTAACGGGGGAATGTATGTGCGGTGAGGAGGAAACATTAAGTGTTTTAAACATTTTTCTGCCCCCTTAAAATTGATTTTGCAAGCCGCATATCCTGAGTCAGCGGTCTGCCGGCAGGGCAGACGTAGGAACAACTGCCGCATTCAATACAGTAATTAATGTTCTGCCCTTCAAGCAGGTCGTTACGCTTAAAGTTCAGCGCGCGGTCAACCTCAGCAGGACAAAGCCGCATGGGGCAAACAGACGCGCATTTACCGCACCTGATACACGGCGTTGTTTGAATTTCGGGCAGGTCTTTAAATGCAAGCAAAGCGTTATTTTGCTTTGTTATAACCGTTGCCGCATCCTTTACGGCAACGCCCATCATAGGTCCGCCGCACAGTATTTTATCGGTATTTTCCGTATCGGCACCGCAGTATTCAAGCACATTTGCAATGCTGATGCCTAAAGGAACGTATAAATTTTTAGGCGTCGGCAGGGCATTGCCGTCTACGGTTATGCGCCTGTGCGTCAGCGGTTTTCCGGTGCGTATGTAGCGCTCAAGCTCGGCAAGGCTTGAAATATTCATTATAAGACAGCCGACGTCGCTCGGCAATTTTCCCAAGCTTAATTTGCGGCGCGTTGCCGTGTAAATAAGCATTTTTTCCGCACCTTGCGGATAAGCGGTATCAAGCCTTATCACGCGTACACTGTTATCGGTATCCTTTTTATCCGTTGCGGCAGCATACAGTTTTTCAATGGCGGCGGGCTTGTTTTTTTCTATTGCTATAATGCAGTTTTTAAAACCCAGTAAGTCTTTTAAGCGGTAAATACCTGAAGTAATATCGTCACACTGCTCTATACAGGTGCGGTAATCGCTTGTAATATACGGCTCGCACTCGGCGCCGTTTATTATTACGGTATCAACCGTATCGGACACAGCGCCTTTAAGCTTTATGTGGGTGGGAAATCCCGCGCCGCCGAGTCCTACAAGTCCGCATTCGCGCGCGGCATCAATAAGGTCCTGCGCCGTTTTCACGGTTTTTGGTGTAAAGGTTTCCGCCTCGTCTTTACCGTCGGATTCTATAACAACGCATTTTATGCCGTCAACTTCGGCAATTTCCGTAACCGTACCCGAAATGCTTGAGTGTACGGGTACGCAAAGCGGTTTTTCACCGTCGCCGATTTTTGTGCCGATTTTCACCTTGTCGCCGACAGCGCAAAGCGGTTCGCAGACATCGCCGATATTTTGTTTAAGCGGAATACAAACAGTGTTCGGCGTCGGTATTGTTTCGGTCTGTACTTCTGCCGATTCCTTGTGGTGCGGCAGACGTACGCCGCCGTGTATTTTGCCTAAAGGTTTTAAAATTTCGTCCTTAAGGTATTTCATTTTTTACCCCCGTTCCGTAAACTGCTGTTACAGTAATTGTACTATAATTACGCCGTTTTTACAAGTTTTTGTTGACAAGCGCACATTAAGTGATAAAATATAATTTGAAATTCATTTTCAAATTCGGCTTTTTTCAAAGGAGTGACGGTATATGCCGCAAAGCTACAAGACGCATCAGCGCAGTTGTATAGAAGAATGTATTAAATCGGCAGGCGACAGACACCTGACGGTTGACGATATAATAAATCTTTTAAATGCCGGCGGAGAAAGCGTAGGACGCACAACGGTTTACAGAACGCTTGAAAGGCTTGAAAAGGAAAACCGCGTGCGGCATTATGCGGCGGATAAAAGGCAGAGTGACTGCTACCAATATATAACGGACGGCTGCAGGGAGCATTTCCATTTAAAATGCGTAAACTGCGGCAGGCTGTTCCATTTAAGCTGCGCGCATTTGAACGAGGTTTATACGCATATTTCGGACAGTCACGGATTTTGCGTTGACCGTTCAAAAACGATTTTTTACGGCGTTTGCAAGGATTGCGGAGGCAAAAACGAATGAGGAAGATTATTGCATGCGTCGCCGTTTTGTGCCTGCTGCTTTGCGGATGCTCTCCGCAAAGCACGGAAAAAGACGACGGAAAAATAAAAATAACGGCTACGCTGTTTTGCGAGTATGATTTTGCCCGTGCGGCAGCAGGCGACGCGGCGCGGATAAAAATGCTTATCCCTGCCGGCAGCGACATACATTCCTACGAGCCGTCGCTTGATGATTTGGCTGCGGTAAAACAAAGCGATGTTTTTATATACATCGGCGCGCAAAGCGATGTGTGGCTTGAAAAAATACTGCAAAATATTGACACGCGGAAAACGGCGGTTATTAAGATGAGCGATTATGTAAGCCTGATACGGGAAAGCCACGATGAACACGAACACGAACACCACGGGGCGACACATAATGAAGCAGAATATGACGAGCATATATGGACTTCCCCCGAAAACGCCCGTAAAATGATAGACGCCGTGTGTACGGTTTTGTCGGATAAATATCCGGATAAGGCGGAGGAATTTCGGCAGAACACGCTTGCCTACAAGCAAAAAATAGACGCTGCCGACCGACAGACCGCGGAAATAATAAATGCGGCAAAGAACAAAAAGATTGTGGTTGCCGACAGGTTTCCGTTTGAATATTTTACGCAATATTACGGACTTTACCACGATCAGGCGTTCGGCGGATGCGAACAGGACACCGATATTGATATTATGACGGCGGCAAGGCTTATAAATACGGTTAAATCCGAAAATTTATCGGCGGTTTACCGTATAGAACTGAGCAGCGGCGCTACGGCACAGGCAGTTGCGCGCAAAACGGGTGTGCCGGTGTTGGAACTGCACAGCGCACACAATATTTCGGCACAGGATTTTAAAGACGGTACAACATATGTTGACATAATGTACAGAAACGCGCAGGCGTTACGGGAGGGACTTAACTGATGAGGCTTATAACGGTTAAAAATCTTTGTAAGAATTTCGGCGGACAGACGGTTTTAAAAGATTTGTCGTTTAATGTAGAGTCCGGCGATATACTGTACATTGTGGGCGAAAACGGCAGCGGAAAAACAACGCTTATAAAAATTCTGCTGTCGCTTGAGGGCGCTTCGTCGGGCAGCGTGGAGTTTAATTTGCCGTACGGCGGCAGAATAGGATATTTGCCGCAGCGCACCGATATTCAGTCGGATTTTCCCGCAACGGTAAAGGAAGTCGTAATGTCGGGATTTCTTAACAGCAGGGGTATACTGCCGTTTTATAAAAAGGAGCAGTATTTAAAGGCCGATAAAATGATGAAAATGCTTGAAATTTACGAAATGCGGCAGAAATCGTTTAAAACGCTGTCCGGCGGACAAAAGCAGAGGGTGTTGCTGTGCAGGGCGCTGTGTGCGGCAGGAGGAGTAATTTTGCTTGACGAGCCGTTGACGGGGCTTGATCCTCTGGCGGCGGCTGAGTTTTATGCCCTTATGGAAAAATTAAACAACGGCGGAATGACAATAATTATGATTTCCCACGATGTAAGCTGTGCGGTAAAGCACGGCAACAAAATTTTGCATTTGGGGCGCGACGGCTGGTTTTTCGGTACGTCGGCGCAGTATGCAAATTCGCGTCAGGGCAAAAAAATGCTGTCGGAGGGACATTCTCATGATTAATACGCTTATATCAGTTTATGATATTGTAATTTATGCGGTTATAACGGGTGTGCTGGTTTCGGTATGCAGTGCGCTGCTTGGCGTAAGCCTTGTGCTTAAACGGTTTTCCATGATAGGTGACGGGTTGTCGCATGTTGGTTTCGGGGCTTCTGCGGCAGCGCTGGCTTTGGGGCTGACGCCGATATATGTAAGTATTCCGGTAAGTATAGCGGCAGCGTTTTTGTTGCTTAAAATAGGCGATTCCGGCAAAATAAAGGGCGACGCAAGAATTGCGGTGGTATCAAGCGGAGCGTTGGCAATAGGCTACACAATAACAAAACTGTCAGGCGGCAGTAATGTGGATATTAACAGTTATATGTTCGGCAGCTTGTATACTATAACACGGCAGGATGCCGTTATAACGGCCGGGGTGTCTGCGGTTATGATAGTTTTGTATGTGATTTTTTACAACAAACTGTTTTCGGTTACGTTTGACGAGGATTTTGCACAGGCAACGGGAATAAAAACAGGGGCGTACAACTGCCTGCTTGCATGCCTTACGGCAATAACGGTGGCGGTTGGTATGCGGCTTATGGGCGCATTGCTTATATCCGCGGTTATAATTTTCCCCGTGCTGCAGGCACAGTGCGTTTGCAAAAGCTATAAAGGTGTAATAATAACGAGCGTTTGCTGCAGCCTTGTAAGCTTTTTCGTCGGGTTGCTGGCATCACTTATTTTCAAGACTTCGCCGGGTTCAAGTATAGTAATTGTAAATATTATTATGCTTGCGGTATTTTGGACAGTGGGTAAAATAAAGAAAAATAATTAAAAAAGTTATAAAAAAGACTTGCAATGTAATAATATTTAGTGTATAATAATTCAGCGCTTTAAAAAAGGCGCTGAATTAAATATCGCGGGATGGAGCAATCTGGTAGCTCGTCGGGCTCATAACCCGAAGGTTGTTGGTTCAAATCCGGCTCCCGCAACCAAGAAGAAGGACACCGTTAGGTGTCCTTTGCTTTTTGCAGACATAGAAAAGTAAATTACAACTGTAGTGCGACAGGACTCGAACCTGCCGCGGTTTCGCTCGCCGGCTTTTAAATTGCGGCTTTGCGTTTATTTTTGCAAGGCGCCAGCCTTGCTGCAAATTTCTCGCTTCGCCGAATATAAAATTAGGCGGCAGAAACTTGTAACCTATTGAAACTAAAAATTTTGTTTCGTAGACGCGACAGGTTCGAGTCCTGTCACACTAGGGTTATGAGCCCGAAGGGCGAATAAGACGAAGGGTGAGGCGGGAGTGAATGACAGTCCGGTGGACTGTCAGAGCCGCCGAACCGACCGCAGCATTTACTCCGCAGAGGAAATGCAAGAATGTTGGTTCAAATCCGGCTCCCGCAACCAAGAAGAAGGACACCGTCAGGTGTCCTTTGCTTTTTGCAGGGGAAATGTGCGCGAAGGAAATGAGATACAAACGCCGTTAAATACAAAAATTGCAGAATAAAAATTTCGGCGTTGCGGAAACTGCCCCGCAGCCGCATACGGCAGTAGATTTTTTTACAATCGGGTGGTATAATTATCATTGATAAATCAACGGTTGCGAGGGCTTGATATGAAAATAAATGATTTTAAACTGGAATGCTATTTCGGAAAATACGAGTTTACGGCACCTTATTTACTTACGCAGTCGGATTGCGAATCTATGCACACCGATGAATTACTTGCTATGGAACCGGGGGCAAAAGAGGAATATTTAAAGCTGTGGCTCGGATACACGGAAACATGGGGTGATGCTGAACTGAGGAACATCATCGCCTCGCTTTACCGAGATATGAAAGCGGGAAATGTGTTGGTTTTTCACGGCGCGCAGGAAGCTATTTTCGGATATATGAATGTAATGCTTGATCCCGGCGACCACATGATCGCCATGTATCCTAACTATCAGTCTGCATATGAGGTGGCCAACTCCGTTCCCGATTGTACCGTATCCAAATGGTATCTTCACGATGACGGCGAAAAATGGGTTATTGATTTTAATGAACTCGAAGCTTTGATTCAGCCGAATACAAAACTGATTGCCGTCAACACTCCGAACAATCCGACAGGATATACCTTTACGAATGAGGAAATCGAGACGCTTTGCGATATCTGCCGCAAACATAACATTTATCTGTTTTCCGATGAAGTATACAAGGGATTGGAAACGGATGGCGAAAAACGGGATTGGATAGCAGATCATTATGAAAAAGGCGTTTCCCTCGGCGTTATGTCCAAAGCGTACGGATTGGCGGGGCTTCGTGTCGGCTGGCTTGTGACAAAGGACATAGACACGCTTGAAAAGGTCGTTAAGTTCAAGCACTATATGAGTATCTGCGATTCCGCACCTTCCGAATATCTTTCCAAGGTTGCCTTAAAGCATGGCGAAATGCTGCTTAAAAGAAGCACGGATCTGATTAGTGAAAACATAAAGTACGCAGACGCTTTTTTTGAACGGCATAAAGATCTTTTCGGCAAGCGTCCTATTTCCTGCGGACCGGTTGCTTTCCATAAACTTCTGCACGATATGCCCGTAAAAGATTTCTGTCAAATGGCAGTTGACAAAAAGGGCGTTCTGCTCCTGCCTGCCGATATATACGATTTCGAAGGGCAGTATTTCAGGATGGGTTACGGACGCAAAGGAGTTCCCGAGGCGCTCGACAAATTTGAGGAATTCCTGTCTGAAAACGGGTTTACCCGATAATTATTCGGATGGTAAGGAAAGTTTTATGAAAACATTATTATTAAACAAAAACGATGTGCAGGCAATTTTGACAATGGATAATGTTATTGCCGCCGTTAAGGATGGTTATCTTGCGTTTCAGCAAGGGAAAATTCAGCAGCCGGATATTGTGTCTATGGAAATGCCGGAGTATAACGGTGAAACGGACATAAAATCTTGCTGTAATCTTTTGAATAGATATGTGTCGGTCAAAATCGCTTCGGGGTTTTATGATAACGGCAAAGTAAACGATTTGCCGACTATGATCGGCACAATTCAGATTTTAGATGCTGCGACAGGCGCCGTTCTCTGTATAATGGACGGAAGTCTTATCACCGGCATCCGTACAGCTGCGGCAGGGGCAATTTCGGCCGAATATCTGGCAAGAAAGAATTCGAGAACGGTTTGTGTTATCGGCAGCGGAACGCAGGCACGGATGCAAGTGTATGCCCTAAGCAGGGTGCTTCCGATCAGGCAAGTTAAGGTGTACAGCCGTAATACTTCTGCGTTGTTAAAATATAAAGAGGATGTTGAAACTGAATTGCCTGTTTCCGTGATGATATGCGATACTGTGGAAAAAGCATTGCAAAGTGCGGATATTATTGTGACAACAACACCGTCAAAAAACTTTCTTGTACCTACTGAGCTCGTCCGCAAAGGAACGCACATTATCGCCGTCGGTGCAGATATGGCAGGAAAAAACGAGTTAGAACCCTCGGTTTTTTGCAACGCAAAGATTGTAAATGACAGCATCGCACAATGTATCTCACGCGGAGAAACGCGCAATGCCGTTATTTCGGGGTGTATCAAAAAATCCGATATTTACGGAGAAATCGGAGAATTGATTGCCGGGGAAAAGTCGGGGCGAACAAACGATGATGAAATTACAATTTTTGACACTACCGGTATGGCCGTGCAGGATAATGTGACTGCCGCAATGGTTTATCGAACGGCAGTGAGCAGAGAGCTCGGAACATGGTTTTCGTTTTGAAAAACCTTTTGGGGTTTTCGGTTAACAGGAATTAAATTACGGTTTATGCGGCGTTGACCGTAAGAAATAATACAAGAACGCTGCCGATTGACGTATAAATGTAGATTGTTTTTTAATTGTATGATAAAATAAGTTATACAAATTTGAATTTACGGAGCTGAGCAAAATGGACAATACAAACCGTTTTGAAGGAAAAAGTGATATTTATGCCAAGGCAAGACCGAAATACGCGGCAGAATTTTTTGATTATATTAAAAACAGTTTGCATATCCCTGTCGGAAGTGTATTTGCGGATATAGGCTCGGGTACGGGAATTTTTACCGAGCAGTTGCTGAAATGCGGCTACAAGGTCTTTGCGGTGGAGCCAAACGGCGATATGCGCAAAAAAGCGGAGGGAAATCTGTCCGATGACAAAAATTTTGTTTCGATTAACGGCAGTGCGTCCGATATGAACCTACCCGACGGCAGCGCGGATTATATAACTGCTGCGCAGGCGTTCCATTGGTTTGACGCCGATGCGTTTAAAAAGGAATGTAAACGGGTTTTGAAACCCGACGGCAAGGTAATTATTATATATAATGCCAGAGATAAAAAAGCCGCCTGCACAAAGGCAGTTGCCGATTTGTACCGTAAATACAACACGGAATTTCACGATTTTTCAAACGGCATAAGCAATGAGAAATGTGTAGTTTTTTTTAACGGTAAATGCGAAATATTCCGTGCCGACAATATACAGATATATGACAGGCAGGTCTACATAGACCGCGTGCTGTCCTCGTCGTATTCTTTAAGGGAAGAAGATGACAGATATTCGGAATATCTGGATGGGATAAATAAGATTTTTGATATGTTTTCGCAAAACGGCCGTATTGTTATGCCGACCGAAACGGTTGCGTATATCGGGGGTATTTAACGGACGGCAGGCATATCCGTTTAAAAATACGGTTGCGAAGCAGGGCGGAATTTCTTATAATAGTAGTAGGGATGCCATATTTCGGCGTTTCGGTGTAACCTGATTATTTTGGTCTAAGGAGTTTTTTAAATGAGCATTTTAGGAAAATTAAGTAGCGCGCCGATGTATCTTATTTGCGGCGGTATTATCGGGTTTGTCGCTGTGCTTTGCGTTGTATTTATGATTCGCGCTTACCGCGCCGGCAAAGCAATAGGTATGGATACCGCCAAAATGAAGCGGGTAATTGTTTCAAGCGCCACGTTTTCGGTTCTGCCGAGCGTAGGAATTTTGTTGGGCGTTATTGCGCTGTCGGGAAGTCTCGGTATACCGTGGCCGTGGCTGCGGCTGTCTGTTATAGGGGCGCTCCATTACGAAACACAGGTTGCACAGGCTGCGGCAGAACAGGTGGGCATGGAAAAACTGTCGGGGGAGAATATGACGGCTTCGGGCTTTGCAACAATTGCGCTTTTAATGAGCGTATGTATTATGTGGGGTATGATTCTGTCGGTCGTATTTAACAAGAAATATACAAGCCGCCTTAACAAAGGCGGAGAAAAAAGTACCGCCGTGGGATTCGGCGATATGGCGATGACGGCTATGTTTATAGGGCTTGTAAGCGCATACATAGGCAGTTATATAGGCGCGTTTGTGTCGGCAAAAGGTCTGTTTTCTTTCAGCGGCGACCTGGCTCCGCTGATTGTGGTGGCGGTATCGGGCGTTACAATGGCGCTGTTTATGTGGCTTGCGAGAAAGCCGAAATTTGCTTTTGTTGATAATTTTTCAATAGCGGTAAGCATGCTGCTGGGTATGGCGGCAGCGGTAATCGTTAAGTTGATATAAGGAGGGTGCGGCATGGACAACAAGGAAAATCTTAATTGGGAGAAATATTCCAAAACAACTCACACAATAGGAAGAATCGCAAGTCTTGCGGTTTTGATTATGCTGGTCGGCGCTCCGTTTTTAATAGGCAAATATCTCGGCGCTTACCCTGATCTTGCGGCGGCTGGCAAAGGTTTTTTCTCGGTAGGACTTATATGGATGATAAGCAGTGTCGCCGAATTTTTAATTTATACCCCTATGCTCGGCTCGGGCGGCGGATATTTGGCGTTTATTACGGGAAATCTCATTAATATGAAAATACCGTGCGCCGTAAATGCGCGCGATATGGTGGGCGCAAAATCCGGCACACGCGAAAACGAAATTATTTCAACTCTGTCCATCGCAACATCGTCCCTTGTTACAATTTTGGTGTTGGCTGTGGGTGTTGCGGCCCTTACACCGCTGCGCCCGCTGTTGCAGTCGCCCGTATTGCAGCCTGCCTTTGACAATGTAGTGCCGGCGCTTTTCGGCGCCATGGCGTATAAATATTACCGCAAAAATATGAAGATTGCTTTAATACCGCTTGTGGTTATGAGCGCTTTGTTTATGGCGGTGCCGTCGCTTGTAGGCTCTACGAGTTTTATGATTATTCCGTCGGGCGCCATGGCAATAGGGATTGCGTATTATTTTTATAAGAAAAATAAAAAGGACCGTGAGGTGGACCGTAAATGAAAATAATTTTTTTAATTCTTGCCGGCGTTATCGGTTTGTTTATATTATTACTGCTGGCAGCGGTGATACATACATTGCTTACGCCCGGTAAGACTTCGACATATACCCCGAAAGAAAACGAGGAAGAAGCGCTTTATCTTGCAAAAAAACTGTCCGAAATGATACGGGTGGACACAACGTCCTACCCAGGCGTTGCCGACGCCGAAAAGTTTGAAAAATTCCATACCGTGCTTGAAAAACTGTTTCCGCTTGTGCATGAAAAACTGGAGCGCACCGACATTGACGGAAATTTGCTTTATTATTGGAAGGGCAAAAGCAGCGAAAAGCCTATTTTGCTTATGAGCCATCAGGACGTAGTTCCGGCTGAAGAAGGCGGTTGGAAATATCCGCCCTTTTCCGGCGAAATTGCCGACGGCAAGGTCTGGGGCAGAGGCGCCGCCGACACAAAATGCTCGGTAATGGCGTTTTTTGAGGCGACCGAAAGACTGCTTAAAGAAGGCTTTGTGCCGCCGCAGGACGTTTATTTGGCGTCCTCGTGTACGGAGGAATGGGCAGGCGACGGCGCGCCGAAAATAGTAAACGAACTTAAACGGCGCGGTGTTGAGCTTTATTTGCTTTGCGATGAAGGCGGCGGAATTATAAACGAGCCGATAGGCGGAATACACGGCAACTTTGCCATGTTGGGAATTTTTGAAAAAGGTAAGGCGGATGTTCGCTTCACGGCAAAAAGTACGGGCGGTCATGCCAGCGCGCCGGGGAAAAACACACCTATTGCCCGTCTTGCCGCATTTGTTACCGAAACGGAAAAACACAGCCCGTTTAAAAAGAAAATATCAAAACCGGTAGCGGCAATGTTTAAAACGCTCTCTGTCTACGCTCCGTTTGCAATGAAGCTGTTGTTCGGCAATATATGGCTGTTCAGACCGCTTTTAAAGGCAGTTCTGCCTTCCGTTAGCGCGCAGGCAGGCGCAATGCTTAAAACAACCGTGGCATTTACAATGCAGTCGGGATCCGACGCGTGCAATGTTATTCCGCAGCAGGCGACGCTCAGCGCAAATATGCGTTTTATTCCGCATCAGGGCGAAAAAGAAAGCCTTGATATAATACGGAAAAAGGCGGAAAAACACGGCTTGAGCATGGAAGTTTTACATTCAAACGATTACACCGAGCCTGTGGATATTAACGGCAGTGCATATAAAACGGTGGAAAAGGTTGTAGCCGAAACTTTCCCCGGTCTTGCAAGCAGTCCCTATGTTATGACGGGCGCCACCGACGCGCAGTTTTATCAGCCTGTTTGCAAAAACTGCATACGCTTTGCGCCTGTAATTTTTAAACCTGAGCAAATGAAGGGTATGCACGGACTTAACGAGAACATTGAGTACAACTGTTTACCCGGTGCAGTAAGATTTTATGAAAATCTTATTCGTGCCGAGAAGTAAAAATCTTTGAAATAAAACAGGGGTTAAAAACGTACGTTTTTAACCCCTGTTTGTTATAAAATAACCTGCAGAATAAACCAGTTGTCTTTAAGTGAAAATCTGCAATTTCCGTTGAGTTTTTCCGTAATGTATCTGATACTCTGTGTTCCCAAGCCGTGCCCCGACGCATTTGTTTTGGGCATACCGTCTGCCATAACGGGACGTTCGGCAAATCGGTTTTTTAAAGAAAGCAGCAGCTTGCCGCCGTTCATATGCATATCAAGTTGTATAATACGTTGTTCGGGCGGCAGTGCGCGGACGGCATTAACCGCGTTTTCAAGCCCGTTTGAAAGTATTGCCGTGATATCAACATCGTTTACGGGCAGGGTGTCGGGCAATTCAATTAAATAGCCGAATTGTATGCGGTTTTCGTTTATTTGTTCCTCGTTGGCGGAAAGTATCATATTTACGGTTTCGTTTTTACAGTATTTATGCATTGCGGTCTTGTCGGCGGCGGTAATAAGCGATTCTATATATTGCTCTGCTTTCTCGCTTTCTCCGTTTTTTATATAGCCCGAAAGATTTAAAAGGAAATGGCGCATATCGTGCCGCAAAATAGCAACCTCGCGCTCCGAGCGCCGTATTGCCGTAAGCTCTTTTTCGTAGTGCCGGCGCTTGAGTTCCACAAGGCGATTTTGCTGTTCCGCTTCAAGTTTTTCCTCGTATTGTTTAAAGTAAAGAAAAATAAACAGCAGGTAAAAAATGCAAAGTATAAATCCCAAAAACTCCGCGACCGACTCTAATCCGGAATATAAAAGCGAAGTATACACGCCGGTGACGTAATCAAACAAATAATAAACAAACGGCATAAGCCCCAGAATTAAAATTGCTTTTGTGGGCTTTTGCAGCAGTGCGGACGCGGCGTCGGACACATAACGTACCAAAAGTATAAAAACGGTTACCGTTACCGCAATACGCACGCTGTAATATACCCACTGTACATCGGTAATGTTTAAAGCCGCCAACCCTACCCAGTTGCTTATTTGGCAGCACAGGTATGCCGTAAGCACAGACAGCAGCGACAGCGACGGTCTGTACTTAAAGCGCAGCGATAAAAATGCCGTAAGCGGCAGGTGGATTATAAACGGGTAAATTTTTTCCGTCCCTTCTGTGCCGAGCAGTATGTAGGAAAGCACATAAACTCCGCCGACCGAAACCGAAAAGGCAAGCAGTGTAAAAATGTTTTTGCGCGTCATACGCACGCCCAAAAACGCAGCCGAAACATATACGCCGAACAGCAGTGTTGTGGCGTTGTGCAGCAAACTTAATACGGTTATAAGCATTAAATGTCCCCCTGCTCTTTAAACATCAGTGCAAAATACGCTTCCTTAAACGGTTTGCCGTAACCGCGCGCAATCGGCACGCATTTGCCGGATTTTGTTATAATTTGCGTATTATTGAAATGGTCGACATTTTTCATATACACCAAATAACTGCGGTGGCATTTAAAAAATCCGTTTTCCGTGTTCAGTTTATTCTCAAAAAAATAAAGCGGTTCGGCTGTTTGAAGCGTCTTGCCGTCATCAAGGTAAAAAATAACTTTTTTGTTTTGCGCCTCGGCATATTCAATGTTGTGCAAATAAATTTTTTGATATCCGAAAGAGGTCTTAATTATTATATTCTCCGGCTCCTTTGCAAAAAACAGCGCGCTTTCGTCCAGTGCTTGGGTTATTTTTTCGTAAGATGCCGGCTTTAACAGATACCCCTGTGCTTTAACGTCGTAGGATTCCAGTGCAAATTCAGGCGATGAAGTTAAAAAAACGATCCTTACGGCAGAGTCTTTGCTCCGCAATTCCCGCGCGACCTCAATGCCGTTAAAAAGCGGCATAATAATATCCAAAAAAACAATGTCCAAACGTGATGCCGCATTTGTCTGCAGCAAATCGTCCCCGTTGCCGCAGGTAAACAGCTCGATTGGTATATTGCGCTGCTGCGACCAGTCTTTTATAAAACCGGCTGCGGTCTGCAAAAAATCGGTATTATCATCACACACGGCAATGCGTAGCATAGCGGCACCCCTTAAAATTTTATTCGCGCTTTTATTTTACTATATTTTTAAAGTATTTGCAATTAGTGTTACAGGACGTTTCGCACCACAAAAACAGCATTTCGCACCGATGCCGTTTTTAAGGGTAAAAATTAAGATAAAATATATATGTATAATAATGCGGTATGTTCGGATACCGTTTGTGTCCTGTCACACTGCGAAAAGGGGTTAAATAATGCGAGGATTTAAAGATTTAAAAGGAAAAGAAAGGGCGGAATACATAGGTATTATTGCGTTATATCCGCTGTTTTTGCTGTTTCGTTTGCTTGGTAAAAATGTAAAATGGCTCTCTACACGCGGCAAACAGTTAACGGCAGCCGCTTTGTGTGCGGCGCTGATACTCGGCGTACTGCCGGTAACCGCTTTTGCCCAAAGCAGCCTTCCTACACAGATAGTCGAATTTAATGTAATTTCCACCAAGGTTGATGTAAAGGATTATAATGACGATTTTTGGGTTTACGGTACAAACAGCAAGGTTGTAAAACGTAATGAGGAAACCTTGCCGGAAACGGGTTGGAACTGGGCAATTCAGGTAAACCAAACCAAAGGCGAATACGCAATAAAGCTGAAGGATTATAACGGAGGAATGATACTCGGCAGTTCGGTTTATTTGCGCTCCACATTGTGTAAGCTTGATTTTGAGGTTTCCGGATGGAACACCGTAAAAGGCGATAACTTCGGCGTGTCGTTGGACTACTGTGACGTAACATTGCACGGCGACGGAAATTTGAGTGTGGAAACGAAGAATTTTACTGCATTTTATGCCAATAGTTTAACCGTAAATTTAGCTCACGGCAGAACGCTTTCCGTAAAGACCGTAAGAGATGACGAAAGCAGTATATGCGGTATAAATGTCAGGGATAAACTTGTATTAAACAGCGGTAATATAACCGTTAATGTTGCAAATAACACGGAAAAATATAAGTGTGAAGGCGTTTTATCAACGGCTGTTATCTTAAACGGCGGCAGTTTGAATATAACCGCCGACAACGCTGCCGAAGGCGGCAAATCTTACGGAATCAGCAGTTCCGGAAAATATAACATGGAGACGAAAGCGCAGGAATATCCGTTAGATGTTTCATTTAACGGCGGCAGCGTGGAGATAAAAGGCGGAACCGTCGCCGTAAATTCCGAAACCGCACCTGTTGCGGCGGAAAGTTTGAAGCTGTTTGCAGGCAAGGCGGCGGATAAATCCGACAAAGAAGCATATAACCCCGATAATTTTAAAAACTATACTTATTATACTACCGAGCATATCCATTGCCGCTGCGGTGCGGAACAATCGCACGGATACTTAATGGAGTGTTCATATTACGATTCGCAAACATACAAACCGTGGAACGATCCTACAAGTCTGCCCAGAGGATACGGTAAGTATTATTTAACAACCGACGTTGTTTTGAGCGAACAGTGGGATATGGACTGCGAACTTGATTTGTGTTTAAACGGACACAGCATAATTGCAGACGGTGATTTTGACACGATACGACTCAGCCGTACGCTTTGGCTGTCGGATTGCTCCGCACCCGAAAAACAGGGAAAAATCACCCATACCCCCGGTAAGATCGGCAGAGGAATTATTGCAGAAGCCAACAAATATGACGACGGCGAGTTAAGGATGTACGGCGGAAACATTACGGGCAATACTGCGGAAGACGGAGCAGGCTTATATTGCGGAACAAAGAGATATGCAATTATCCGCGGCGGCAGTATTACAAACAATACAGCCACGGGTAACGGCGGCGGTATTTATAATGAAGGCAGTACTTATATATACGTCTGCAATATAACCGGCAATAAAGCAAATAACGGCGGCGGTATTTATAACAAAAAAGGCAGCGACGAGTACAGTATTTACGACGCGCTTTTTTTGTGGGGCGGCACAATAACCGACAATACGGCAACCGAAAAAGGCGGCGGTATTTATGCCGAACATTATGTTACAATAGGCGGTTACCAACCGTGGCATGATGTGGAGCAGTTTGATAACGCCACCGTTGTGCTTAACAATACTTCCGGCACACAAGGCAACAAAAAGGCAGACAACGTATCTTTTGCAGCCGCACAATTCCTGAATTTTTATAACAACTGCAAAGGCGGCAAGGTTTCCCTGCACCTTACGGGCGAAGGAACAACGGCGGCTGTAGTTTACCGCAGCTTAATAAACCAATTTATGCTTTACAAAACCGTGCTTGGAAACTTACGCTGCGATGATCCCAAATACACATTTGCAATTAACAGCCAGAAAAACACCGTTGAACTTAAAAAAGCGCTTAAAGATTTGACGGCGGCGGATTTTAACTTTACGGCGCCCACAGGTCTTGAGTATGACGGTAATGCAAAGCAGGCCGAAGTAACGGCAAAATCCGGCATTAATTGCGGCGTAATAACCGTAAAGTATTATGATGAAACGGGCAGAGCCGTTACACCGACAAATGCCGGAACATACACCGTTAAAATTGATGTTGAGGAAAACGAAATTTACGGTGCGGCAAGCGGACTTACCGATTCCTCATGGAAATTTACCGTTAATCCCCGTCCGGTAATGCCGTCCGAAATACTTATTGATTCGGTAGAACAGACGTATATTTACACCGGTGCCGCAATAAAGCCGGCAGCGCGCGTAACGGTTAACGGCAGCCGCTTAACCGAGGGCAAGGACTTTACGTTGTCTTACGGCAACAATACAAATTTAGGCAAGGGCAGTGTTACGGTTACGCTTAAGGGAAATTACAGCGGCAGCCGTACCGTAGAATTCAGCATAACTTACGGACACGCGTCCGAACTTATGTACAGTATGCCGAAAGCAAATGAAAACGGTTGGTATAATTCGGACGTGATTGTTACTGCAAAACAGGGCTATACGGTAGGTGAAGATCTGCAGAATTTATCCGACAGTTTAAAAATCACCGGTGATACCGGCCGCGGCGGCAAACAGATTTTTGCAAAGGCTGCGGACGGCAAGGTATACTGTACGATTTTGCAGTATAAAATTGATACCGCAGCACCGGAAAACGTAACGGTGCAGTATAATAAAAGCGGATTCAGGTCACTGCTTAACAAACTGACTTTCGGCTTGTTCTTTAAAGAAACCGTAACGGTTGAAGCAACTGCTACAGACGCTTTAAGCGGTATGGATACGGTTATGTATTACGCATCCGATACAGCGGTAACGGATGTAAACGGCATTACCGATTGGCAGGGCAGTCTGAATATTATGCCCAACAGCAAAAAATATGTATATGTAAAGGCGACCGATAAAGCCGGCAACAGCGTTGTTTTGTTGGATCAGGGCGTTGTTGCCTACAGCGAAAGCACCGTAACGCCGACTTCGGGCGAGTTTGATTTAAAGGAAAGCAATCGCGCGGATATTTCCTTTACCGTTAATATGAACGACAATGTTTTATGCGGAATTAAAAACGGTGACGACGTACTGTTAAACGGTACGGATTACGCTGTTTCGGGTAATACGGTAACGGTTTACAAGGGCTATTTTGCCCGCTTTGCAGCCGGCACAACACAAACGCTTACGTTTATATTTAATCCTCTGGGCGAAGTCGGCAAGCAGGATACCGTCACAGCCGATATTACGATAAAGGATACGACGCATTATCACAATTCCGTAAAACATCCTGCAAAACCGTGCACATGTACCGAGGACGGAAATAAAGAATACTACAGTTGCACGGGATGTGCGGAACTGTTTTGGGATGCCGCCTGCACACAAAATACCACGGCGCAGCAGACAGTGCTGCCGGCATTGCACCATGCAAACGCCGTAAAGACCGACGCTGTGAGCGAAAACTGTGAAAACAGCGGTAATTATGCCTATTGGCATTGCCCCGATTGCAACAATTACTTTGCCGATGTAAACGGAACAAGGTCCGACGATGCGAAACAAAACAGCGATGTATTCAAAAAGAATGCTTTGGGACATGATTGGACCGAATGGACTACCGTAACCGAAGCCGACTTTACACATGACGGCAAACAGGAACGCACTTGCGGCAGGTGTAAAATTAAAGATTATAAGACCGTTGCAAAGACAGTGCCTGTTATAACCGACGGTGAAAACGGCAGTTTTAAACTCGGAACAAAAGCGGAACTTTCTTTTAGTACAAATATGCCGCTTGACGAAAACACCGTGATTTCGGTAGACGGCAAGGCGCTTGAAAACAGCGGTTATAAACTCGGCAGCACAAATTCCGTTATATTGCTTGCGGATTATTTAAACACCCTGACGACAGGCAAACACACGGTAAGCATTAAAACTGCCGTAGGCACATTGCAGACCGAGTTTACCGTAATAGCGGCGGATGTTAAGGAAACGGGCAACACAAACGCGGTTACCGTTCCCGAAAAGAAAGACGAACAACCGCCAAAAACGGACAGTTCCGATACGCAGGACGCACAGCAGGAGCAGCCTACAAGCGAGACTGCATCCGGTACGGCGGAAAACAAAGAAGACAAAACAACAACTGCCGACATACAGCAGGAAACACCCGAAAAGGCAACACCGGTGCTTTTGTATGCAGTAATTGCTCTGTGCGGTGCGGCAGCTTTGGGCGGCGGCATAGGCGGTATATCGGTAATTATTAAAAGGCGCAAAAAGTAATATTTACAGCGTAAAATAAAAGGCGGCTTCCCCGATTTGAAACGGGGAGCCGCCTTGACTTTTAAACGGCGGTATGGTATCATTGCTTTGTACTGTTAAATATTACCGAGGTCAAACTAAATTTATAAAAAGCAGTATTAAAAGGAGTAATTTTAATGAAAAGAATATCCGTTATTGTGCCCTGTTATAACGAGGCGGAAGTACTGGAAATATTCTATAATGAAATAAGTAAAGTAAGCGCACAGATGAGCGAGTATGATTTTCAGTTTATTTTTGTGGACGACGGTTCTAAGGACCGCACGCTTGAAATTATGAAGGACATAGCAAACAGAGATGAACGTGCGGTATTTGTTGCACTGTCAAGGAATTTCGGTAAGGAATCGGCAATGTTTGCGGGACTTTCCAACGCTGACGGCGACTATGTGGCAATAATGGACGCAGATATGCAGGATCCGCCGGATCTGCTGCCGCAAATGGCAAGGACGCTTGAGGAAGAAGATTACGACTGTGTTGCGACAAGGCGGGTTGACAGAGCGGGCGAGCCGCCGATAAGGTCTTTCTTTGCAAGACTTTTTTACAAAATAATAAACAAAATATCCGATGCCGACATTGTTGACGGCGCGAGGGACTACCGCCTTATGAAGCGCGAGATGGTAGACGCAATACTTTCCATGAACGAATATAACAGATTTTCAAAAGGTATTTTCGGTTGGGTAGGTTTTAAAACAAAATGGCTGCCGTTTGAAAACAGGGAAAGGGCTGCGGGAGAAACCAAATGGAACTTTTGGAAGTTGCTTAAGTACAGTATAGACGGTATAATCAACTTCTCGCAGGTACCGCTCAGCATTTCTTCGTGGTGCGGGCTGGGATTTACATTGATTGCCTTTGTTATGCTTTTGTTTGTGTTTATAAGGCGCCTGGCATTCGGCGATGCCGTGTCCGGCTGGGCTTCTTTGGTTTGCATAATTCTTTTTATCGGCGGTATACAGTTGTTTTGTATGGGCATTATCGGCCAGTATCTTTCCAAAAACTATATGGAAAGCAAAAAACGTCCGCATTATATTATAAGGGAAACAAATAAAGAAAATAATATTAAAAAGATAGGATAAAGCAGAAATATGATTAGTTGGATAAAGAAAAACCGCATACTTTTTGTTTGCTTTTTAATGCCGATATTTATTTTATCGGCACTTTTTATAGTTAAGGGTATATATCCGTTTGGCTCTGTCAGCAATTTAATGTGGGATATGGAAGTGCAGTATACCGATTTTTTTGCATATTACAGGGATGTGCTTTTGGGTAACGCGGATATTTCGTATTCGTTTTCAAAGTCGCTCGGCGGCTCTATGATTGCTATTTGGGGTTATTATCTTGCTTCTCCCCTTAATTTGCTGGTGTTGTTTTTCAAGCACAGCCAACTTCAGCTTTTTGTATTTGTTATTACCGCTTTAAAATTGGGACTTTGCGGTCTGACTTTCGGTATATTTTTAAAATCGCAATTTAAAAAGCTGCCGGAATTATATGTGCTGTTTTTATCCATGGCATATTCCGTTACAATTTACGGATTAGGCCAAATGTCAAATATAATGTGGTTTGACGGTATGTATATGCTGCCGCTTATGATGCTGGCGGTAAACAAATTTATATCCGAACAAAAAGTGGTGCCGCTTTATGTAACGGTGGCTTTAAGCGTGATTTTCAACTGGTATTCGGGATATATGAACTGCATATTTATTATGATTTATTTTATATATTCCTATATTATATCGGTCGAAAAATTTTCCGTCGGTACGGCAATAAAATCCCTTTTTAAATTTGCTTTAACCGAGATAACGGGTGTATTGGCTTCGTGTATTGTATTTTTTCCCGTTTTAATAGGCCAAAGCGGCGGAAGAAGTTTTGATAAAGGAATATTCGGATTTACAACAAACGGTAATCTTTTTGAAGTTTTGCGCGGATTTATGATAGGCACAAACTATGATCCGGATGTAACGGTTAAAAAAATCACGCTGTTCTGTTCGGTATTTGCGTTAATGGCGGTGGTTTGCTATTTTTTAAACAAATCCGTCGCAAAGCGGGAAAAGATTATATCCGGTGCATTTATAGGCGTAATGATCGCTTCGATGTATTTTGCGCCTATTGAACATATTTGGGTTGGATTTAAGTTTGAACCCTCTTACGCATATCGTTTCCTTTATGTTGCGCTGGCCGCGTTTATAACGGTTGCGGCACGCGGTATGCAGGCAGAACCTGTTCCGCAAAAGGCAAGCCTTAAAAAGTTTGTTATAGGCAGCATTGTAACTTTGTTTGTGTTGGATTCCGTTGCCGCGTTTGCACCGAAAAGACTCTGGCTTGAAATTATGGTTTTAATAGCCTACGGGGTAATTTTCGCACTTATAAACACAACATCAAAACAGCTTAAAAAAATTATGACCGCAGCGTTGGCGGTACTGTTTTTAGGGGAAATATCGGCGAATGCATATTGGATTATAAGCGGGTATTTTAATAACGACAGTGCGGCATACATAAATTATGCGGAAAATGAAGAGAATTTAATTGAACAGGTAAAGGCGCAGGACGGCGGACTTTACAGAATTGATAAGACGCTGAACAGGGACTTGGTTGCAACTAATGAGTCTTTTTATTGTAATGAGGCATTGGCGTACGGTTATTACGGTGTGCAGCACTACAGTTCGTCTTATGAAAAATCGACGGGTGACCTTTTGGCAAGTTTGGGCTATTGCCGTACCGAATGGCCGACTTTTTATCATGAACCGATAATCGGTGCGGACAGTCTGCTCGGCGTTAAATATCTTTTAAGCGAAAACAGTTATGACGGTTATGAAATAATGTCCGAATTGCAGGCGTACAACAGGAAAAGAGTTTATAAAAACAACTATGCGTTGCCGTTGGCTTTTTATGCGGACGAAGCCGTTTTAAGCGAGGACAAAAATACAAACAGTCCGTTTGAATATTTAAATGAAATTTACGGCAAAATTACGGGAACGCAGGTCGAACTGTATACACCTTATAAATATGCGTCAAAGACAGATACACAGGAAGGCGTGACTTATACTTTTGAAAAAAGCAGCGCCGATAGAGTTTTGTACTTGCGCGCTGTTTACGGCGGTGATGATATCAACTATAATATTACGGTCGATTCATCAAAAATTAAACCGTACAAAACAGGTTGGATGAATCACAATGTTACGGTTATAGGCAATATGGCATCGGACCGTACGGTGACTGCGGATAAAAAAAGTTTGAATATTGAATTTTATACTTTATCGCTTGAAAGGCTGAAAGAAGTAACCGATACAATTAAAAACAATGCTGTAAGTGATATAAAAGCTGAAAAAAGCAGCCTTACATTTACCGCAAACGGCGGGGGCAATGTTATGCTTACCGTACCGTTTGACGAAAACTGGGAAGTTAAGGTAAACGGAAAGACCGTAAAAGCCGAAAAGGGTACCGGCGGATTTACGGTAATACCGCTTGCCGACGGTGAAAACACAGTTGTTATGAAATATCACGCCAAAGGCGTTAAAACGGGAATTGTACTGTTTGCAGTGTCGGTTGTTACGATTACGGCTTTGTCGGTTTTGGCAAAAAAGAAAAAAGCAAATTAAATTTTTAAAGCCTGATTTTATCCGTGTCCGATTTATACGGGCACGGATAATTTTTACAAAAAATCACAAAATGTAGGATTTACCATTGACATTAACCACGATATATAGTATTATTGATGACGCACTCAAATAATTTTTCGGGGGATTTAAATTGAATATAAACAGTTGGAAAGGGTTTGTTTCGGGCGACTGGCAAACACAAATAAACGTAAGGGATTTTATACAAAAAAACTATGAGGAATATACGGGCGACGCCTCGTTTTTGCAGGGTGCTACAGACAGGACAAACCTTATTATGCAAAAAGTAAACGACCTGTTTGAGAAGGAACGCAAAGCCGGCGGCGTACTCGGCGTGGATGCCGACACCGTAATGACGCTTACAAGTCATCCTGCCGGTTATATTGACAGGGAAAACGAAATAATAGTGGGTATACAAACGGCAAGTCCGCTTGTGCGCGGTATAAATCCGTTCGGCGGTATACGCATGGTACGTCAGGAGTGTCAGGCTTACGGGACAAAACTCAGCGAAAAGGTTGAGGAGGAGTTCCGCTATCGCACAACCCATAACGACGGTGTTTTTAAGGCTTATACAAACGAAATGCGTATGGCGCGTAAAAGCCATGTTATTACGGGATTGCCCGACGCTTACGGCAGGGGCAGAATAATAGGCGACTACCGCCGTGTTGCGCTTTACGGTATAGACCGACTTATTGAGGAAAAGCAAAAGGATAAACGGGAACTGTCGGACGGATGCTTTGACGAAGAGCGCATAAGGCTGAGCGAAGAACTGTACAATCAGATTACGGCGCTTGAAGATATTAAAAAAATGGCGGCGGAGTACGGATTTGACATAAGCGAACCTGCCGGCAATGCGCGCGAGGCGGTGCAGTGGACCTATTTCGGTTATTTGGCGGCAATTAAGGAGCAAAACGGCGCAGCCATGTCCTTAGGTCGTGTAAGCACATTTTTGGATATTTATATTGAACGCGATATAGAAAACGGCATTTTGAGCGAGAGCGCGGCGCAGGAACTTATCGACGATTTTGTTATAAAACTTCGCATAGCGCGCCATTTAAGAACGCCGGAGTACAATGAACTTTTCGGCGGAGATCCCATGTGGATAACCGAGAGCGTCGGCGGTATGGGCGAGGACGGACGTACACTTGTAACAAAAAACAGTTTCCGTATATTAAACACCCTTTACACTTTAGGTCCGGCACCCGAGCCTAATCTTACGGTGCTTTGGTCAAACAATTTACCCGACGGCTTTAAAAAGTTTTGCACAAAACTTTCCTGCGATACCGATTCCATACAATACGAAAACGACGACGTTATGCGCCGTATATACGGCGACGATTATGCCATAGCCTGCTGTGTTTCGGCAATGCGCATAGGTAAGCAAATGCAGTTTTTCGGTGCGCGGTGCAATTTGCCGAAGTTGCTGTTGTTGGCTGTTAACGGCGGTTACGACGTTTCAAGCGGTATACACATAGGTCCGCAGCATGCGCCCCTCGGTGATGAGGTTTTGGATTACGGAAAAGTAAAATCAAGACTGGACGAATATATAAGCTGGATTGCGCATTTGTATGTAAACACCATGAACGTTATCCATTTTATGCACGACAAATACGCGTATGAAAGCGCGCAGATGGCGCTGCACGACACCGCTGTGCATAGATTTATGGCTTTCGGTATAGCGGGACTGTCTGTTATTGCGGATTCCTTAAGCGCAATAAAGTTTGCAAAGGTTAAACCTGTAAGAAATGACGAAGGTTATATTACCGATTTTGTAAGGGAAGGCGATTTTCCGCAGTACGGCAACGATGACGACAGGGTTGACGATATTGCAAGGGAACTTACACACAGTATGATTTGCGAATTGCGCAAAACGCCGACCTACAGAAACGCCGAGCATACGCTGTCGGTGCTTACAATAACATCAAACGTAATGTACGGTAAAAATACCGCCGCCACACCCGACGGCAGACAAAGCGGCGCTCCCTTTGCGCCGGGGGCAAACCCGATGCACGGCAGGGAGCATAACGGCGCACTGGCTTCGCTTAATTCGGTGGCAAAACTGTCATATGACGACTGCAGGGACGGCATTTCCAACACATTTTCCGTTACGCCTTCCACATTGGGCAGAAACGTGCAGGAACGGACGGAAAATTTGGCGGATATGCTGGACGGATATTTTAAAAAGGGCGCGCATCATATAAATGTAAATGTTTTAAACAGACAAACGCTGATTGACGCTTACAATAATCCGGAGGCATATCCCAATCTTACAATACGTGTTTCGGGTTACGCGGTCAACTTCTGCAAGCTCTCGCGCGAGCAGCAAAGAGAGGTTATAAGCCGTACCATGCATGAGGTGATGTGATGAAAAGCGTCGGCAGGGTAAGTTCCCTGCAGACTTTTGCAACGCTGGACGGTCCCGGTGTGCGCTTTGCGGTGTTTTTGCAGGGGTGTCCGCTTAGGTGCGTATGCTGTCATAATCCCGAAACGTGGGATATATCGGCAGGTGAAGAATATACCGCCGAGGCACTTTTTGAAAAGGCAAAGAGGTATTCCTCATACTTCGGCGCTAAAGGCGGCGTAACGCTGTCGGGCGGAGAGCCGCTTATGCAAGCCGAATTTGCGTCGGAATTTTTTGCGCTTTGCAAAAACGCCGGTATAAATACCTGCCTTGATACATCAGGCTGTATAATAAACGATAAAGTAAAACGGCTGTTGAGCCTTACTGATTACTGCTTGCTTGATATTAAGTACGCAACCGACGAAAAGTATAAAAAATATGTCGGCTGCGGCATAGACACACCGCTTGAATTTTTAAAATTGCTTGATAACAACGGCATTACAACGCGTGTGCGGCAGGTAATTATAAATGGTATTAACGATACACCGCAGGATATGCGTGCGTTGGCGGCACTTACGGCAAAATACAAATGCGTAGAGGAAACGGAACTTCTGCCGTTTAAAAAGTTTTGCATATCCAAATATGAAGAAAAGGGTGTAAATTTTAAGTTAAAGGATACGCCCGAAATCACACAGGAAAAAATTAATGAATTAAAAAAATATCTTTGCTGTTAGCGGCAAGGATATTTTTTTGCAAACAGGTCTTGACAAATACCCCATATGGGTATATTATAAGCAATGTAAAATACCCCTAGGGAGTATACGGAGGTAAATAAAATGGAAAGCAAAAAATGCTGCTGTGCAAAAAAGACGGTAAGAAGCGAGGAAAAAAAGAAGCAGCTGCTTAACCGTTTAAAGCGAATAGAAGGGCAAATACGGGGAATACAAACAATGATAGAGCAGGATACATACTGCAACGATATTTTAGTGCAGTCTGCGGCGGTTAATGCGGCAGTAAACGCATTTAACAGGGAGTTGCTGGCAAGCCACATACATTCCTGCGTTGTAAGGGATATAAAAGACGGCAAGGACGAAGTTGTGGACGAGCTTGTTGCAACAATCCAAAAACTTATGAAATAAGGGGGTATAAATATGATGCACTTTGATGTAGGCGGAATGAGTTGTGCGGCCTGCAGTGCAAGGGTGGAAAAAGCCGTGTCGAAGGTCGCGGGTGTTGAAAAGTGTGAGGTAAACCTTTTAACCAATTCCATGAATGTGCAGGGAAGTGCAGACGCACAAACAATTATTGCCGCGGTACAGGCGGCAGGATATACGGCGTCCGTAAAAGGACAGGCAGCGCCGCAGGAAAACGCCCTGCGTGACAGGCAGACACCGCAGCTTGTTAAACGCCTGATATCATCGGTTGTATTTTTGGTGCTGCTTATGTATGCTTCAATGGGACATATGATGTGGGGCTGGCCGCTGCCGAATGTGCTGACGGGCGACCATATGGCTATAGCGCTTATACAGCTGCTGTTGTGTACGGCGGTAATGGTAATTAACAGGAAATTTTTTATAAACGGTGCAAAGGGGCTTATAAAAGGCAGTCCGAATATGGATACCCTGGTGGCTTTAGGCTCGGGTGCGGCATATGTTTGGAGCGTTGCGGTAATGTTTATGATGTCGCATTACATTACCGTCGGCAATGCGCATCAGGCGCATACCCTTATGCACGAGTTGTATTTTGAGTCCGCCGCAATGATACTGACGCTGATAACCGTCGGTAAAATGCTTGAGGCACGCTCAAAGGGTAAGACGACCGACGCAATAAAATCCCTTATGAAACTGACGCCCGATACTGCAACGCTTTTGCGTGACGGACGGGAAGTAACGGTTGCCGCAAAGGATGTAAAAATAGGGGATATATTTTGCGTAAAGGCAGGAGAACGCATACCGGTGGACGCTGTTATAATAAGCGGTAATGCGGCTGTGGACGAATCCGCCCTTACAGGCGAGAGCGTACCTGTGGACAAAGCTGAAAACGACAGGGTTTCGGCGGCAACGATTTTAAGTTCCGGTTATATACAGTGCCGCGCGGCGGCGGTAGGGGAAGACACCGCCATTGCAAAAATAATTAAAATGGTAAGCGATGCGGCGGCAACAAAAGCGCCCATAGCCAAAATTGCCGATAAAGTATCCGGTATATTTGTGCCGACGGTAATTGCGGTATCGGTTGTTACATTTATAGTATGGATGATAACGGGCGCGCAGTTTTCGTATGCTTTGGCAAGGGCAATATCGGTATTGGTTATAAGCTGTCCGTGCGCTTTGGGACTTGCAACCCCCGTTGCGATAATGGTCGGCAGCGGTGTCGGCGCCAAAAACGGAATATTGTTTAAAACCGCCGTTTCGCTTGAAACAACCGGCAAAGTGCGTATAGCCGCGGTAGATAAAACCGGCACGGTGACCGAGGGCAAGCCCGTAGTTACCGATATTGTACCGGCTGACAGTGTAACATCGGAGCAGCTACTTAAGACGGCATATGCACTTGAAATAAAAAGCGAGCATCCTCTGGCACAGGCAATAAACAATTATTGCACCGAAAACGGAGTTTGCGCGGAAGATACGCAGGATTTTAAAACACTTGCGGGCAGCGGAATATCGGCAAGCATAAACGGACAGGTGCATTTCGGCGGAAGTTTTAAATTTATATCCGCCACCGTTCCCGTAACCAAGAAAGTTGCGGATATTGCCGATAAACTGGCACAGCAGGGCAAAACACCGTTGCTGTTTGCCTCGCACGAAAAGATTTACGGCATAATCGCCGTTGCCGATGCGGTTAAACCCGACAGCGCACAGGCTGTAAAAAAACTGAAAGATATGGGTATCCGCGTTGTTATGCTTACGGGTGATAACGAGCGCACCGCAAAAGCAATAGGCAGCGCCGCAGGAGTGGACGAAATAATTTCCGGAGTGTTGCCGGATGAAAAGGCAAATGTTATAAACCGGCTTAAAAAGCAAGGCGTTACGGCAATGGTGGGCGATGGTATAAACGACGCACCGGCTCTTACGGCGGCAGATGTAGGCATAGCAATAGGTGCCGGTGCCGATGTTGCGCTGGATGCCGCCGACGTTGTGCTGGTTAAAAGCAGCCTTGCCGATGTACCTGCGGCAATTAATTTAAGCCGCCATACCATTTTAAATATCCGCGAAAATTTGTTTTGGGCGTTTATTTACAATGTTATAGGTATTCCTTTGGCGGCAGGCGTTTTTGTACCGCTGGGAATTACGTTAAGCCCAATGTTCGGTGCCGCCGCGATGAGCCTTTCGAGCTTTTGCGTGGTATCAAACGCATTAAGACTTAATTTGTGCAAAATTTACGGTAAAAAAAGTAAAGGAAGTAATGTTATGACGGAAAACAAAAAAGTTTTAAAAATTGAAGGTATGATGTGCCAGCATTGTGTGGCACATGTGAAACAGGCGCTTGAGGGTGTCGCGGGCGTAGAGGACGTACAGGTGGATTTAAAGGGCGGCACGGCACAGGTAACACTGTCCGCCGCAACTGATGACGCGGCGCTTGTCGGCGCAGTTGAAAAGGCAGGATACAAAGCCGAAATTAAGAAATAGAATATAAAAAATTAAAACCGCCGTATTGCAATTTGCAATACGGCGGTCGACTTTTTTAAAGCGAATTTTTTATATCGTTCAGCTTATCTATGCATTTTGTGCAGACGTTATGTTCGCCAAGGGACACAATCCCTTCGGTTTCGCCGCAGAATATGCACGAAGGTTCGTACTTTTTCAGAATTACGGTATCCGCATCTGTAAAGATTTCAAAACAGTCTTCATCGTTTTTCATATTCAACTGTTTGCGTATCTCCATCGGAATTACAATTCTTCCGTTTTTGTCGATTTGCCTGATTATTCCCAGTGAACGCATATTTTTACGCTCCTTTTAATATACGGTGTCCCGCCTTGCCGTAATGCCTAATGATAACCTGCGAAAAGCAGGTGGGTGCCGTGTGTGCGGTTTCGCGCTCCCTTCTTCCGCTTCCGTCATATACATACGGGGCGGGAGGTCTGCAAACCTGCCGCACAAGCCGGGCCCCGATTAATAAGGTTGTAGGGTTATAATAGTGCAGTCCGCGAACAAGGCAGGATAATAATATTTTATAAAAATTTTTTAAAATTATTCTTCTTCTATTTCAAAGGCGTTTTGCAAACGGTCGATAAATGCATCGGCAATGGTTTCGTACTCGTCATCGTCTTCAATTTCGCTGAAAAACTCTTCGCCTTCTTCTTCGTCTACCTTTACAATTACAAGTTCGCCCGAATCGTCGAGGATTTTCTGCGGATCTTCGTAAACCGGCAAAAGCGCCAGATAACGCGCTTCATCGGTTTCAATCGCGTCAAGCACTTCAAAAGTATATTCCTTTCCGTCGTCATCACAAAGTGTAATGATGTCCGGATTGTAATCTTCATTAATATTTTTGTTTTCAGCCATTTTATCAGCTCCTTTGTTAATAATATTTTAAACTATTTGCGCGTGTTAGTCAATTAATTTATTTTATAACAGCGGTAATAAATCCAAACATTGTTTTTTGTATGGATTTTAAGACGTAAATGACGATAATGACGGCACACAAAAATATTTTTTATATAATTTTTATAAAAATTATCAACAAACCACTTGACAAATAGGTAAATATGTGCTATATTATAATCAGAAAAAGAAACGAAAGGACTGATACCGATGTTTACGGAAGCCGAACCGCATCGTATCGAAAAAATTACCGAGTGAGAAAGAGGTGAGTCCAAAGTACAGTTAAATCTTTTTTCGACCATTATTTTTAACGGAGTACGGTCCAATGCAGAGATAAGTTTTAATTTACAATAAAAAATTCAAACGAAAGGTTTGTTCACAAAAACAAGATTGATTTTTATAAGAAATAAAATTTAATTTTGGGTGAGACCGATGTTTAAATAATATAAGGCGGCAGGGAAAAGTCCCTGCCGCTTTTTTAATTGTTTTTTTGGGAAAATTGTGGTATATTATACAGTGTAATGCTTTTGTGCCGACGGCGGAACGCCGCAGAAGTGCCGATGCGCCGATAAAATCGGGGATTTTAGCATAAAAGCATTGAATCAAACCGGCGTCCGTGTTTTTGACACGGATAAGGCTTTGCCGTAAAAGGCTTCGCCTTTGCAATTATATATACCGAAAAATTATTGAAAGTGGGAAGGCAATGAAAAACGGATTTATAAAATGTGCTGCCTGTGCGGTAGAAGTTACGGTTGCCGATACCGTTGCAAACACCGAAAAAATTAAAAACGCTATAGACGCCGCCGATGCAAAAGGTGTGGCGCTGCTTGTTTTGCCGGAACTTTGTATTACCGGATATACCTGCGGGGATTTGTTTTTATCGGATACACTGCTTGAGAGTGCAAAAACCGCGCTTGCCGATATTGCCGCATATACGGCAGGCAAATATCCCGTAACGCTTGTGGGTTTGCCTGTTGAGTTTGACAATAAACTGTACAACTGTGCGGCGGTTATTTTCGGCGGTGAAATACTGGGCATTGTACCGAAAACCGCAATACCCAATTACAGCGAATTTTACGAAAAGCGTTATTTTGAAAGTGCGGACAACCTGCCGGACGGCTATAATGCGGTGGAAATCGGCGGGGATTATATTCCGTTTTCCAAGAAACTTATTTTTAAAAGTTCAGCGGTTAAGAATTTTAAATTCGGCGTTGAAATTTGCGAGGATCTTTGGGGCAACGATACGCCGTCAAGGCTTTTGTGTCAGTTGGGCGCGATGATAATTGCAAATCTTTCCGCATCGGATGAGGTAATAGGTAAGAGCGATTACCGCCGTACGCTTGTATCGTCTGCCAGTGCGAGATATATTTGCGGATACATTTATTCGGACGCCGCGGAAAGCGAGTCTACGCAGGATATGGTTTACGGCAGGCATATGCTTATCGGCGAAAACGGCACAATACTTGCCGAAAATATGCCGTTTGGGCAGAAAAATATGATTATTACCGAAATAGATGTGGACAGGCTGTGCGCCGAGCGCCGCAAAAACACGAGTTATTTATCTGCAAGGGCGGACGGCTACACCGATATTTTCTTTTCACAAAATATGAGCGACACATTGCTTACAAGGAAAATCGAAAAAAATCCCTTTGTGCCGTCGGATAAAAACACCGTTTACGCAAGGGCTGCAAGCATACTTGAAATGCAAAGCTACGGACTTAAAAAAAGGCTTGAGCATACACGGGCAAAAGCCGCGGTTATAGGTATTTCCGGCGGACTTGACAGCTGTCTTGCACTGCTTGTTGCGGTAAACGCAATGGATCTTATGAAACGTGACAGACACGACGTAATTGCGGTTACAATGCCGTGTTTCGGCACTACAAAACGCACACATACAAATGCCGAAAAACTTTGCCGTTATTTAGGCGTAACTTTCCGCGAGATTAATATAAAGGCGGCGGTAAACAGGCATTTTAAGGATATAGGCCATGACGAGAACGTACACGATATAACTTACGAGAATTCTCAGGCGAGGGAGCGCACACAAATACTTATGGACCTTGCAAACGAAGAGGGCGGAATGGTTATAGGTACGGGCGATTTATCGGAGTTGGCGCTGGGCTGGGCAACATACAACGGCGACCATATGTCAATGTACGGTGTTAATGTTTCGGTACCCAAAACACTTGTAAGGTATGTTGTGCGCCACGTTGCCGAAAAAAGCGACGATAAACTGAAAGCAACCCTGCTTGATATACTTGACACCCCTGTTTCTCCCGAACTTTTACCTGCGGACAAGGACGGCAACATTGTGCAGAAAACCGAGGAAAAGGTCGGCCCGTACGAACTGCACGATTTTTACCTTTATTATATGCTGCGTTTCGGTTTCTCACCGTCGAAAATATATCGCCTTGCAAAATATGCTTTTGAGGGCGAATACAGTGACGAAACCATACTTGAGTGGCTCAGGGTATTTATTAAAAGGTTCTTTGCCCAGCAGTTCAAGCGTTCCTGCCTGCCTGACGGCGTAAAGGTCGGCTCTGTTACACTGTCGCCGAGGGGCGACTGGCGTATGCCGAGCGACGCGGTTTGCAGCGGCTGGCTGAGAGAACTGGACGAACTTAAATAATCGGACAAGGCAATTGGAAACTGTGCGGCCACGATTGTCTTATATAGGGAAAATAAAAAATCTCCTGTTTCGCTGTGTGATGAAACAGGAGATTTTTAAATTTTGTTATTAATTACTTGAGCAAAACATTTTTTAAATATTCGGCACTGCGGCGCGCACATTCAAGCGAATCTACACCCTCGGGCCATATATCCTGCTCAACACAGATATGTTCGATACCGACATCCTCGGCTGTTTTTAAAATGGTTTTAAAATCAAGGTTGCCGTTGCCGACCTCGGTAATATAACCTTCACTTGTAAAGGGTTTTACACCGCGGTCTTTTATATGCAGAATATCGCATCTTCCGGCTAATTTTTCAATCCATGCGTTTACATCCACGCCTGCGTTGTTAAGCCAATATGTATCAAGCACAAATGCGGTGAGTTTTTTATCAAGTCCGTCAACAAGTAAATCCATGGGGCGCTTACCTTCAACCTTTGCAAATTCCTGTGAATGATGGTGGTATGTAAAGCGCATACCGTATTTGCTCAATTTTTCGCCCAAACGGTTGGCATTTTCAATAAACTGCATAATTTCGGCAACGCTGCGGTGTACGGCGCCGCCTATGCCGGCATTCTTTGTATTCAGGGTTTTATGTATTGCCAAATATTTTTCAAATTCGGCATCATCGGCAGCATAAAGTGCAACGGATTTTGAACCGTAATGTGTGCCTACAATTTCAAGCCCTGCGTCCTCGGCTGCCTGCGCGTAGAGTTCCACGGGACATTTAATAAAATCGTCCGCTGTTTGTATGCCGGTGTAACCCATTGCCGCCAACTGCTTAAAGGTAGATTTAACATCCTCGGCGCTTTCCATATGGTCGCGCACGGTGTATGCCTGAAGTGAAAATTTATTATACATAAACAAAACCTCTCTATAATTATTATTTCAAAAGGAAGTCGATACATTCCTTTGCCTGTTCCAATTCGTGTACGCCGTCGGGCTCGTTTTCAACTACCATATCAACATTATGTTTAACTGCCCATTCTACAACTTCTTTTATGGGAACTTCGCCCTGTCCTACCGGTGTTCCTGCGGTGCGGTTGCCGTCCTTTAAGTGTATTGCGCCTACGCGGTCGGACAGTTGTTCCAAAATATAAAGGGGATTAAGTCCTGCGCGCCAGGTCCAGTAAACGTCAATTTCAAACCTTATATCCGTTTCCTTTTGCAAAATAAGGTGGGGGAATTTTTTATCCTGATTAAACGTAAACTCGGGCGAATGGTTATGATACATAAGTTCCAAACCGTTTGCTTTAAATACCGGTGCATACTTGTTTATAAGCGCTACAAGTTCCGCCATATCAGCCTCGTTTGCTGTGTTATGGTTGGGTATTATAAACTTGGGACATCCTACTTCCTTTAAAAAGGCAATAGTTTCGTCTATGGTTTCGTCCGTTAATTTTTGCCAGCCTAAATGCGCGCCGCTTATTGTAAGACCGAGGCTCTCGCAAAGCGCCTTGTATTCTTTGGCTGTCATACCCGAAAAACTGCAGGGCTCTATAGATTTATAGCCCATTTCGGCAACTTTTTTTATTGTGTCTGCTGCGTTTTCAATCATGCATTTGTTTACAGAATAAAGCTGAATACCGTAACCCATAAAATCACCTTTAAAATTTATTGGCCGCAATATTTATCTTAAGCAAAACCGACAAGTTCGAACCCGATTTTAAGTGTCAAATTTTCGTCTTTGCATTGTTAAAATACTCGTTAATCCGACAGCCTTGCTATGACGACAAGCCGAAAATACCGAAATTACTCTGTTTCAGGCAAGTTTGAACTTGTCGGCTTTGCTTATTTGCAACCTGCCTTAAATGTACCATGTACGGCGGTTTTAGTCAATATATTTTGTTAATTATCCCTAAAATTGTCTGCTTTGACATACATTTTCTGTCCATTTACCGTTGCCCTGTACCAAATACTGCCGAAGCGTCCCGTTATGTCAAGTACCGTTCCGGCTTCAATATCGCAGCCGATAAATTCATCCGTTTGTACGGCTTTAAAATAGCCGTGCGTGTTTACGGCGGCAGTTACACGGAAGCTGCAGTCTTCAAACGTAACTTCGGTAAGGCAGTCGGTCGGCACATACCCCACAAATCCGCTGTAGCGTATTTCCGACCAGCCGTCAGGCAGGGTGCGTGTGCGTTCATATGTGGAAGTTTTTGAAAGCGAAGCCGCATCGGGCGCGTTTTTGTTCGGTGTGTTTTTTACGGGCTGTCGGTCTGTCTTTACGGCAACGGCAACGCTTGGATACACATAACGGTAATAAGAAATGTTAAGGTCGACGTTGCCGTTTATTCCGTTTACTTTGCCGGTGCTTGAATACTGCCACATATCATAGTCGCCTGTGTAGTCGGTGGATTCGACATAATGTGCAAGCCAAAAGCCGTAATCCTTTACATCGTTAAAATTCCAATACCGCGTAACAGCCGTTTTGCTTGCATACAGCATGGGTGTGTAATTGCCGCGCTTTACATATTCAAGAAAAGCGACGGTGTTTGCGGTAAGTTGCTTTTTGGAAAGATTTTTTGCTCTGGTTGCGGAATCTTTATTATAAAATTCCTCAAAATCGTACGCTACGGGGTAAACAATACGCAGTCCCTGCTGCGAAAGACTGTCAAGTATACCGCAAACCCATGCGGCTTCCTCGCGCGCCTCGTTTGCGTTAACGGCGGTGGAATAAAAGTAAACGCCCACGCTTATGCCGTTGTCGTAAGCGCCCCAAATATTTTCGATAAAACGGGCATCCTGTACAATACCGCCTGTTACATAACCGCGGTATCCGCAGCGTATCATTGCAAAATCCACACCCGATTTTGCAACCTCCGCCCAGTCTACAACACCGTTATGGCTCGACACATCAATACCGTAGGCAATACTTTCCCATCTGTCCGATTTAATGTTTTCAAACGCTTTTTCTATTGTAAAACCGTCGGTCTCGCCTGAATTATCGCCCTCGTCGTTACTCGGCACAAAATCCTCCGCGGAATTTTCGTCGGCGATTTTTACATCCGGTACCTTTACGTCAGCCGAGGTATAGACGGTTTCCGTGTAGGGAGTGCCGGTCAGTACAAATCGGTTTTTAAGTATGTAAAACATACCGACAACAATGCAGCAACACAAAACGACCGCCGTACAGACAGTAACGGCAGCCGCAGTATGTTGTTTAAAAAATTTCCTCAAAGCCTCCCGGATCTTTAAAATCCGTAACTTCATATTTACACCCTTATTCGTCCAGTTTTAAAACTGCCATAAACGCTTCCTGCGGCACCTCTACACTGCCGAGTTTGCGCATACGTTTTTTGCCTTCCTTTTGTTTTTCAAGCAATTTTTTCTTTCGCGTTATATCGCCGCCGTAGCATTTTGCAAGTACGTCTTTACGCATTGCCTTTACGGTTTCCCTTGCAATAATTTTTCCGCCTACAGCCACTTGTATCGGTACTTCGAAAAGCTGACGCGGAATATAATCCTTCAACTTTTCGGCAATTCTGCGCGCACGGGCGTAAGCATTATCGCTGAAAACTATAAACGACAGCGCGTCTACGGTATCGCCGGCTATCATTACGTCAAGTTTTACAAGGTTTGATTTTTTATATCCGCTTATCTCGTAATCGTAAGAAGCATAGCCTTTTGTGCGTGATTTAAGTGCGTCGAAGAAATCGTAAATAATTTCGCCGACGGGCATTATGTAGTGTATATTCACACGGTCCGCCAGATATTTCATATCTGTATACTCGCCCCTGCGTTCCTCGCACAGCTGCATTATTGCGCCGACATAGTCGCTGGGCGAATATATATGCACATCGGCAACAGGCTCATAAGCGCAGGCAATGGTTGCGGGATCGGGATAGTTTGTCGGGTTATCGACGTCTACCGTGCTGCCCGAAGTCAATTCAAACTTGTAAATTACGCTGGGCGCCGTGGTTATAAGGTCGATGTTATACTCACGCTCAAGCCGTTCCTCAATTATTTCCATATGCAACAGCCCCAAAAATCCGCAGCGGAAACCGAAGCCCAACGCTTTTGACGTTTCCGGCTCGTAAAGCAGCGACGCGTCGTTAAGCTGCAGTTTTTCAAGCGCTTCGCGCAAATCGTTGTAATGGGCGCCGTCTGCAGGGTAAATTCCGCAGAAAACCACGGGATTTACTTTGCGGTAGCCCTCAAGCGCCTTTTCGGTAGGATCGGCACTCAATGTTATCGTATCGCCCACGCGCGCTTCGCTTACGGTTTTTATGGATGCGGCAAGGTAGCCGACCTCGCCGGCTTCAAGACAGTCGCAGCTCTCAAGCGAAGTCGCCCTTTTTCTGCCGACTTCCACAACGTCGAATGTTGCGCCGGTCGCCATCATTTTTATATTGTCGCCGGTTTTAATTTTGCCCGACATTACGCGGAAGTAAACTATTACACCCTTGTATGCGTCGTAGTAAGAATCGAAAATAAGTGCGGCAAGCGGCGCGTTCCTGTCGCCTTTGGGCGCGGGAATATCGGTAACTATATGTTCAAGCACCTGTTCGGTATTAAGTCCGGTTTTGGCGGAAATTGCAGGCGCGTCCTCCGCCGGTATGCCTATAATATCCTCGATTTCTTTCCGCACGTTTTCCACATCGGCGCTTGGCAGGTCAATTTTGTTTATTACCGGCAGTATTTCAAGATTATGGTCTACCGCAAGATATGTGTTTGCAAGGGTTTGCGCTTCAATGCCCTGCGATGCGTCCACTATAAGTACTGCGCCTTCGCAAGCGGCAAGCGAGCGCGAAACCTCGTAATTAAAATCGACGTGACCGGGGGTATCAATAAGATTAAGTTCGTACTCCTGTCCGTCATGTGCGGTGTAGTAAAGCGTTACCGCATGGGATTTAATGGTTATTCCGCGTTCCCTTTCAAGATCCATACTGTCGAGTATCTGTTCCTCCATATCGCGGCTTGCAACCGAACTTGTAAGTTCAAGCAGCCTGTCCGCAAGGGTGGATTTACCGTGATCTATATGTGCGATTATGCAAAAATTCCTTATGTTTTCAAGTGGAAATGACACTTATTTTTCTCCTGACATAAAATATTTTTATTAAAGTTTATTTTAACACATAATTTACATTTTTACAATTAACTATTTATTGAAAAGGGCAAAAAAGTATGTTAAAATTTAAAAAAACAGGGGAGAAGTGACACGGTATGAATTGCGAGACCTGCGTAAACTATGTTTACGACGAGGACACGGAAGAATACATATGCATGTGCGATATGGACGAGGACGAGTATGCGGCGCTTGTTTACCGCGGTTTTAAGGACTGCCCGTTTTACAGGGATGACGACGAATACGCCGTGGTAAGACATCAAAATTAACAGGCAAAAGGGTGACGTATATGGGTACACAAAAAAGCGATACTATTGAGCAGCAAAAACGCGCGCGCAGGGAATTTTTGGAGCTTAAAAAAATGGAAAACGGTGAAATACCGACTCCGCCGAAGAACGACACGCAAAGCGAAAAACCGACGACCGTAGAAGGAAAAATCAAAAATTTTTGGTACCATTACAAAGTACAGACTTTACTTGCGCTTTTTTTAACCGCGGCAATGGCGGTCGGCATATCGCAATGCGTTAAACGCCCGAATTACGATCTGCGTGCGGTGGTTTATACAAAAAACTATTATAACGACGAGCAGACGGCGGTTTTTGAAAAATACCTTAAACAGTATGCGACTGATATAAACGGTGACGGCGTAATAAACGTGCAGATTATAAACTGCTCTTACAACAAGGAAGACGGTCCTTACGATTACGATTACGTTTCATCGCTTACCACAAAATTGCAGGCTGTAATTTCGTCGGAGGGCGCAGTGCAGCTCTACATAGTGGACGAAGATAATTTTAATGCGCTGAACTCGATATCGGACAGCATTACGGAGTTTTTTACGGACTATACAGACGCCGATGCAAGCCTTTATGAAATAGCGGAGGAAAGCGAACAGGAAATTCCCGAAGGGCTTATTGTGGGACAGCGTGTAACGGACGGCACGCTTGTGCAAAACACCAAAAATATTGAATTGTATAAGGATAACGCAAAGGAAATTATAGAAAAAATACGGGCAAATTAAAACCTGTAGAAAAAGGCAATATTTTGTTGCATAAACATGACTTATATAGTATAATATCTTTGTTAAATTTTTGATTTTTAAAGAGAGGTCTTAAAAATGGTAAGAGCAGTAGTCGGAGCAAACTGGGGCGACGAAGGAAAAGGCAAAATAACCGATATGCTGGCAAAGGATGCCGATATAGTCGTACGTTTTCAGGGCGGTGCAAACGCAGGCCACACAATTAAAAACGAGTACGGAAAATTTGCTTTACATACGCTTCCGTCGGGCGTTTTTAACAAGGGCGTTATAAACTGCATAGGCAACGGCGTTGCGCTTGACGTCGATAAATTTTTGTCAGAACTTAAAAGCGTAACGGACGGCGGTGTTCCCGCACCGAAAATTATGATATCCGAGCGCTGCCAGATGGTAATGCCTTACCATGTTCTTTTTGATGTTTATGAGGAGCAAAGGCTCGGCAAAGCCTCTTTCGGCTCTACAAAATCGGGTATTGCGCCGTTTTATTCGGATAAGTATGCAAAAATCGGTTTTCAGGTTTGCGAACTTTTTGACGAGCAAAGGCTTAAAGAAAAGTTAAACCGCGTGCTTGAAGTTAAAAACATACTTATTAAAAATCTCTACCACCAGCAGCCGCTTGACGCCGATGAGATATTTAACAAGATGATGACTTGGCGCGAAGGCATAAAGGATTATGTGGGCGATGTAAGGAAATTGGTTTACGAGGCCGACAAGGCAGGCAAAACCATACTTATAGAAGGTCAGCTCGGCACCCTTAAGGATACCGACCACGGCATATATCCGATGGTAACGTCCTCTAACACGATAGCGGGCTACGGCGCGGTCGGCGTAGGCGTACCGCCCTATTCCATAAAAGACATTGTTACGGTTGTAAAGGCATATTCCTCCGCTGTGGGAGCCGGCGCATTTGTAAGTGAAATTTTCGGCGATGAAGCACAGCAGTTAAGGGACCACGGCGGCGACGGCGGCGAATACGGTGCCACTACGGGCAGACCGCGCAGAATGGGCTGGTTTGATGCTGTTGCGACACGTTACGGCTGCGAAGTACAGGGTACGACAAAGGTTGCCCTTACGGTAATAGACGCGCTGGGCTATCTGGATGAAATAAAGGTATGCACGGGATATGAGATTGACGGCAAAGTAACAAAAGATTTCCCCGTTACACCGTTGCTTGAAAAGGCAAAACCCGTATTTGTAACACTGCCCGGCTGGAAGTGCGATGTAAGCGGCATAAGAAAATATGAGGATCTGCCCGAAAACTGCCGCAAGTATATTGAGTTTATTGAGAACGAAATAGGCTTTAAAATCGCAATGGTTTCCAACGGACCGGCAAGAGAAGATATTATTTTACGCTGATTTTATTTTTGATATATTGCTTTGATTGAGGTTTTTGTATGAATTTTACCCCGCTTGACAACAAAGGTACCGTAGAAGGATTTTTTATAATAAAATCGGTGGATAAAAAGACTTCTTCAAAAGGCGACGCCTATCTTGACATAATGCTGGCGGATTCGTCAGGAGAAATAAACGCAAAATTGTGGAATTACAGCGAAGCCGCATACGGCGAATATGCCGCTAATGAGCTTGTTAAGGTCCGCGGTACCGTTTCGGTATATTCCGGCAAGGACCAACTGCGTATCGACCGCATACGCACAACAAACGCCGCTGATAACGTACGCCCCGAGGATTTTGTTAAAACCGCAGATTATTCGGGTGATGCAATGTATGAAGAATTGGTGCGTACAGCTTCGTCTTTCGAAGACGGCGACCTTAAAAAACTTGTGCTTTATATGCTTGAGCAAAACCGTACGGCGCTGCTTTATTGGCCTGCGGCGTTTAAACTGCACCATGCGGTGCGCGGCGGATTGCTTATGCACACGCTGTCGATTGTGCGCCTGTGTCAGGCGGTAAGTAAAATATACTTGTTTGTTGACAGTGACCTTTTAATTGCCGGTGCCATACTGCACGATATTGCCAAACTTACCGAATTTGAGGTCGGGGACACCGGAATAGCATCGGGATATACCGTTAAAGGCAACCTTATAGGGCATTTGGCGGAAGGCGCCATGATGGTACGAAAAGCGTCCGAACAACTCGGCATACCGCAGGAAAAGTCGATGCTTATAGAGCATATGCTGTTATCCCATCACGGGGAGCCGGAATACGGCGCAGCCGTAAGGCCGATGTTTATTGAAGCGGAACTGTTGAGCGAACTTGATATGCTGGACGCGCGCATGTACGAAATGCACGAGGCGGTAGAGGGTACTGCTGCGAACGATTTTACCGGAAAGCTGTGGGCGCTTGATAACCGAAAACTTTACAATCACGGCAGGTCGGAAATTGAGAACAAAACGAAACTGATGTAACGCAGTTTGAATATTTGTTTAAAAAACAGGAAAAATGCAGGTGGATAATATTTTATTTACCGCAAATTATAAAATAAAGGAGTTTTGAATTATGAAAATTACAAAAGATATGTGTATAGGCGACATTTTGGATATTGATACAGGTTGTGCAAAATACTTTTTTGAAATAGGTATGCATTGCCTCGGCTGTCCGGCATCACGCGGCGAAACTATCGAGCAGGCTTGCGAAGTGCACGGAACCGACAGTGATGAACTGGTTGCAAAGCTGAACGCTTATTTTGAAAATAAATAATGCTTAACATAAGCAAAAGACTTAAAATAATTGCCGGATTGGTGCCTGTGGGCTCTGCTGTAGCGGACATAGGTGCCGATCACGGCTATTTGTCTGTTTATCTTGTAAACAATAATATATCCGTAAAGGTTTATGCCTGCGATATAAACCTGCTGCCGCTTGAAAATGCGAAACGGACGGCGAGTGAGCATTTAAAATATGCCGACCGTATGGAACTGCGCCTTTGCGACGGACTTTCGGGCATTAAAAAGGGCGAGACTGACACTGCCGTAATTGCGGGAATGGGCGCGCAGGTTATATGCGGAATAATAGACAGGTGCGAATTTGTTAAGGATAAAAATTATACGCTGATACTTCAGCCCATGACTTCCCCCGAAATATTGCGGAAATATCTTACGGAAAACGGATTCTGCATACAGACCGAAATTGCCGTTTGCGAAAACCGCAAGTTATACAGCATTATAAAGGCGAAGTTTGACGGAAAAAAGCGTACCGTGCCGGAATCGTTTTATTACATAGGCAGACTTGATATGCGGGAAGATGCGTCCGCACAGTATATTAAAAAGCAGTATATGCGATTTAAAAAGTGCGCGCAGAGCCTTGAAAACAACGAAAAAGAAACCGAACTTTATATGTATTATAAAAAAATTGCAGACGAAATAGGCGCAGCGGCGGGATTTGACTGCTGAAACCGCCTTTTTGCAGAACGGGAGAAATGCAATGCCGCTTGACGGAGGATTTATTTACAACCTTACATCGCAGTTAAAAGACGCCGAAGGCGCACATATTGATAAAATACACCAGCCGTCGAAATACGAGCTGGTGTTGTTGCTGCGCGGAAAATCCTCGGCTTTAAGGATGATTTTATCTGCTGTAAACGGCAGAACAAGGGTTGGGTTTACACAGTCAAGGCCGGAAAATCCCGAAAATCCGCCTATGTTTTGTATGCTTATGCGTAAGTATTTCGGAAATTCAAAAATTACGGATATAAGCATGGCCGACGGACTTGAAAGGGTAATAAAAATTACGGCGTCGGGGATAAACGAAATGGGCGACACGGTAAGCACGGCGGTTTATGCCGAACTTATAGGAACGACGCCTAACATCGTTGCCGTTAACAGTGACGGCAAAATAATAGACGCCGTACGCAGATCCAGCCTTGAAAAAGAAGGGAGAATGATTTTGCCCGGCGCAAAATACACGCCGGTTGTATCGCTTGGTAAAATTGATCCCTTATCCCGCAGTGCGGCGGAACTTGCAGAAAAAGTAACCCAAAATAACGATACGCTTTTTAAAGCGCTGCTTAATACGCTGCAGGGGCTGTCCCCCTTGGTTTGCAGACAGATATGCTTTGATATATCGCTTGATGAGGATACTCCTGCCTGCAGTATTGACAGTGCGGCACAGGTCTTGCTTGAGAAAAGGCTTGAATTGCTTTGCAAACAGATAAAAAACGGAACGCCGACAATGGTTTTGTCTGCCGACGGTACACCTATGGATTTTTCGTATATGCCCATTACGGTTTACGGCACGCAAAACAGGCAGTATGCGGATTTCAGCACCCTTTTGGATGAGTTTTATGCCGCACGCGAGCAAAAGGAAAGACTTAATCATGCATCGCAGGATATAGCCAAAACCGTGCACAACCTAATGCTGCGCGCGCAAAAGCGAAAAAGTATGCGTCAGTCGGACCTTAAGAAGTGCAGGAACAGGGAAGAAAAACGCATATACGGCGAGCTTATAAAGGCTAATATTTACAACATAGGCACCGGACAGACATTTGCGCAATTGCCGAATTTTTATGACGAAAATATGAGGGAAGTGCGTATACCGCTTGATCCTGCGTTATCCGCGGCAAAGAATGCCGAAAAATATTTTAAGGAATACAAAAAAAGCTGTGCGGCGCACCAAATACTTGCAGAACTTATAAAGGCGGACGAAGAGGAAATTGAATATCTTGAAAGCGTAGCGGACAGCATAAAAAGGGCGGAAACAAAAAACGATATAGCCGAAATACGACAGGAGTTGCTATCGGGCGGATATATTAAAGGAAAAACCGAAAAACGCAAAAAGCAGACGGTTTCCGCACCGGAAAAATATACAAGCCCCAACGGATTTGAGGTGCTTGTGGGCAAAAATAACCGCCAAAATGATGAACTTACACTGCACACGGCGGCAAAGAACGATATATGGTTCCATGTTAAAAATATGCCGGGCAGCCATACCGTACTTGTGTGTGACGGTAAAACACCGGAGGACGAGGACATAATGTTTGCCGCAGCCTGTGCCGCAAAACATTCAAGTGCGGCACAAAGCAATGCCGTACCGGTGGATTATACAAGGGCAAAATTTGTAAAAAAGCCGGCGGGGGCAAAATGCGGTATGGTAATATACACTTCCAACAGGACGGTTTATGTACGGCTTTAGTACAACAATCCCCAAAAAACAGGTTTTTTCGGCAAATATTACAAATTGCGATACATTATTTATGCTTGAAAAAAGCGGTAATTCAATGTATAATTTAATAGGTTATAAAGATTAATACGGAAAAGAGGATATTAATGAACGACATTACAATTTCTTATTTGCTGCGGTTGCTGCTGCGCAGACTTTACATAATAGTACTTGCGGCTGTATTGTGCGGCGGTTTGGCATTTTCTTATTGCAGATTTTTGGTAACGCCTGTTTATGCGGCAAACACACAGCTTATAATAAGCAACGGTGCTGTTATTATTGAGGATAAGTCGGAATCCGCTGTATCCCCGACGGATGATATTTCAAAAATATCATCAATGGACCTTCAGGCGTCTATGTATTTGTCGGGCGTATGCGTAGACCTTCTGCAATCTCAAAAGGCTTATGAAAAACTGTCGGAAGCGCTGGATTCCAAACTTTCATATGCCGAACTTAAAAAGAATATAACGGTATCCTTAAAATCACAGGACAGCCTGTTTATAAACATAACGGTAAAAAGTACATCGAAGGAGGAAGCAATTAAAATTGCCAATACCTTTGTGTCTTTAGCACCGGAATATCTTACGGAATATATGCCGTCCGCAAAAGCAATACCCACACAGCAGGCAAACGGTGCATCCCTTGTATATCCTACAACCGTAAGGACTTCGGCACTGGCTTTCATAGTCGGCGCGTTAGTTGCATATATTATAGTTCTTATAGTAGATGTTAACGACAAAACCATTAAGGATGAGGAAAACTTTGCGGAATGTTACAACATACCCGTACTCGGCTGCGTTCCGGATTTTGAAACGGTAAATGAGGGAGGATACAACTATGGCAGAAAATAAGACAGAAATGCGTCAGGCAGTAAGGACTCCCTTTGCAGTTGTAGAATCTTACAACACCATACGCGCAAATCTTTTATTCCTGTTATCACAGTACAAGGGCAAGACGGTTGCAATTTCTTCGGCGTGCGCGGGGGAAGGCAAATCAACAACATCCCTTAATATAGCGGTTTCGTTTTCGCAGCTGGGCAAAAGGACGCTTATTATAGACGCCGATTTGCGTAAACCCACACTGCACAAAAAACTGCACGTTGATAACAACAAAGGACTTTCCAACATACTTGCCGGTTTTTGCGAGTTTGACGACGCTGTTTGCAAGATAAATCCCAATTTGGAGGTACTTACCGCAGGAGCGATTCCGCCTAATCCGTCCGAATTAATCGCAAGTCAGGCATTTGATGCGCTTATGGATAATCTTGAAGGAACATATGATTATATAATTATTGATACGCCGCCTGTAAATATTGTGTCAGACGCATTGCTTATAGGTCCGCGCACAGACGGAATACTTTTGGTGGTTAAGAGTGATTATACCCTTCACGAAGACTTTAAAGCAGCGGTTTCAAGTATAGAGTTTGCAAATATTCGTATTTTGGGCACGGTTATAAACGCCGTTGACCAAAAGAAAAACGCAAAGTATAAATACAAAAGTAAATACCGCAGATATTACCGTTACAAAAATTACAGCGACAGCACTTATATAAACAAATAAACAACGGTGGTATTAATGAATTCGATAAAACAAAAGCGACATATATTTTCATTTAAAAAATTAATTTTAATAGCCGTGGACGCAATTTTGCTTGCCGTTGCCGCAGCTGTTGTATATTTAACACTTTTAAATATAAGTCCGGATTTTGTATCCATGGCACATCCGGTAATTGTGCTTGCGTTTTTTGCGGTATCGGGCATTTTGGGAATGTTTGCGACAAATTCGTACAGGAACACGTTTGCGCTTGAGTATATACAGGATATTGCCCGCGGATTTGTAGGATTTTTGGCGGGCGAATTGCTGTATATGCTTATTCTGTTTATAATTAAAGCGGAATATGCAATACCGTTGCTTGCATTATGTATAGTGTTCGGAACGCTGCTTTTATTTGTTGAAAGATTTTGCCATTATGTGCTGGTAAAGAAAGTTTTGTATTATATAAATGCAAGGAATTATCCCACAGCGCTTATAATAGGCGCAGGGGAGGCCGGCAAGACAGTTCTTGGTGAAATCAGGCGTTCTCCGGACCACAACTACAGGGTAATAGGATTTGTTGACGATGATCAGTCAAAAATCGGATCCTATATAGCAGGCGTGTATATATACGGTCCTACCATGCTTATCCCCGAACTTGTTGTTAAATACAAAATTGAGGAACTGATTTTTGCAATACCCACCTGCGACAACGAAAACAAGGAAAGAATACTTAAAATATGCTCCTCAACCGGCTGTGACGTTAAGATTATTCCGTCACTTTTCGACCTTAACGAATCGGCTGAATTTTTAAGCCAGTCCACAAAAATAAATGTTGAGGACCTTTTGGGACGCGATGTTGTAAAACTTAACAATCCGCTGCTGGCGGATTTTATAAACAACCGTGTTATTATGGTTACGGGCGTCGGCTCCATAGGCAGTGAACTTTGCCGTCAAATTGTAAAATTCGGGCCGAAACGTCTTGTTATGGTGGACATTTACGAAAATAACGCTTACGATGTTCAGCAGGAACTTATAAGAAACGGATATGTTGACATTATAAGCACCGAAATAGCGTCTGTCAGGGATTACGATAAAATGAAATCCCTTTTTGAAAAATATAAACCCGATCTTGTGTTCCACGCGGCAGCGCACAAACATGTGCCGCTTATGGAAGTAAACCCCGAGGAAGCGGTTAAAAACAACATTTTCGGTACGCTTAATGTTGCAAGACTGTCGGAGGAATACAAGGTTTTGAAAATGCTGCTTGTATCGACCGATAAGGCGGTTAATCCCACAAACGTTATGGGAGCCACAAAACGTTGCTGCGAAATGATAATGCAGTATATGGCGCAAAAATCCGAATTTACCGAGTTTGTAGCGGTGCGTTTCGGTAATGTTTTGGGTTCAAACGGTTCGGTTATACCGCTTTTTGCAAAGCAAATTGAAAACGGCGGACCGGTGACAGTAACACATCCGGATATTATACGTTATTTTATGACGATACCGGAAGCGGTTTCGCTGATTCTCGAATGCGGTACAATGTCGCACGGCGGCGAAATATTTGTGCTTGATATGGGAGAACCCGTAAAAATTACAACCCTTGCGGAAAATCTTATACGTCTTTACGGATACGAGCCGTACACCGAAATGAAAATTGAGTTTACGGGACTTCGTCCGGGAGAGAAACTGTTTGAAGAATTGCTTATGGCGGAGGAAGGTCTGCGTTCTACCGAGCACAACAAGATATTTATAGGCAAACAAATAGAAGTAAACGGCGAGGAATTTATCGCTAAACTTAAAAAAATTGAAATTGCCGCCGAGAACAACGACAAAAACGCCGTTGTTGGTGAACTGCACGATATTGTGCCGACTTTTTACAATCCTTCAAAAAAATAATTATTCAGTGAGAAAAATATGTTTGATAACAGCGAGATGAAAGTAACCCACAGGGGCGAAGTCTGTTTTATACAGTTTAACGGTTTTAATAAGCACGGTGAAATACGCCATGCTTTTTCCACCCGAAAAGGCGGCAAAAGCAAGGGATACTTTGCCGATATGAATTTGAGTTTTAAAGTCGGTGATGAAAAAGATACAGTGCTTGAAAATTACAGGATACTGTGCGATGCTGCCGACATTGATGTAAACGATATTGTATTAAGCGACCAAACCCATACCGCAAATGTAAGAACAGTGGGCAGGAACGACCGCGGCAAAGGCATATGGCGCGGCAGTGACATAAAAAATGTTGACGGACTTATAACAAATGAGCCGGGTGTTGCGCTTGTAACGCACTGTGCGGATTGCTGTTTGCTGTGTTTTTACGATCCGAAAAAACGGGTTATTGCAAATTCCCACGCCGGTTGGCGCGGCACTGTGGGGGAAATAGGCGCGGTAACCGTTAAAAAAATGCAAAGTGATTTCGGCTGCAGTCCTTCGGATATAATTGTAGGAATTGCACCGTCAATATGCAAAAAGTGTTACGAGGTTGACACACCGGTTTACAACGAATTTGCAAAGCTTGAGTATCTTGAAACAGACAGGATTTTTGAGGACAAGGGCGGCGGCAAATATCAGCTTGATTTATGGGAAGCCAACCGACAAATACTGGTTAACTGCGGCATTAAAAACGAGAATATTGAAATAACCGATATTTGTACCGCCTGCAACAGCGATTTGCTCCATTCCCACAGGGCGACGGGCGGCAAGCGCGGTGTAAACGGACTTATAATTGAAATTAAAGAATAATAAATATATGAGGTGCTTTTTATGAAGAAAAAGTTACTTATAATTTTAATTTGCCTGGCTGTTGTTTTAGGCGGAATTGCGGCAGTGGTTTTTATACCGGAAAATCCGATTATGGATATGATTACAAAAACAGTGCGCGTCGGCATTATTGAGGAAAACGCTCCGTTCTCATATTTTAACGAGGACGGCGAAGCCTCCGGTTTTTCGTGCGATGCGGCTATGTCCGTATTTAACAAGGCGGGGCATAAGGTGCGTTTTGTAAAAGTTACGGCGGATAACCGCGACGAAATGCTTAAAAAAGGCAAAATAGACTGCTATATGGATTTTATCGGCGATACGGCTGCGGACGGAACGGTTATCAGCAAATCGTACCTTTCGGTGACGCAGGGTACGTTTTATAAAGCGGATTTGCAGTCTGCGCCCGATTCTGCCGAAGAATTATCTAATTTTGTATGCGCGTATGTTACCGGTACAGCCGGCGGAGATTTTTTAAGCAAGTATACACAAAAAACAAGTGCGTTTATGAATGCGGACGATGCCGCTGCGGCAATATCACAAGGCAATGCGGACGTACTTATAACGGACAGTTTCCGCATAGAAAAACTGCTGCAAAACGAGGAATATGCGGATTATGTTTCGGGCATATCGCTTTTTGAACAGGACAGCCGCATCGCCTTCAGTACAAAAAAGGAAAAACTTAAAGACGAAGTAAACAGTGCGATAGAGGCTCTTAAAAAGGACGGAGCATTTAAACTTTTAAAAACCCAGTACGGACTTGATTAAGGTTTAAGGATTTTCACACTAAAAATCAGGAGTTCACCGTAAGGTGAACTCCTGATTTGGTTTATTTAATAAAAGGTGCACTGCTAAACAACGCACCGAAAAAACAATTACTTAATATATTCCGGTTTTGCGGAGAAAAATAACCCTGCAAACATACCGGATAACAAAACTCTGATTTTAAGACCTTTGTACTTACAGCACTTTTAAGACATTTTACAATTTGTTTAAAAATGTGCAGCAACATCTTTAAAACGCTTTTTGTACCGGAAAATTTCGCTGTACGCATATCGTTGCGAATGCTTATTTTCATACGACGTATTCTGTTTAAATCAGTTATTTGCGAAAATTCTTTGCTTGACTGATTGTCTTTCATTTTATGTACAACTACACTGTTAAAGCAATAATAACAATTATACTTTTTTGAAATGCGCTGCGAAAATTCGGTATCGTCACCCCATATAAAATACTCTTTAATGGGCAATCCAACATCTTCAATAATATTTCGCTTTACAAAAAATGAAACAAAGGTTGCGGTTTTAAGTCTAAGCAAACCCTTTAAAAGCAGGCCTGTATCATCTTCCCAATCACTGTCAAGCGTGTGGTAATTCATAAGACAGCGTGTACCGTCGGTCCAGTTTGCCCTTGATGACAAAAATCCGTAATTTCCGTTTAAAATTTCGTCACACTTTAAAAGTTCTTCCAAAGAGTCGTTTTGAACTATTGTATCGTCGTCCATAAGCCAAAAGTATTCATAACCCAATTGATAGGCTTTTTTTATTCCGAAGTTAAATCCGCCTGCACCGCCTATATTTTTGCCGGTGTTGTAATAAAATATTTTATCACCGCAGTCATCATTTTTAATTTTCTCTTCAACAAATTGCTGTGTTCCGTCTGTGCTTGCATTGTCTACCACCACAATATCGCACTTTTTGTTTGAGTTAAGCAATCCGTTTAAACACTCTTCCAATAATGCTTTTCTGTTATATGTAACTACAATCGCCGCAATGGAATTCATATATTTTCTCCTTAACAAGTTATTTTATATAACAACTATATTACCATATTTTAGTCGATAATGCAATACAAAGCCGCTTAGACCGACAGCTTTGTTTGAATGTCGTTTTTAATCAAACCGTGTTTGCCAATTTTTAGCCGCATATGCGTCGAAACACATAGAAATCTGCTCCGCAGTGTTTTTTTCTTCTGCCAGACGGGGTAATTCGCTGCGTGAAAAGTATGCGCTTTCGGTGGTTTCCGTATTATCTTTAAATTCTCCGCCTTTTTCTTCGCACATATAGAAAATCTTTACAACGCCGTAGGCGTACAGCGGTAAATTATGCTTTTCCCGACATTGCACCGCAATAACCGACCGAATTTCCACAATGCGTCCGGATTCCTCCAATGCTTCCTTAACGGCGTTATCTGCAGGGGACATATTAAATTCGCACCAGCCGCCCGGCAGCGACCAGGTACCGTTATTTTCCCGTACAAGTAATATTTTGCCGTTTTTAAATACGGCGCAACGGGTATCAACTTTAGGTGTTTGGTAGCCGTAATCGGCACAAAATAGATTTTTTACGGTGTCAAGCGGAAGTTCGGTTTTCATTGCAAGTATTTCGGCGGAAATTTCGCGTACACGGGTGTATCTTTCTTTATCAAATACATCTTTACCGTAGAACAAGCCTGCCTGGGCTATACTTTGCAGTTCTGCGGCAAGGGTTATTAATTTGTCCTGTTGCATACTTTCTCCCTGTTCGGTGCATGAGTTTTAAGTAATTTTATTTTATACATTTATGCAGGCATTGTAACATAATTACAAAAAATAGTCAAACCGTGCACAGATTTGCGACGTGAACGGTTTAATTTTAAGAACAGTAAATAAGCGATACCGAATTATCCGTAAAGATGACTCGGTATCGCTTTGCAATTTAAGTCGGATTTTTTACTTGGCGGAACATTTCTTTTTTTCGTAAAGTAAAATGGTTCCGATACCTGCACAGGATACTAATAACAGTGTAATCCAAAGGAATGCATGGCTGTTATCGGCGGTTTTCGGGTTGATGACCGCGCCTGAACCGGTATTTGTCGCCACGATTCCGTATTGGCTTAAGTGGCTTGTTTCAAATACGATATATCCGTCTTCCACCGTGGCAGGCATGGTTTCTTCTATTTTGTCATTAAGGATATACACAACTTCGTATTTGTTATATCCCTTCAGTCCTTCCGGCAGAGCAATTCTGATTTTCATTTTATTATTGCTGATTCTTACAACATTATTACCGTCCATAACATTGATGTCTGCTATGAATTTTACATTGCTGTCTGCCAATTCTTTTTTTACTTCAATCGGTTTAATATCTAATTTATAGTCTTTATTAACTTCGTTTGAAAATTCAATTTTGGCTTTTGTTTCGCCCGTGCTTTGAATTTCCTTTACTGTTTCTGTTTCTTCGGAATTTTTAGTCCATGAAGCATATAAGGTTACGTTTTGATAATACTCTGCACCCAGTTCATTTTTTATCAGTGTATCTTTTTCAACATCGGTTTTTCCGTCGTTGTCCCATAATCTCCAGTATATATAAGTGTAGTTCTTTCCGCTTCCGTCACTCTTGGCGTTCCAACCTGCAAAGGTATAACCCTCTCTTACAGGGGTATACGGTAAGAGCGACATGGATGTTCCCGAATTTCCGCCGCCCAAATAGTCATACTTACCGGTTGTTTTGCCGTCGATAGTTCCGCCGTTGGCATTTAGTATTATTACCCTATCGTCGCCGTCAAAAGTATCTTTGGTATATGTGGCGGTTAAATTAATTACCGCATCCTTTGCAAAAGCGCCCGAATCAACCGAAGTAACTATATTTCCGTCTAAATCCCAGCCTTTAAAGGTGTAACCTTTTCTTACAGGGACGTATTTTGTTAAATCAATTGTTTTAAATTCCGACGATTTACTTTCCAACAACAATTTTGCTTTGCCGTTTATTGTACCGCCAAATGCGTCAAGCGACACATAATAATCGCCGGTGTCTTTTAACTCTTTATCCGAAAATACAGCTTTGAGCGATAAACCGTTTGTATAATTAACTTCTTCGCCTGTTGATGTGTAAAAATTTCCGGTAGCGGTAAAGTCGCTTAATGACAAATCTTCATCGGCTTTTACATTGTCCCGTGTTGCCCAATGCGAAAACTCGGTTTTACCGTTAAAAGGTATAATTCCTTTGGTTAATTCGGATAATTTAACCGTTTTTTCTCCTTCTGCCACATTAAACCGTACAAGTTTGGCATACTCACCGTCAATGTTATCGTCAAAACCATCAACAGTCAACAGTAATGAATATGTCCCGTTATCGCTGATTGTGGCGGCATTTGCCGTTATTATGCATGAGATACTTAACAGCATCACCAGCAGCATTAACAGTGCGGTTTTCAATTTCATACTGATTCTTCTTCCTGATTTTTTGTTTGAGCTTTTTTCATGTTTCATAATGTTTCCTCCTTTATATGGAATTCACGTTGTACAGAGAATGGTAATTACCGAATGTTATACATTTTTTAAAATCGGTACTCCACTACCAGCATATTAATTTTATCATAAAAATAGCGTAATTTCAGTATATTTTCAAAATTGGCAATTGACTGTTTTGAAACTTGCGGCAAACAGTTTGCGGAGAAATGTCGAAAATTTGATAATTAAAGGCGGAAAAGCAAAATCCCGCAAGAGCCTTACAATAATTGACTTGCGAATTTCGGTGAGAGAGGGTGGATTTGCAAGCCGCGCACTAAAAAACAGTTCACTGAACTGTTTTTTACCGTCTGCGGACGGCACGTGCTGTTCTCATCTCAACCTCTCAGCCAAAAATCAAAAAAGCACCAACCTTGCGGTGGTGTTTATCCGGTTTGTGAAGAAAGGACAAGGATTGCCTTGCAGGAATTGGTCACGGAGAAGGTCACCAATTCCCAACCATCCTTCGCTTTTTTGTTGATTATTTTTTCAATCTCGTCTGCCATTTCCTTGGCCTTTGGCGCATAGTCCGTTACAACCGTTTTGTAAATCATAAATATTCCTCTTTTCACTTTGCTTATAGTCACTGTTAGTCATCGTCTTAAAAATTACGGAATGCCGAAAAGCAATCCGCCTCCTGTTTGGCAGTAGACGAATCGCTTTTCATGATGTGCAATACTTATTTCACGAATTTTTTCTTTTTACCGACTGCCGTTGCACCGACCAACGCGCCGCCGCTGATGAACAGCAGTGCAATCCAAAGGCACATATTGCCTGTATCCCCGGTTTTGGGTGAAGTGGCTCCTCCGCTTGACGGCTGTTCGGGCTGCGTCGGCGTATTGCTGCCATTATCAAGCTTTTTGAGCAGTCCGTTAACGGTAGAAAGCAACACTTCGGTCTCGGCTTTTTCTGCCGATGTGAGATTGTTGCAGGAGCGCAGTGCTTTTGCATCCGCTGCCAGCTTTTCAAGATTTGCCTTGTCATTCTCGCTTACCGTGCCGGCGGAATACCCGTTTACGGAGGCACGTAGGGCATCAAGTTTCTCGCCGACGGCTATGATCTTATTTTCCAGCTTTTTGCACAGGTCAAGTGCAGCCTTCAATTCATTCCACTCAGCTTCTGTCGATTCGTTTTCATCAAACGCTCCGGCAATGTCTAAAAGCTGAGCTTCAACCGCCGTAATCAAGGCGCTGTCTGCCGATGTTACCGTGTTCTCAGAGCGACTTCCGAGCTTGTCGGTAAGGGAAGAAATGGACTTCATATACACGGTGTAAACCGTTTCGTTTCCGACGCTGTCTTTGGCGCTGATCGTGTAGGTTGCCTCGCAGTTGCCGGGCAGGAAGAAGCTCTCTTTCACCGCTTTTCCATTCAGCGTGACCGTGACTGGCGATTCATCGTCGTTATAAGCAACAACCTTTTTGGTGACGTAGTAGGTCTTGCCGTCTTCAACATTCAAAATTTCGGGCGGAGTCGTGTCGACGTCCAGCGTGGCTACGCTTACGGTTCCGGACACCTCGTTTGAGATGATCAGCATCGGAGCGCCGCTCTTATTTTTCTCTGCCGCAACAAAGGTCAGCCCTTCGGGTGAAACATCATCCTTGATATCGACGGAATAATCGCGGCTGTTAAAGTAGTTCTTAAAGGCAGCATTTGCAGGATCGGTGATGTCGTAGATCATTATGCCGCCCGTGCGTTCCAAACCGACAAAGGCATAGGTGTGACCGTCGATTGTGCCCACCGTAATGCCCTCGGGCTCGGGGCCTTTCTTGCCGGAGCGGTCTTCGGCCTCTATGGTATCATTGGAGCAGTTGAAGTAATCCGGAACAGTCTGTGCGGTGATTTTTTCAAAATCGCTGCCGCTGTCAAAAACTTCTTCAAGACCGCTTGCCGTAACCTTAAACACTGTAAAGGAGCGACCGCCGAAGATGTAATCGGTGCCGGCTTCCAAGCCGTCATACTGGTCTACATCAAACCATGTCACTTTGCCGCCGGTCTTTATGCCGTTGACCGGAGAGGTTTTACTTTTGACCTCATTTACATCGGTTTCAACACCCACCGGCCAGGCACGGCTGTCGCCCTCGTTGGCGGTCAGGAGATAGGTTTCGCCGTTTATCGTGGCGGCAGAGATTCCGTCCGGCATACGGATGCCCTTGATGTGCTCATAGGTTTTCGGAGCATACTTGCCGTCGCTCTTATTCAGATCAACGGCAACCTTGCTGTGATCCTCAAAGCCAAGACTTAAAATGTTTTCAAATTGCAGGGTGTCGATATTCAGAACAGCTACGGCGTTTGCCTCCTGCAAGGCAACATACGCTTTGTTTCCGATCACCGCGATATATTCCGGCTCCAAATCGACACCGGGCACTGTATTCTTTTTCAGCACAATGCCGGCTGCGACAAGCGCGCTGCGTTTGGCATCGAAGGCACTGAAATCGACGGTCACTGCGTTTTTCGTCTGCGTGTCAATGACCGTTACGCTTCCCTTCGGGTCCACTGCACCGGCGGCGCTGTAGCCCTGACGGGGCTCGCCCTCATCGGCAGTTAGCACTTTTGCGCCGTCCTCGGTAAAGGTCACCATATCCGGCTGAACGCCTGCCGCGGCAATGCCGCTGTAGGTCAGGCTGCCGTCTTTGCCGCAATCAAAGAACAGCACACGGCCGGGCTTTGTATAATCGGCATCCTGCATGGCGACAGCCAGCGTCTTGCCATCGGGCGAAACGGCTACGGATGTCATATCGCCGTAGGTAAAGCCGGTTCCGGCATTTTCGGCAAGATCGGCGGCTTTCAGCTCTGTGCCGGTGAGCGTTTCCACCTTGCTGCCGTTTTTCAAATTCTTCATATTCACGCAGTCCAGTGTGCCTTTCACGCCGTTGACCGAGTAAGCAAAGCCGTTTTGGGCGTTATAGGCGGTGATTTCCGCAGAGCCGCCCTCTGCGCTGTACGCTCCTGCGTTGTAGCGTGCGATCAGCTTAGTCTTTACCGCAGAGTCTGCATTAAAATATCCGGTATACTGTGTGTTTGTTGTCTCAACCGGGGTATAGCTCGGCGTCGGGATCACGGAAGCATTGCCTGCGTGCGGACCATTAACCGCAGAAACCGACTTGCTGTAGTTGACTTCTTTAAAGTCAGCTTTATTATTATCGGTATCGGCAAACCCGTTGCGACGAATTGCTTTCTTTTTAGATTGAATTGAGGCAAATGCACCCTCATAAGCGGGCGGCGCTTGATTCGCCGTGCCGTCATTGCCACCGACGGCCGCTAAATCCACAAAGCCTTCGGGAAGGGTAAAACCGTCTGCCGTAATATCACCGGTAAAGGCATCGGTCAAGGGGGTGCCATTGCTTAAAAGTGCCACCGACACGCCCTTGTTGTGCAGGATCATATCCCATTCTTGATTACCTTGCGGCACCTGATAGGAGCCGGAGGGTTTTGTGACAGTCCCGCAGCGAATCAGATAATATCCATTTGCCTCAATAACGCCCGTCAGCTTCAGCACAGCCCAGCCGTTCGTCTGATTTCCGCTTGCCGAAGAACGGTACTGCACGGACCAGCCGTTTAGATTGACATTTTGATTCGTAGGGTTATACAGCTCAATAAAGCTGTGATCGGCATACCCGTCGTCCGATGCGCCGTATACCTGATTGATGATCACATGGCCGTTTTCTGCTGCATAGGCCGGAAATACCGCCGTCAGCAAAAGAACCAGCGATGTGATGATTCCTAATAATCGTTTCATTTATCTTCATCCTTTCTGTTCACTTACACTATTGAGCTCAATTATTATCATAAGGATTCAATGAAAATTCTAACACCGCACTTGTGTAAAAACTGTGTTAAATATACGGACGGTATAAGAAAAACACAATTCACTTGTTTTTGATATATAACAAGGGAAAATTCGCACAACCCATTGACCTTTCCCTCATTTTGCACCGTATTTTAAGGGGAACGTAATGGAAATACGGGAAAGCCTTTGTTGGTATCGGTTGTCAAAGCCGCAGCCCCGCACCTTTAGAATGAAGTGCGGGGCTGCGATGTTGTATAACGAAAACCACGCGATAGTCGCGTGGTTGGAAAAAGGTTAACCGGTGAAGAAAAACTCCTTTTGTGCTAA
>CAKSKA010000004.1 GCA_934464615.1 uncultured Eubacteriales bacterium | reverse complement strand
GCATATGCAGTCTGCTTTTTTTGATGATGAGAACAAACACGCCGCAACACATCACGCTGCGAGCGCTCGGACTAACGGTTTGTTCTTGTAACCTGTCACGGTTACCTGGCATTTATGATTATAATGCCTGTTGCCGTGAATGTCAAGTAAATATTTTTTAACCGGCTTTGTGGCTGCGCTGCCAACGTCACGGAACCTGGCGCACCCGCCAAGAGTGGCGGGCGGGGGGTGGTTGACGTAAAAAGCAACGGGGCGCCGACGCTTAAAGACAAAAGCAACACCGGCGCGCCGGTTGTTGCTTGTGTAGCCCCGTTGCGCACAGTTTGACGCGAGAGCCGCCCAACCGCACGGGGAACCGGCGTGGGTTTGCGCCTTTTTTGGTAGTGAATTGCAGCGCGCAGCCGGCTGAACGCCGGAAAAGCGCGGAAAGAGCCAAAAAAGCGCAAACGAAACAAGCGAGCCGAGCACGCGGTGCGGGGTATGCAAGGGTGGCGCGCGCGGCACTTGTCTTGCCCTTGCATAAACACGGCAACGCGTTGCCAAGTGAGCGCAGCGGGCGGAGCCGGGGGCGTGCCGGCACAGGCTGTACTGTTGAGAACAGCGGCGACGCAGGCAAACCCGCAGGCGCCCGTTTGCCGCCGCAGTGGCAAACGGAATAAAAAACAGCCGTTATCGCCGAGGTTGAGACCGTGGGCGTAGGCTGTTTGCGCCGGAGTACCGAAGAATGTTCCGAGCAAGGTGCAAGCCTTGCACCGCAGCCGGAACGGGTGGGCGCGTGACCGCCCTTAACGAGCGCGAACGCGCACACCAACAAGCAAAGGCAAAGCACAACGCTGCCGGCGGCGTTGTGCAGCGTCACGGAACCTGGCGCACCCGCCAAGAGTGGCGGGCGGGGGGTGGTTGATAACCCGGTTGATGTTGTGCAAAAAGACGCCCGCAGCCGATTAAACGCGGTAACGGTCTTTGCAAAGCAAACCCTGTAAAGTGTGCAGCAAAGCAAAGCCGTTTACCGTATGCGCAACGGTGCGCAAGGGTTTGCGTGCCGGTGCGGATTTTAAATCGGCTGCGGGTGACCTGATAAGCACGCAGCAGCGAAGGTGTGCGCCGCCGCCTGTGGCGAGTGGTGCACGGCGAGCGTATGTATATATATACTTGACTAAGTAACACAAAGCGGGAAATTTTATGTTTGAAGTACTCAAGAGGTAATGACCTTTACAGCATTTATGCCTATGGCAATGACGCTATCAAAATTGTTTATTATCGCAATATTAAAAATCGGGCGAAATTTGAGCCGTATCCGCTTTTTGACGAACTTGCGGATATTCCCGCAAGGTATCGCGAAATGGCGGCAAAGGCGATTGTAGCCGGCGAATTGCAATTCTCGGAATTGCCAAAGCCGGCGCAGAGATCCGAAAAAAATAAAAACGCGCATAATGCCGGCGAGCGATTTAAGCAGAGCGTGTCGCGAGCCAGAGCGCGCGTTTTTGAACTTGCAATGTGCAACGAGTTCACGCACTTTTGCACGTTTACGCAGTCCGGTGAAATGCGCGACAGGTTTAACTTAAAAGCGTTCCGAAAAGACTTTTCGCAATTTGTGCGGGATGAGAACAAAAAGCACCCCGAGCGACCGATAAAATACTTGCTTATTCCGGAGCAGCATATGCACAGCCGCAAGGCTGCGGACGTGGGCGCGTGGCATATGCACGGCTTACTTTCCGGTTTGACTGATGATGATTTGCGGCTTTTTACGCTGCGGGAAAAATTACCGCAAAACATTAGAAAAGTTTTGAAAAACGGCGAAAAAGTGTATAATTGGGAACGATATTCCAAAAAATTTGGATTTTTCACTTGCAGCGAAATTGTGTCGCAAGAGGGTTGCGCGAAGTACATAACGAAGTACATAACAAAGGATTTAAACACGCAGCAGCGCGCAGCGGGTGAACACCTGTTCTTTGCGTCGCAAGGATTAAAGGGCAGGGAAACTGTGCTTAAAAATGAGGCAAACTGCCCGTTTACAGAGTGGGATTTTGAGAACGAATATGTAAAAGTTAAATGGCTGTCACTGTCCGAAATACAGGACAGTGAAATTTGAGTTTACAGTTTTGGAACTGTTGAAAGGGGGCGAAAAAATGCGTAGTGAATGGGCGAAACGCGATACAATTAAAAACATACTCGCTGCACTTACGCCGGAAAATAGATTAGCGTGTGAAACGTCTTTAGTTACGGGATTACGTATAAATGATGTTTTGAGCATACCAACGGAAAAATGGCGGAAACAGCGTTTTACCGTTCGGGAGCAGAAAACCGGCAAGCGAAAATTTGTACGGCTGCCCGCAGATTTAATGCGCCGAGGACTCTCTATCAGCGGGGCAAGTTATGTGTTTGAACACCGGCTTGACGGGCGAAAGCACAGAACGCGGCAAGCCGTTTTTAAAGATATAAAACGCGCTTGCAAGGCTTTCCGGCTGTCCGAAAATGTAACGCCGCACAGTATGCGAAAAGTGTATGCTGTTGACTATTACAGTCGCACCGGCAGCATTAAAAAGGTGCAGCATTTACTTAACCATAGTGATGAGGCTGTTACAATGATTTATGCAATGGCTGACTGCATAGACAAACGCGGGAATTTTACGAAAAGACGTAAAATTTGACAAAACCGCGGCTTTGATGTAAAATGATACTCGCAGCGGTGAAAAGTTGCGGTGTACCGAGTAGCATTATGAAAGGAACACCCGCAAGCCGACAAATTATACAAAACACTCCATTTTGTACACCCGTAGGGTGCGGGTAATTCGTCCTTGTCGTTCATAGGACGAATTATACAAAATGAATATTTTGTATAATTCGGGGGAACCGGAACAAGCAATTCAATGTTTGTGATTATAAATCGTCTATTTTATTTGACATTTTTGCTTATTATCATTAAAATATAATTGTGCAATCGGCGTATACATTTTATTAGGAGCGTATTATGAATCGGGATCAGTTTATAAAATCACCGCCGTTAATAAAAAACTTTTTGGCGTATAACGAAACTATCAAAGGCAAATCTGATAAAACAATTCAGGAATATTACAACGATTTGCAGACCTTCTTTAGATACATTCTATTGTCCAGAGGATCTGTATCGTCTGAAATCGAGTTTGAAAAAATTGACATTTCCGCAGTTGATATCGAATTGGTAAAAAGCATAACTCTTACAGACATATACAGTTTTTTAATCTATTGCAAAAACGAACGCGGCAATAACACGGCAACACGCGCAAGAAAATCTTCAACACTGCGTGGTTTTTTCAAATATCTTACAGTTCAAGAGCATCTGCTTGAAGTTAACCCTGCAGAGTTTTTGGAGTTGCCTAAAATTAAAAAAAGTCTGCCAAAACATCTTACATTGGACGATTCACTCGAATTACTGAATTCAGTAACAGGGGCGAATTCACAGAGGGATTATTGCATACTGACATTGTTTTTAAATTGCGGTATGCGTTTATCGGAACTCGTAAGTTTAGACATAACGGATATTAAGTCGGATAACAGCCTTGTAATTACAGGTAAAGGTAATAAAGAACGGCTTATATATTTAAATGACGCCTGCGTTGATGCAATAAATAAATATTTAAAAGTCAGACCTAACGAAAACTTAGATTACAACAGTAAAAACGCATTGTTTATAAGCCGAAATCACAGACGTATAAGTAATAAGACCGTTCAGCATATTGTAAAAACATATTTGGAAAAAGCAGGACTTGCCGGTCAGGGTTTCTCAACACACAAACTACGTCACACTGCGGCTACGCTTATGTATCAGCAAGGTCATGTTGATATTCGTGTTCTTAAAGAAATTTTGGGACACGTATCACTTGCAACAACACAGATTTATACACATGTTTCAAATAAGCAAATCGAAAATGCGATAAATTTAAATCCGTTATCGAATGTTAAACAAGATAAAGAAAAAAAATAAAACATCACACCAATATGGTGTGATGTTTTTCTGCTTTTCCCCTGCCCTTTTACAGTATTATGCATACAAGACCGTTGCAGCCTTCATTTATAACGCGCTCCAACGTTTCCTGCAGCCTCATACGTGCATCTGCCGGCATATGTGCAAGTTTTGTATGTAAGCCCTCGTTAACAAGCTCGTGCAATGATTTACCGAATATATTTGAATCCCAAATTTTTACCGGATCCTCCTCAAATTCACTCAGCAAATACATAACCAAGTCCTCACTCTGCTTCTCGCTGCCGACTATAGGACTGACTTCGGTAGTAATATTTGCTTTCATCATATGAATTGACGGTGCCGATGCGCGAAGCCTTACGCCGTATCTGCCGCCCTGTTTCATAATTTCAGGTTCTTCAAGCGACAGCTCGTCGATCGACGGCATAACTATTCCGTAACCCGTTGCTTCAACCTCATCGAGTGCGTCTTTAAATCGCATATATTCTTTTTTAATAGCGGCAAGTTCTTTAATGCTTCCAAGCAATTCATCCTCGCCGTTAATAACAAGGCCAGTAGTTTCCTCAATTATGGTATAAAGCAAGCTGCCTTTAACGCAAATTGAGATTTCCGCCCTGCCTTTGCCTAAATCAACACGGTTAATCTGCGTGCTCTCAACGCAATCGCTTTGTTTATCTCTGCCGAATGTATTAATATCTTTAATATGCGTAACCGCACTGCTGCTATCTTTAATATAGTCGGTTATTTTTCCGCGCAGCCAGTGGTCAAGCGGCAAGGAATTTATCCATTTCGGATAGCTTATAAATACCTCTTTTAACGGGAATTGATACAGCACTTTTCCGAGGATTGACTTAATGTCGTCCTCACTCAGCGATAGACAGTTAAGCGGTATTACGGGAACGCCGTATTTGGTTGTCAGCTCGTCTGCAAGGGATAACGCCTGTGTCGATTGCGGCTCCATACAGTTTAAAACGACGATAAACGGTTTATCTATCTGTTTAAGTTCGTTGATAACACGTTCTTCCGCTTCGGCATATTCCTCTCTCGGTATGTCGCTAATACTGCCGTCGGTTGTAATTACAAGACCGATTGTAGAGTGTTCGTTAATGACCTTTTTTGTTCCGATTTCGGCAGCCATATTAAAAGGTATCGGCTTTTCAAACCACGGTGTTCTCACCATACGCGGCTCGTCGCCTTCAATATATCCGAGCGAACTCGGAACAATATAACCAACGCAGTCAATAAGCCGAACATTAAACTGTGCGGTATCGTCAAGATTGACGGTAACTGCGTTTTCCGGTATAAATTTAGGCTCTGTCGTCATTATAGTTCGTCCTGCCGAGGACTGCGGCAGTTCGTCATTTGCTCTGTCTTTAGAATATCCTTCCGCAATATTCGGCAAAACAAGTTTATCCATAAACTGCTTAATAAATGTCGATTTTCCCGTTCTTACCGGTCCTACTACACCGACGTAAATGTCGCCGCCGGTGCGCTGTGCAATATCGCTGTAAATATTTATATTTGACATAAAAAATCCTCCGCACATTTATTCCTTTTGTTAAAGGATATGTGTGAAGGATTTTTATTATTACTTAACCTGCAAACTTTTTGTAAATAACCTGAATTGCCTTTTTATACTCGTCTTCGTCAACACCGATTATTATGTTAAGTTCGCTTGAACCCTGATCAATCATTTTAATATTAATATTGTTTTCCGCAAGTGCCGTAAATATTTTTGCCGCAGTACCTGTTGCCTTGATCATACCGCGTCCCACTACCGCAATTAAGGCCAAATGCTCGGATAACGTAATGGAATCCGGAACTACGCGTTTAACTATTTCCGCCGTTATATTGCCTTTAAACTCGGCAATATCGCTTGATTTTACTACAATACTCATAGTATCAATACCGGACGGTAAATGTTCAAAACAAAGATTATGTTCTTCAAGTGTTTCAAGCACACGGCGCGTAAATCCAACTTCGGCATTCATCATATCCTTTTCAATATTAATCGCCGTAAATCCGGAAACACCGGCAATACCGGTAATTGTAAATTCGCTTGAGCTTGTAGACGCCTTGGAAACTATCATAGTGCCGCAATCGGCAGGAGCATTTGTATTGCGTATATTTATAGGAATATCCGCTTTGCGTACGGGGAAAATCGCATCCTCATGCAAAACCGTTGCCCCCATATAAGAAAGCTCGCGCAGCTCGCGATAAGTAATTTCTTTAACCGTCTTCGGATCGGGAACAATTTTCGGATCAACCATTAACAATCCGGAAACATCTGTCCAGTTTTCGTAGACATCGGCATTTGCGGCACGCGCCACAAGCGAGCCGGAAATGTCAGATCCGCCGCGCGAAAAGGTTTTAATTGTGCCGTTTGGCATTGAGCCGTAAAAACCGGGAATTACCGCATATTCATGACGGCCTAACATTTCGGCAATTTTCTCATTTGTGCGCTCGCTGTCAAGTGTGCCGTTATCATTAAAATAAATGCAGCGTCCCGCATCAATAAAATGAAAACCCAAATATGCGGCAAGTATTTTTGCGTTAAGATACTCCCCGCGGCTTGCAAAATAATCCCTGCCTGCATGATTTAATAACGACGCCTTAATACATGCAAACTCGTCATCCAAAGACATATTAAGCTGCAAATCAGAAATAATACTGTTGAAACGTTCTTTAATTTTAATAAAGTATTTCTCGCAAATTTCTTCATCATAAGAGTTTTCGAAACATTCAAGCAATAAATCGGTGACTTTTGTATCATCTGCAAAACGTTTACCCGGCGCAGAGGCAATAACATACCTGCGTTCCGGCTCCGATTTAACAATTTCAGCAACTTTTTTAAACTGTTCGGCATCCGCAAGCGAACTGCCGCCGAACTTTAATACTTTAAGCATATATATCCCCCAAAAAACTAATAAAAGGCAGTCGGGAAAGACCACCTTGCCGAAATTTAACCTTAAAAATTTTATCACACATTTCAGCGGGTGTCAATATAAAGTTATCTTGTTATATAATATGATTTTTTAATAAATCTGTGTTAACAGGCTAAAATTATATTGACTGAAAACGGTTTTAGTGATAAAATAAATAAGTTGTAAAAAGTGAGGTGAAAGTAATGGATTCAGGCAGTAGTAACGGCACACCTTTAGGGCGAGGGCAATATCATTTTGCGGAGCGCTCCTGTTCCGTTACTTTCTTACGTTTCAGTATATAAGTTTAATGATTTTGTTCCCGTTTTTATATGTGTCTTTTACTCTAACATTATTTTGGAGGAATGACTATGGAAAACGAGATTACTATTAACAATACCCTTATTTCGCTTATTGAAGCAAAAAAATACAGTTCGGTTAAAGATGTTTTAATTACAATGAACAGCGCCGATATTGCGACATTGTTTGAGGAACTTCCGCAGGAAATTTTACCGAAGATATTCAGACTGTTACCTAAAGAGCTTGCCGCCGATACATTTGTTGAAATGGATACCGACTTGCAGCAGCTTTTAATAAAAAGTTTTTCGGATAAAGAACTTAAAGCCGTTGTAAACGAACTTTACGCGGATGATGCCGTTGATATAGTTGAAGAAATGCCGGCGAACGTTGTAAAACGTATTTTAAAACAGGCCGATCCGGATATGCGCAAGGATATTAACCAACTGCTGAAATATCCCGAGGACAGCGCCGGAAGCGTTATGACAACCGAGTTTGTTGATATAACGGAAAATATTACTGTCAAAAAGGCTATTGAGCATATCCATAGAACAGGTATTGACAAAGAAACGGTTAACACCTGTTACGTAACGCAAAACGATAAAGTGCTTATAGGTACCGTTACTTTGCGTACACTTATTTTAGCAAATCCCGATGACGTTATAAGCGATTTAATGGACCGCAATATAATTTCAGTCACAACCGATGTCGATCAGGAAACAGTTGCGTCGGATTTCAGCAAGTATAATTTGCTTGCAATGCCTGTAGTTGATGCGGAAAACCGACTTGTCGGCATCGTTACGGTCGACGACGTGCTTGATGTTATTGAAGAAGAAGCCACCGAAGATATTGTTAAGATGGCGGCTATTTCTCCCAGTGATAAAACATATTTTAAAACCGGCATTTTCGAAACCGTTAAAAACAGGATACCGTGGCTTATGCTGCTTATGATTTCGGCAACATTTACCGGTATGATAATATCAACATTCGAAGTTAAACTTACGCTTTTCCCTGCCCTTATAGCGTTTATTCCGATGCTTATGGATACGGGCGGTAATTCGGGCAGTCAGTCATCAGTTACCGTTATACGAAGCCTTTCCCTCGGCGATATTGAGTTTAAGGATATAGGCAGAGTAATTTGGAAAGAAATACGCGTTGCGGTTATATGCGGCGGCATATTGGCGGCTGTTAATTTTGTAAAGGTATGGCTTATTGACATATTGGCGCTTAATTCCACAGCATCGCTTAAAGATGATTTAATAGTGTGCTTAACCCTTATGTTTACGGTAATTATTGCGAAACTTATCGGCTGCACCCTGCCTATAATTGCGGATAAAATGGGACTTGATCCTGCTGTAATGGCAAGTCCGTTTATTACAACTATAGTTGATGCAATATCATTGCTTATTTATTTCGGATTTGCGTCCCTTATTTTAGGTGTATAAATTTTAGGCTTATAAAAAACCGACCTCATATGCTGAGGTCGGTTTAATTTTTATTCCGCAGGTGTAATTATATCCGCAGTAAATTTACCGTCTTTAAAATCTACACTTACCTGTGACTCAGGCGGTATGTCATTTTCAATCATTTTGCGCGCTATAAGCGTTTCAATATTGGACTGTATAAATCTTTTTATAGGCCGTGCGCCGTAAATAGGATCAAAAGACTGCTCAATAATTTGCTCAATTGCGGTGTCGGAAACTTTTATCGAAATACGCTGTTCTTTAAGTCTGTCGGATATTTCCGCAATTTTAAGCGATACAATACCGCGAATGTTATCTTTTGTAAGCGGACGGTAGAAAATTATCTCATCCAACCTGTTTAAAAACTCCGGTCTGAAACTGTGTTTTAAAAGGTCATTTACCTTTGCGCGTGCATCGTCACTTATTTCGCCGTTAGGCTCAATTCCGTCAAGTATTATGTCAGAGCCTAAATTTGAAGTAAGTATAATTATTGTGTTTTTAAAATCAACCGTTTTACCGTGGCTGTCTGTAATTCTGCCGTCATCAAGTACCTGAAGCAATACGTTGAACACATCGGGATGTGCCTTTTCGATTTCATCAAAAAGTACAACCGAGTACGGTTTTCTCCGTACAGCTTCCGTCAGTTGACCGCCTTCGTCATATCCGACATATCCGGGAGGCGCTCCTATAAGACGGGATACCGAGTATTTCTCCATATATTCACTCATATCAATACGGATAAGACTCTTTTCATCATCAAACAATGCCTTTGTAAGTGCTTTTGCGAGTTCGGTTTTACCTACACCCGTAGGTCCTAAAAACATAAACGAGCCTACAGGGCGGCGCGGATCTTTAATTCCGGCACGCGACCTTAAAATAGCGTCGCTTACTTTGTGTACTGCTTCGTCCTGACCTATAACGCGTTCGTGAAGAATTGATTCGAGATTAAGCAGCTTGCTGCGTTCACTTTCAACTAATTTTGAAACCGGTATACCTGTCCAGCGAGATACGATTTTTGCTATTTCGTCATCGGTTACACGGTCACGCAAAAGGGTGTTATCCCCTGCCTCGGCAAGTTTTTCTTCAGTCTCAAGCTCTTTTTGCAGCTGCGGCAGTTTACTGTATTGCAGTTCTGCGGCTTTGGTTAAATCATATTCCTCTTTTGCCTTTTCAATCTTGTGGTTGACTTCTTCAATTTCGGAACGGATGTTTTGTACCTTTTCAATGCTCTTTTTCTCGTTATCCAGTTTTGCTTTCATTGAGGCAAACTGTTCGCGGAGTTGTGCCAACTCAGATTTAATTTCCTCCAAATGTGAAATTGAAAGTTTATCGGTTTCCTTTGACAACGCCTCTTCTTCGATTTCAAGCTGCATTATTTTGTGCGAAATATCATCCATTTCGGTCGGCATAGAATACATTTCGGTTTTTATAAGCGCACATGCTTCATCTATAAGGTCTATCGCCTTATCAGGCAAAAAGCGGTCTTGAATATACCTGTTTGAAAGTGTTGCTGCCGCAATTATTGCTTTATCGGTAATTTTAACACCGTGGTAAACTTCATATCTTTCTTTAAGTCCGCGCAAAATGGCAATGGTATCCTCAACGCTGGGCTCATCGACCATAACAGGCTGGAAACGTCTTTCAAGCGCAGCATCCTTTTCTATATACTGTCTGTATTCGTTAAGTGTAGTGGCGCCTATACAATGCAATTCGCCACGTGCGAGCAAAGGCTTTAATATATTGCCTGCATCAAGCGCACCGTCGGTTTTACCCGCGCCTACAATGGTGTGCAGTTCATCTATAAATAATATAATTCTGCCTTCGCTTGATTTCACTTCGTTAAGAACGGCTTTAAGTCTTTCTTCAAACTCGCCCCTGAATTTTGCACCGGCTATCAAAGCGCCGAGGTCAAGCGAAAATATGGTGTGATTTTTTAAGTTTTCAGGTACATCACCGCTGACAATTCTAAGCGCCAGTCCTTCTGCAATAGCAGTTTTGCCGACGCCCGGTTCGCCTATTAAGCAGGGATTGTTTTTTGTCTTACGCGACAAAATACGAATTACGTTACGTATTTCCTCATCTCTGCCTATTACAGGATCCAACTTATGCATTCTTGCGCGTTCAACCAAATCGGTACCGTATTTTTTCAATACGTCGTAAGTGTCTTCCGGATTGTCGGATTTAACCTTTTGGTTACCTCTTATATTTTTAAGCGCATCAAGAATCTTTTGCATGGTAATACCGTTTGAATTAAACAGCTTTTTTAAATCGGCCGTAGGATATTCCAATATACCAAGCAAAATATGTTCTACCGATACATAATCGTCCTGCATTTTTGCGGCTTGTTTCTCGGCTTCTTCAAGAGCCTTGTTTAACTGCGCGGAAATGTAAATGTTATTGGGATCGTAACCGCTTCCGCCGACTTTTGGAAATCCGGAAATGATTTTTTCGGTTTCGGATAAAATAAATTGCGGAGAAGCACCGATATTTTTAAATATTTCGGCAGTCAGTCCGTCAGGCTGGGAAAGCAAAGCCGATAACAGATGTTCCTCACATACGTTATTGTTGCCGTTGCTTATTGCATTACTTTGCGCGCTGCGCAATGCTTCAACAGATTTTTGTGTGAATTTTTCTATATTCATATACATTACTCCTTAAATTACTTCGCTGTTTTCCGTTATATAATCACAGTAAATTTTAGAAATGTTTTCGGTATTATCGGGATCTTCAAAATACATTTTCATTGCATTATCAAAAACCGAGATATAGTTTGCAATAAGCATACCTGCCCCGATATTTTGATTAAAGCTGACTCCGTTTGATGTTGTCCGATGAATTATCGGACGTTTGAACACACCGTTTTCGTAACTGTATGCACCGTCAAACCCGTAATGCTTTTCAATTGCAGCCCAAATATTGTAAAAGTTAAGCATACGCGTCAGTAAATCAGAATTGGTAGTTCTTGTGGATACTTTAATAACCCCCTGAACATCAGACGGCTCTCTGTATAATTCAATAGCGTATTTAACGGTGGGATTATATTTATAAGCAAGCGCCGACCTAACAGACATTACCGAAGAAGTAGGCGGTGCGAGTTCGCTGAAAGTCTCGGTTGAGTATAAAAGCTCGGCAAGCTGTTCAAAAACCGTGCGTATACGCTTTTCGGGTGTTGTAAGCGACACATAATCAGCCAATATCTGATTAATCATATTAGAACGATTCGTACCGTTATTATAAGCCAACTTATCAATTTTTTTAATAACATCATCCGATAACACTACCGAATAAACACTCTTTTTCATTACTTTGCCTCCTTTTACATAAACATTGTATCACTATTTATATAAATTGTCAAGCATTTTATATAAAAATAGGTGCAAAAAAGTCGGCAGTAAATTCTGCCGACTAAAAATTATTTATATTGCTTCGTGCGGTCTGTCCATACCGTAATAACAAAAGGCAATAAGTCCGGGGCCTGCGTGCGCGCCGATTGTAGCACCCATTTGCAAATATTTAACATTTGCAAATTTGCAGTGAGTCATTATATACTTCACCGCCTCTTTTGCCGCCTCAAGTGCATCGGAATGTGCAACGTAAAGGGTTTCTTCCTTAAAATTTACTGCGGTAGTAACAATTTCATCGGTAATCTTTTTAATTACCGCCTGCTTTCCGCGAACTTTTTCGGATACGAACAAATGCCCTTCATAAGACAGTTTCATTAAAGGTTTTATACCCAATGCTTTTGCAATTAAAAACTTGCTTTTTTTAAGTCTGCCGCCTAAATACAGATATTTTAAATCATCCGTTGTATATACGATATGAAAACGCCTTGCATTCGTTTCAAGCCATGCGACAATATCTTTGGCAGAATATCCACTGTCCCTTAGTTGCGCCGCTTTATATACCTGCGCCGCCAATGCGCCGGAACCCGCCGTACTGTCCACAACATACAATTCCGCATCGGGATATGTCTGCAGAATTTCATTTTTTGCATTTACGGCATTATTGTAGGTACCTGAAACACCGGAGCCTACCACTAACTGCACCACAGCCTTGCCCTGTTTAATAAACGGCGTCCAAAAATCAACAAATTCACCTACATTTATCTGGCTGGTTTTCGGCATAATACCGCTTCGCATTTTGTCATAGAATATTTTTTGTTTTTCCTCATTCATAGAGTCTTCGTAAACAACATTATCAATACTGTACTTTAGTTTTATGGGGAATACATTTATTTTTTCACAATCCTCAAGCAGCATATCGCAGCTTGAATCAACGGTAATTACTGTTTCTTTCATAGAATTACTGCCTCCGAAAATACATATACCGTTAAACTCGGTGCAATCAGTATATCACCGGCAAACAAAAAATGCACTCTAATCAAAGAAATTATTGTTCTAAACCGCTTAAATAATACTCTACAAAAACGTTTTTTAACTCTACTGTTCAGATTTTCATTGTGTTATACTTATCCAACTGTGATTTCAGCTTTTCGATAATACGTTTTTCAAGCCTTGATATGTACGACTGTGATATTCCGAGCAAATCGGCGACTTCTTTTTGAGTCAGCTCATCTTTGCCGCCTATTCCGAAACGCATTTCTATTATTTGTTTTTCGCGCGGAGAAAGTTTTGAAACCAACTTCAGCAGCATCAGCCTTTCGTCCTCCTGTTCTATTTCCCTGCCGACTTCTTCGCAGTCGCTGCCCAAAACGTCGGAAAGCAAAAGTTCATTTCCGTCCCAATCAATATTAAGCGGTTCGTCAAACGATATTTCGGATTTTTGAGATGAGGTTTTCCTCAAAAACATAAGTATTTCGTTTTCTATACAGCGCGAGGCGTATGTTGCTAGTTTAATGTTTTTTTCGGGGCAAAAAGTATTTACCGCCTTTATAAGACCTATGGTGCCGATTGATATAAGATCCTCGACATTGGCGTTTCCTGTCTCAAATTTTCTGGCAATATATACCACCAAACGCAAATTATGTGTAATTAATTCGTTCTTAACATATTCGGGATCTTCTGTGATTTTTTCAAACAGTTCCCTCTCCCGTGCGGCAGTAAGCGGCGGCGGTAAAGTTTCGGGACCGTTAATATAATAAACTCCCTTTTTAAGTTTTAATTTAACAAGCAAACGCGTTATAAAATTTTTAATTTTATCAAACACATCAATTACCCCATTTTTGTCAATATTTCGGAATTCAGCAAGGCGTCTTCATCGCCTTCAAGCGTTGTTTTGGAAAACACAACTACGGGATTTATAAAATCCTGTTGTGTATTTTTTATATGTACCGTCATTTTGTCAGCCCTGAAACCGTGCAGCACAGACTCACCGGTTACGGTTTTGCAGGGTAAAATCCTGTATCTGTTTTCAAATCCTGCGGTTTCCTCGGTAATATCCGTTCCGTATTTTTTTATAAATTTGTTTTTATCCGTCAATACAACCTCATTGCCGGAAAAATTATCAATAAGTCCGTTTCCTGTATCGAAAAAGCCGGTAAGATATACCGTTTTGCCGTTTACCGATATTTCTACAATGCAGGTCTGTGCATTGATTTGTCGGCGTTTTAAAAAATACTGTATTAAAGTTGCCATTATGTACACCGTTACCGAAACACCTATAAGCAACCCGACGGATATATTAAAATATACGGTTGAGTTGTTGACAAAAACGGCATTCGTTTTAAAAGTCTGCCATATCAAAAGCATTATTGCGGCGTATATAAAAGATGACACAAAAAGCGATACGGTATTACGCAAAAATATCTTTATATTTTTAAAGCCGAATGTTATTAAAATCATTACGCAGCTGCAAACCAGTTTTACCGCAATATCAATAAACGTACTGTTAACCGGCAGTAAAATGTAAAGTGAAAATACACCGCCGACCGCCGCACCCGAGATTATGCGGTAAATCTTGCAACTTTGCTTGTTTATCAGTGCGCTGAGCGACAGCAAAAAGTAATTAACAATAATATTTACAAATATTAAAACATCGGCATAGATTATCATTTTTGCATCACCCGTAAACTTATTCTACTACGCATACAACTAAAAAAATGTCGAAGAAAAAGCAGGACAAGTTTAAATTTGTCCTGCTTTGGTATTTAATTTAAAAGACAGCCTGTACGCTTTGGGTGTATGCCCTGTGACAGATTTAAATGCACGGTTAAATGTGCGTATTGACTGAAAACCGCATTGCTGGGATATTTCGGTAATTGGTAAATTTGCATCCTGCCTTAATAGTTTTAATGCTTTGCTGATTCTAAGCGAGTTTAAATAATCCCTGAAATTCATTTTAATGCTATTTGCAAAAATATGCGACACATAGCTTTTGCTTATATGCACATTCGCCGCAACGCTATCAAGTGTGATGTTATCGGTATAATTTTTTTGACAGTAATCCAATATAAAGGATACCATTCCGCTTTCAACAGACTTTCTGTCGGTAAAAACACAACTTTCCGTTAAAAGAGTTGTAAGCAGATTTAAATACGCCCTTTTAACATTGTCGCTGCATTTGTCCTTTGTACAGATAATTTCATTACATAAATCCAATATTTTTCTATCCTTTACAATAGGATACATAAGCGATTTTTCGGTATATTTCGCAATATCGTTAACTATTAACGGGTTAAATATAAACTTGCCTACATCAATATTATGCTCGCTTGAATAACCGTGTACGGTATTCGGCGGGATAATTACAATATCACCCGCTTCAATGCAATACACAGCACCGTTAAATAAAAGTTTTGCCGTACCTTTAAAAACGGCAATTATTTCAATTTCGGAATGAATATGGGTTTCGTACGATATCCGACTGTTACGGATAATCTGTATTTCGGGATTATTTTGATAAAACATATTAACTGCCCCGTTTTGTGATATTTTTGTCCGTTAACAACTATATTTTGACTTGTATTATAGCATAATTTGTCTTATACTACAAGCATGAATAATAAGGAGAGTTAATTATGGCAGTAAATATTATACGCAAAAAACCCGAAAGCGAAATTTTTACGAATGATATAAAAACCGAAAACCATGTACCGCAGACCAAAAATGAGCCGATAATGAATTACAACGGATTTATCCGTCCGCAAAATGACGAAAAAGCCGTTGAAAAGGGCGACAGATGCGCACAAGAAATTAAAAGTAATATTATAGGTGATTTTGAAAAAAACGATGAATATTGCAAGAACAATAATTGCGATAATATCGACCGAATGGTACATGTATCCACCTTTAAAATAATAGACGGCATAATTTATATGACTTATTATGCCAATACGGGAAGCGATGCAGAAGATCCCGACTATCAAGAGGCGCGTTTGGCATTTTGTCCCGAAAACAACGTTAAGGATATGACAATAGTTACCATACAAAAAGTCGGTGATATGCTTGACGGCAGAAAAATTACAAAGGTATACGACACAATACTTATGCATACCGGCGGAGATAAAATATATGTAATGTGGACTGCGGCAGATGAAAAACAATATTACAGATTTTATTGTACATTCGATATTAAAACACACACGCTGTCCGCAATACGTCCCAACCGTTTTAAAGTAAACGAAATTACAAACGATTTTAGTATGAGCGGTATTAAATCTGCGCTTTCGTATTATAATATACCGCATAAAAGTATGTTTGTGGATATAGGCATAATGCAGAAATTATCTTCAAGGGTGGAAAACGGCGAAACATATTATTATACAGGCGCTTACTCAGGCAATATGAACTGCATTATTAAAAGCAAAGATTTAATAACATGGCAATACGTTTCAACTCCCGATTTTATCAATCTTTCATTGTGGGAAAACGCCACATATGTAATCGGCGACAAATGCTATTATTTTGTACGCCAAAACGAGACAGGTCAGGGATTTTTAACCTGTTACGATTTAGTAAACGGAACATGGGATAAACCGTTCCTTATTGCAGATACGCAGTCACGTTCCGATTTTATATACTATAAAAACGAATTGTACCTTGTACATGCACCCATAAACCGTGACGGTTTCGGTATAATCAAGGTTAACAGGGACGACTTGAGCCGCAGTGTACCGATACTTGTTTGCAATATGAAAGAAAGCTGTTTCTATCCGTTTGTACGAATATACGGTGACGAAATGTATATTTCTTATACGGTAGACCGCAAACATATACGCCTTTCAAAGTTTAACTTTGAAAAATATTTATAATGATATGTGGAAAACGATTTTAAATATTATATCGCAGATATTGGGACTTTGCGGCACATATATGCTTGTTACGCTGTACCAACAAAAAACACGCAAAAAATTGCTTATACGCAAATTATCCGCCGATATTTTATGGAGTATACATTACATACTGATATTTGCGTTTGCAGGTGCAATACCGAATGCCGTAGGCATAATACGCGAAACCGTATTTTTAAACGAAAATAAAAAATGGGCAAAATCGAAATTATGGCCTGCCGTGTTTATAATAATAGGCTGGGCGCTCGCCGTTTTAAGCTGGAAGTCCGCCTTAAGTCTTTTACCCATGTGTGCGTCGACACTTGTGACAATATCGCTTTGGGTGAAGGAACCGAAACTCACAAAACTTTTATCGGTCCCCGTGTGCAGCGCCTTTTTAATTTATGATGTTTTTGTCGGCTCATATGCGGGAATCTTAAACGAATCACTGTCCCTGATTTCAATATTTGTTTCGTTTATAAGAGAGAAAAAGCGAGTTAATTCTTAAAATTAACTCGCTTTTATCAATTTTTAATATCCGTACGGAAAATCAAATGTACCGTCTGATGAAGAACTGTCGTTCGGTAAACTTGCCGTACTGTTATCGGCATTTTCCGAAGTTTTGTAGCTTGAATTTGATTCTGCCTGCAAAAGCCGCGCTTCGACGGTTTTTTCGGTACCGCCGTCCTTGCTTATATAAGTAAGCGTCAGCGTATCTCCGGGTTTACTGTTTTCTATAATATCAAGAATTACGTCATCTCTGACAATTTCCTGACCGTTAACCTTTGTAATAATATCACCGACCTGTAAGTCTTTTGCCAATTCGGCGTTACCGCTTACATCCCTTACCAAAAGACCTGCCGATGTATTTTCGGCCTCGGCGGTTACGGCATCAACCGCGGTATAGCTTATTCCGAGTTTCGCCCTGTCAATAACGGTATGGTTTGCAATAAGCGACTCCACAACCTTTTTTACAGTTGTTGTAGGTATTGCATAACCTACCCCCTCGTACTTGCTGCCCACAAGTTTTGCCGATGTAATACCTATTACCTGACCGTATTCGTTAACAAGCGCACCGCCGGAACTTCCGGGATTTATTGCGGAGTCTGTTTGAATTAATTTTGAAGAATAATTGGTAGCCGAACCCCTTACGCGTCTGTTTAAAAACGAAACAATACCGGAAGTAATAGAGGACGCTGCGGTAGCATCATTAGGTCTGCCTACTGCATAAACCGTTTCTCCGTAGTCCAGTTCGTCGGAATTACCGAATGTTGCAGGGAAAAATCCGTCCGCATTTATCTTTAAAACAGCTAAATCGCTTCTGTTATCGCCTGCAACAAAAACAGCATCGTAAGTATTGCCGTCGTACGCATAAATTTTAAATTTGGCGTCGGTAACTTCTTCGTATATGTGGTCGTTTGTAATAATGTATCCGTCCTCGGAATAAACCACACCGCTGGCATAACTTTTAATACCCGTGGAATCGTAAACCACAATGCCCACAACCGATTGATTTACCGAATTATAAATTTCCTGTGCGGTCATAGCTGTGCCGTCGGTCGGCTTGGAAGAAAGATTAAGGCTGTAACTGCCCTTGCTTACTGATTTCAGTGAACTTTTTCCCAAAAAGTAGCCGCCCGTGCACGCCATGCTAAGTGCCAGAACCGCACACAGGACTATAATAAACGCACGCAAACCGCGTTTGTTATTACCCGACTGTATTTGTTTTTCAACAACGGGAACATCGGTTACAGGCTCAAATTCGGTGTCAAACACTTCATTTGTATCGGCGGTGTCCGATGTTTGTGTATTGTTTTCAATCTGTGTATCATCAGTGCCGGCGGTATCTTCGTTTACAATTTCCGTATTCGGCTCAAAATCGGTATCGTTATTATTGATTTCAGACATAAAATTTCCTCCGTAAAATATTAATTATTCTTTTTTATCGGCAACATAACTTTAAATACCGTATAATCGTTTTCCACACTGTCAACCGCAATTTTTCCGCCGTGAATATTAATTATTGTTTTAACAATATATAAACCTATTCCCGTGCTTTCGGTATTTGCGGAACGCGATTTATCACCCTTATAGAACCGTTCAAACACTTTGCTTAAATTTTCTTTTGGTATGCCTTTACCTGTATTTTTAATTGAGAATTGAACGGTGTTTTCTGTCGTTATAAGGTCAAAAGTAATGCTGCCGCCGTCATTTGTAAACTTAACGGCATTATCCACAAGATTGTAAATGACCTGATAAATCAAGTCGTAATCGGCATTAATATAAGCCGGTTTTAATTTATCGATATTTATTATTTCAATATGCTTTGCGTCAATTTGGTTTTCTCTGCTTAAAACAACATTTACAATTTGTTCCGAAATATTGTAATCCGTCGGCTTTAAGGGTATTTCACCCGCTTCAAGCTTTGCAAGATCAAGCATTGCTTTTACAACGCGCGATAAGCGCTTGACCTCATCGGATACGATTTTTAAATAATAATCCTGTTTGTCCTTTTCTATTGTTCCGTCAATTATGCCGTCAATAAATCCCGCAATGGTTGTCATCGGTGTACGCAATTCGTGCGAAACATTGCCTATAAAACTCCTGCGCATATTTTCAAGCTGCGCCAGCGAATCCGTCATATTGTTAAATGATACGCACAGTTCCCCTATTTCGTCATCACTCATAATGGGTATTCTTTGTGAAAAATCGCCTTTTGACATTGATTTTGCCGCATCGGACATAAGTTGCAGCGGCTTTAAAAATTTATACGTCATAGCATAAAGAATAAAGAACATTATAATTAACGGGAAAAGGGATGAAAAAAAGTACATCCTTGTTATAGCCCTTAAAAGCGAGCGCAGACTTTGTGTTGACGTTGCCGAAAAAACATAACCGTAAACCGAATTATCGGCTGATTTTACCTGTCTTGCAAATATATAATTATCGTCATCATAAACACCGTTAAGCGTGCCTACGGTTTTATAACCGTCCGAATTAATATTCATTATGATTTCGGTGCTGACATTAACAGCGGAATGTTTGCAGGTGTTACGCATTAAAAAGTCCTGACATCCGCATACAACTACTTTGCCTGCAGCGTCGGTTACAAATATATCCACACCGGATACATCGTTTTGTACATTTATTATGTTGTATATATTGCGCTTAAAGTTTGATGATGTCATATCCGTAAGAACAATGCCTGACACTGCCTTACAAGTGCTGTCGAGTGTTTTGTATTTTTCTTTGGAAAAATAGTTTGATATAACAAAAGTTACTATTGTAAGCGTAACCATAAGACTTGCAATAATTACGCAAGCGACCGTAAAAAACAGTTTTTTAAAAAATTTAAGTTTCATAACGCACTATTTAACTTCAAATTTATAGCCGACGCCCCAAACGGTTTTTAAATTCCATTTATCCGAAATATTATCCAATTTTTCACGCAAACGCTTTACGTGTACATCCACCGTGCGCGAATCGCCGTAGTAATCAAATCCCCATACTTCGTCAAGTAATTGGTCACGCGTGAATACGCGGTTCGGGTTGCTTGCCAGATGAAAAATAAGTTCCAGTTCTTTCGGCGGAGTATCAATCTGTTTTCCGTCTACAATCATCTCATAATTAGTAAGATTTATCCGCAATTTATCGTAAACAACTTCCTTTTTGTTGTTTTCCTTGACTGATTTTGAACGCCTTAAAACCGCTTTAATACGCGCAATAACCTCTTTGGTGTCAAATGGCTTTGTAACGTAATCATCGGCACCCAGTTCAAGTCCCAAAACTTTATCGAATGTTTCACCCTTGGCAGTAAGCATTATTATCGGCACTTCGGACGACTTGCGTATTTCGCGGCATACCTGCCAGCCGTCAAGCGAAGGAAGCATAACGTCAAGCAAAATTAAATCCGGATTTTTCTCACCGAATAATTTTACGGCATCCGCGCCGTCATTTGCAACAACAGTATCAAATCCGTCTTTTTCAAGATAAAGTCTTAAAAGCTCGCATATATTGGTATCATCGTCAACAATCATTATTTTATAATCAGACATATTAACCCCTCCGAAGAATATTTTACCGATAAACTGCTACAAAATTATGTAAATAATATTAATAAAATATTAAATACAATGTGATTTATTTAAAAAACCACCCATTAAACTAATGGGTGGTAAAAAGTCAATCGAAAACCTACAGATTATTCTGCGTCGGAATTTTCTTTCATTTTTGCATAGCATTCGCTGCAATATACCGGACGGTCATCGCGCGGTACGAAAGGAACCTTTGCAACTCCTCCGCAAGCAGCACATACTGCGTCATGCAATTCACGCGGAGCCTTACCTGCGTTTTTACGCTTATCGCGGCAGGGCTTGCAACGCTGCGGCTCATTAACAAAGCCTTTGGATTCATAGAATTCCTGTTCCCTTGCGGTGAATACGAATTCCTGTCCGCAGTCCTTGCATACTAAAGTCTTGTCTTCAAACATCTTTTTTACCTCTCTCGATTTGGTTTTGCGCCCAGGACGGAGTTGCACCGCCACCTTTGAAACAAATGAAACAACGCTCTGCAAAATTAAGCTACAAAGGGCATTTATTTTATTAACAGCTCAATCTTGCGTCTGGTACGATACATTGAATTTGTAACTGCCCTGACCGGTAAACCGAGCTTGTCAGCGATTGTGTCGTATGCATTGCCTTCCAAATACATCAAAAGTACCTTGTACTCCGTATGTGATAGTTCATCCTTTATACCGCGGATCAAGGCTGCACACTCTTCTTTTTCAATAAAATCCGCTTCCGGTGTGGACTTGCCGGAAATATCGGCATTATCCTCAAAATAAACCAATGCCGAAGTCGGTACCTGTTTTTTGCGGAAACGTTTACGAAAGTACGATACCAACGCCCTGTCAATGCAAACGCCTGCAAAAACGGCAAAGGAAGCCGATTCGGAATTGTAGACCTTCGCTGCCGAATACAGCGCGATTATGCCTTCCTGTATATAATCGTCATTATCCCCTGCGCCGTTGCAAAATTTAGATGCCTTAACGGTAATAACCGGCATATACTTTTTTATAAGTACCTGTAAAGCGGTTGCGTCGGAGGAGTTGATGAGATTTACCAATTCTTCATCGGAAAATAAACGATATTTTTCTTCGTTCAGCGAATCCATAAAAACTCCATAAAACAACCAATAATTTATTTTATATTAACCCATTTATATATATTTGTCAAGTAAATTTTTGCTGTACAATATTGACATAGCAGTCGTTTAATATTAAAATAATGTATATAATTATTCGGAGGTAATACACAGTGTATAAAGAACTTTACAACTCATGGCTGAAAAATGCAACCGGCGATTCGGACTTAATTACAGAACTTGAATGGATTAAGGACGACAGCGAAGCTGTTTCGGATCGTTTTTACAGAGAACTTGATTTCGGAACTGCGGGCCTTCGCGGTGTTATAGGCGCGGGAACCAACAGAATGAACATATATACCGTCGGCCGCACAACACAAGCTTTAGCACAATATGTTAACTCTGTAAGTAAAAAACCGTGTGTTGCCATTGCTTACGACAGCAGAATTAAATCAACCCTGTTTGCACAAACAGCGGCTTGTGTTTTGGCTGCAAACGGTGTAAAAGTTTATATTTACGATGAACTTATGCCGACTCCGATGCTCTCATACGCCGTAAGGTATTTTAAATGCGACGCCGGAATAGTTATAACCGCAAGTCACAATCCCGCAAAATATAACGGATACAAGGTTTACGGTCCGGACGGCTGTCAGCTCGCCCCCGAAGCTGCCGCAAACATAACCGATATTATGCAGGGCATTGATTATTTTAAAGGCATTAAAAGCACAGACCTTACTTCAGCGGTATCAAACGGCAGTATCGAATACATCAGTCAGTCTGTAATTGAATCATATTTGGACGAAGTACAAAAGCAGTCTATTTACAGCGACAAATTAAATATGGCTGATTTAAAAATAGTTTATACACCTTTACACGGCACCGGTAATAAGCCCGTACGCAGTATTTTAAAACGTATAGGTGTAACTAATGTTACCGTTGTAAGTCAGCAGGAACTGCCCGACGGCAACTTCCCCACTGCGCCGTATCCGAATCCCGAACTCAGACAACCGTTTGAGTTGGCGCTTGAATTGGCCAAAACAGTTAATGCCGATATGCTGCTTGCTACCGATCCGGATGCAGACCGTGTGGGTATTGCAGTACGCGACGGTGATGATTACACATTGCTCTCAGGTAATGATGTCGGTGCCTTACTCTTAAATTACATTTTGGAAGTAAGAAGTATAAACGGAACTTTACCGAAAAATCCTGTTGCGGTTAAAACAATAGTTACAACGGAAATTTGTCAAAAAATTGCCGATGCACACGGTTGCAAGCTGATTAATGTACTTACAGGTTTTAAGTTTATCGGCGAACAAATAGCCTTGCTTGAAAACAAACATGAAGAAAACCGCTATATTCTGGGCTTTGAAGAAAGTTACGGTTATTTACCCGGAACATATGTAAGGGATAAAGATGCGGTTGTTGCTTCAATGCTTATTTGCGAAATGGCGGAATATTATAAAGAAAAGGGTATAACTTTACTTGAACAACTCGACAATCTGTTTAAAAAGTACGGATACTACCTAAACAGTCAAAACAGCTTTACTTTCGAAGGTCAAACAGGTATGAAAGCTATGGCTGACATAATGAATAAACTGCGCACGGAAAAGATTAACGATTTTGCCGGTTGCGTGGTTGTTGCCGTTAAAGATTATCTTTCTTCACTTACAACCGACGTTGCAAGCGGTAATACAACAAAAATTGATTTACCGAAATCAAACGTTATTGAATTCGACCTTTCAGGCAACAGTAAAGTAATTTTCCGCCCGTCCGGTACAGAGCCTAAAATTAAAATTTATGTAGGTGCCGTGGACGATACCCGTAAGGCTGCCGAAGATAAATTACAGCATTTAACCGACAGCGCAAAAAGTTTTTTAAAATAATATAGGCATTATAAAATAAATTAGCCGATGCGGAATTTCCGCATCGGCTGTTTTAATATTAAATATTAATTACGGATGTTGCGTACAGGTTGACGGTACATTGCTTGTTTTATACCAACCCGTCTTTTTATGCGGACACGAAGCTGTTGCAATAAGTCCGGAACTTGTGCAGTATTCTCTTGCGACTGCATATTGACTGTCTGCAAATTCTTTCTTTTCAAGTCCGGAATGTACTTTTTTCATTACAGCGCCCCACATATTCTTAGCCGTTGCACTCTGTTTAACGCGCTCAAGGTTATCATAACCGCACCAAACCGAGCCGACATAATACGGCGAACCGCCTGTGAACCAACAGTTCATATCATCATTTGAAGTACCTGTTTTAGCGTACATCTTCATTCCGTTAACATTGCTGCCCGCGCCGCGGCCGGTACCTTCCGAACCGTAAACTACATTCTGCAATAAATGATTCATAACAGTAGCTGTATCTTCCTGTATTGCAACTGTTGCTTTTGGCTGCGAATCCAATATAACCTGATCGTGTTGGTCTGTAACTTTATAGTAGTAAGTGGGTTCGTAATAAACACCGCCGTTGCCGAAAACAGCATAGGCTGCGGCTTCCTCAAGCGTTGTTACACCGCCGTTTGTACCGCCCATTCCAAGCGGCGAATAGTTAATATCGTTACTGTTCAGGTTTTTAAGTCCCAACTTTTGCGTTAAGAAGTCATACGAAACCTGCGGCGTCAGTAAATCCACAAGATAAGTAGGTATTGTATTACAGGAAATTTCAAGTGCGTATTCAACCGAAATTTTTCCGTAATAGCCGCCGTTTTTATACCAGTTATTCGGTTTCCATGTTTTATTGTTATACCAGCGTTCCGTATCATCAACAATGGTTGAATATGTTATTAAATCCTTTTCAATAGCCGGTGCATAAGCCGACATCGGCTTCATAGTGGAACCGGGCTGACGCGGTGACGATATTGCCCTGTTTAATACACGGTTTGCGGTTTTTGGGCCTATACCGCCTGCCATACCGAGTATATGACCTTCATAATCCATAACCGTCATAGAGCCCTGCAGTTTTTGACCGTCCTTGCTTTCATATGCGTATTTTTCGTCATAAAAGACATCATTAATCGCATTTTGAATTGAAGGCGACATTGTGGCGTAGATTTTGTATCCGCCGTTGTAAAAGTTAGTGGCTGCATGCTTCTCGTCAAAATCGTAAAGTTCCATAAGTCCCTGTTTAACATTATCTATCAAGGAATCGACAAAGTACGAATTAACTTCAACTTCGTTAAGGGCCTGCTTACTTGCAACAATTTCTAAATCCTGATCATAAGCCGCGTCATGATCTTCTTTGCTTATCAGTCCCTGCTCAAGCATCAGATTTAAAACCGTTTGTCTGCGCAGTTTATTGTTTTCGGGATTTTTATCCGGTCTGTATTTCTCCGGTTCCTTGGCAATTGACGCCAAAGCGGCACATTCAGCCAATGTTAAGTCCTTTGTATTTTTTCCGAAATAATAATTTGACGCAACTTCAACGCCGTACATACCGCCCGCCATTGAAATTGTGTTAAGATAACATTCAAGAATAGTGTCCTTTGAATACTTACTTTCCAATGTACGCGCACGCATTATTTCCCTTATTTTACGGCTCGGACTTGAAGAATTATCACCTGTAAGGTTTTTTACCAACTGCTGCGTAATTGTGGAACCGCCTTGATTTGATGAATAAAAATGGAAAAACAAATTTGCAAATGCGGCAAATGTGCGCTTCCAGTCAACACCGTCGTGCTGCCTGAAACGCTGATCTTCAACCGCAATGAAAGCATTTTTTAAATTGTCGGGAATATTTCCGTTTTCATCCGATATCCATATACGGTTAAATTCGCCGTGCAGGCGTTGATATTCGGTAAAATCTCCGTTATCATCCTTAACATACACGGTGGTAGTAAAGTTGAGTGTAAGGTCCAGTAAATCTTCCTCCATATGCGAATCAACAAAACTAAACGCATATACCATAAATGCGCCGACAATTATAGAGCCTGTTATTACGCAAACCAAAAAGATAGAAAGCAACGCTTTTAAAAAGCGTCTTTTATTAAACTTTCCGCCGGATTTGTCGTTCTTTTTATTTGATTTATTATTTGAAGAACTGGAAAAGCTATTGAGATCAACAATTGAATCATTATTAAAATCATTCAAGTCAGAATATTTTTTTGAATCATTGCCCTTGTTACTCAAAGTTGCACCTCCTGAAAGCAAAATTATTAAGTTAAACAAATTATTTGGTAATACCTAATACAATGAATCTGCGATTTTCACAATGTGTCAACACTTCGACGGTATTCCGCCGCCGTCGGCATAGAAATATTATACCACAAAACGCAAAAAATGGGGTTACAATATTTTAACAATTTACATACTTTACATTTTTCGGTAAATAATACCGAAGGTGAAGAATTTATGCGAATGAAATATACAGCGTTTTCTATTCTTTGTATAACGGCACTGGCAACTCTGCTTGTAATCTACAGTGCCGAAAATAAGTTAATACAAAATGACGTACCTGACACATCTGTTACACAAACGACACAGCCGGAATATATACTGAAATCGGAAAACAATAAAATATCGCTTTATCAAGACGGCAATTTTATTAAAAGTTACGATATTTCGCCCGTATCGCTTCCGTTAACCGATCAGGATAATCTGCGCAGCGGAATAAAACTTAAAACCTACAGCGACGTAATAAGTATTATCGAAGACTTTTCAAGTTGATGAATTTGACACTTGCAAAACGGTAAAAAAACGTTATACTTAATATTGTATACCATTATTAAGGAGCGTTGATATTATGGAGTTTGATTCGGCATCTGCCGGTGTATCTTTCGGCGGTCTTGTAAGTTCTTCGGAAATTAAAATATTAATTTGCTATATTTTAAATTCCGTTAAGGAACCTGTGCCCGCAACCGAACTTTGTGAATTGCTTAATTTTGAAGGCATAGCAAATATATTTGAAGTAAGCGATAATCTTGAAAGCTTGGTAAAAATGAATCACATATGTTGCACCGATGAAAACGCGCAGACCTATACCGTTACCAAGACCGGTAAGGAAATTGCGGATACCCTGCGTGCCAGCGTGCCGATTTCCGTTCGCGACAAAGCCTGCCTTGCTACACTTAAAATGCTTGCCAGACGCAAAAATATGAAAGAAACGGACATAAAAATATCTCACGAAGGCGAAAACACGTTTATTACCTGCTCAGCTTTGGAAAACGGCGTTTCGGCGATAAGTGTTAAACTTATGGTTGCCGATGAAGCACAGGCAATTGCAATTAAAAACAATTTTATAGAAAATCCTTCAAAGATATATTCGGATATAATTAATTTGTTTACAAAAGAATAATATCTGCACGCAAACTGTTGCTTGAAAAAACGGCAGTTTGCGATTTTTTATTTTAAAATTTGACAAAACCGGTTGCAATTTTTACACTTTTGGTATAAACTGTAGTGAAATAAATCAGTTTACTGTGTGCGGTATTTTATCTGCAATGTCTGTACGGAGCATATGCAATGAAAGAATTATTAAAAAAAATTAAATTGAAAATAATTAATTTCTGCAAGTGGATCTGGTCTGAAGTAAAGGACTGGCACAATCTTGTAATACTTGCCGTGGTTGCCGTTTTGGTGTTCGGCCTCGGCGTGTTGGGCGTGCAGCTCGTCGCATATTTCACCGGTAAGGACTGGCACTTTATGGCGTCCTTAACAATAGTCACGGCGTTTTGGGTTGGTCCGTTTACACCGTTTTGGCCGCTTTGCATTGCAATAACTTTATTTATACGTAAGTTAATAGAAAAGATTTGGCTGCCGAAGTACAATAACAACAATAATAACAATAAAAATAAATAAAATCCCGATACAATCGGGATTTTATTTATTTTACAGGCTCATATGCCGCACGGCATCCGCCTATATAACGCGGACGTGTATATGCGGCGCAAACAAGCGCTTCACCTATTCTGTTATTTGTCAGTCTAAGCGGTACGGCAACCCTTTTTAAATGCATGCCGATAAGCGTAAGACCTATATCCATACCGGCATCTGCCGTAATTTGTTCTACCGCAACAGGATCTTTAAATCCGTAATACGCCGCCGTGGCAAATGAACCGCCGGCTTTCGGCTGCGGCACTACGCAAACTTCTTCGTAACCGAAACGTTTTTGTGCCTCTCGCTCGATTATCAATGCGCGGTTAAGGTGTTCGCAACACTGTGCGGCAAGAAAAATTCCTTTTCCCGGTAAATACTCATTAACCGTTTCAAAAACCGCTTTGCCTAAATCCGCATTGGAATTTTTACCTATTACGCCGCCGCCGATTTCGCTGGTGGAACATCCTATAACCAACAAATCTCCCGATTTCAAATGGGATTTTTCGCAAACCTCTCTGACTGCGGAAAGTGTCTGAACTTTAATTTCCTCAAGATTCATAACAATTCTCCTATAACAATTCGGCAATGTCGTTAACCAATTTTTCGGTCTTCTCCCAACCGAGACACGGATCGGTAATTGATTGACCGAATACCGTACCGTCGACTTTTTGATTTCCGTCTACAAGATAACTTTCGATCATAAAGCCTTTAACAAGTTTCTTTATATCGTTGTTGTGGCGGCAGCTGTGCAATACTTCTTTGCAAATACGTACCTGTTCAGCATATTTTTTGCCTGAATTTGAATGATTTGTATCAATTACTACTGCCGGATTTTTATACTGCTCCTTTTGATATAATTCATAAAGCCGCATTAAATCTTCGTAATGGTAATTAGGATACGTCTGTCCGTACTTGTTTACATAACCCCTTAGTATTGCGTGCGCGTACTCATTGCCCGTACTTTTTACTTCCCAACCGCGATAAATAAATGTGTGTGGGTGTTGCGCCGCGTTGATGGCGTTCATCATTACGGATAAATCACCGCTTGTGGGGTTTTTCATACCGGTAGGTACGTCAAATCCGCTTGCGGTAAGTCGATGATGCTGGTCTTCAACAGATCTTGCCCCTACGGCAACATAAGCCAGCAAATCGGATAAATATCTGTAATTTTCCGGATACAGCATTTCGTCCGCACAGGAAAATCCGTAATCCTCAATTGCTTTCATATGCAGTCTTCTTATAGAAAGTATGCCCTTAAACATATCCGGAGATTCATTGGGATTCGGCTGATGCAACATTCCTTTATAACCGTCGCCGATAGTGCGCGGCTTGGCGGTGTATATTCTCGGTACAATAAATATTTTGTCGCGGACTTTCTCCTGCAAAGCACAAAGCCTGCTTATGTATTCAAGCACCGGCTCTTCGCGGTCAGCTGAACACGGGCCGATAATAAGCGCAAGTTTATCGCTTCTGCCGTCAAAAATTTTCTTTAATTCCTCATCACGTTCCGCCTTGATTTTAACGGCCTTTTGTGATAACGGATATTCTTCTTTAACAACCTTAGGTATAGGCAGTTTTCTGATAAATTCCATATTCATATTACCAAATCTCCTTTTTATTAAACAGTTTACGGCGCTTTGTTGATATGCGCATCATTTCCTGAATTTTATCAACATCGTCATTTACTATGTAATCCTTTAATTTAACAAAGTCATCAATAAACAATTGCATCATTCTTACAAGTTCATCCTTGTTAAGCAAAAACAACTCGGTCCACATATATTCATTAATATTTGCAATTCGTGTCAAGTCGCGGAAAGAATCTCCGGTATACTCCTCAAGATGTTTTGCGGGATTGCAGGTCATAAGACAAACTGCTATACAATGCGCCAATTGTGATAAAAAAGCAATCATTTCATCATGCTTTTGCGGACTTAACTCCGAAACACGCGAAAACTTTAATATATGGCCTATTTCCCTGCAGGCAGCAATTGCCTCATCTGTGTTCTTATCGGTAGGCACAACAATGTAATTTGCGTTGTAGAATATTTGCTCGTTGCTGTTTTCAACACCGTAAACTTCCCTGCCCGCCATGGGATGCGCGGCAATAAATTCCACGCCGTGTTCAAACAGCATTTTTTGGACATCGCCTACAATGCACTGCTTAACACCGGTAACATCCGTAACTAAAGTATTCGGTTTTATCAGGTAACCGTGCTCCTTAACCCATTCCAAAAAAACTTTCGGATACAGTGCAAAAACTATAATATCGGATTTGCCTATAAGTTCTTCATCAACAAAAGCCGAACCTTCGTCAATAATTCCGTTTTTAAGTGCATAGTCTATGGACGACTGTTCGTTTGTAATGGCATAAACCGTGTAGCCTGCCTTTTTAAGCCCTTTGGCGTAACTGCCGCCCATAAGTCCTAAACCGATAATTAAAAATTTTTTATCCTTGCTTATTTTTACTCTCATATAAATCAACCTCAATACCGAGGGCACTCAGTTGCTTAAAGAAGTCGGGAAAGCTCTTATTTACTGCTTCGCATCCGTCAATTTCACCGGAAAAGGCAGTTAATAAAACAGCCAGTGACATAACAATTCTGTGGTCATTATGCCCGTTTAAAATACCTGACGGAGCGTGTAATTCCGTATTTCCGACAACAATTTCATTTTCAAGCACCTTAATATCCGCACCGAACTTAGCAAGTTCCTGTGCAATAGCCGTACCCCTGTCGCTTTCTTTTATTTTAAGTCTTTTTGTGCCTGTAAATCTGGCACCGTGCTTTGCAGCGGCAACCGTAATAAGTATCGGGGCAATATCGGGACAGTCGCTGACGTCAATAACCGCATCCTGCGTATCGAGTTTTTTAAGTAAATCAAATATTACTTTATCGCCTTGCAGTGAATCTGTCTTTAAACCGTTTATTTCAACATTGTTTCCCATACTGCCGAGTGCCGCAAAAAAAGCCGCATTTGAATAATCGCCTTCTGTCACAACCGTGCAGGGACGGTATCGCTGGTTGCTTTTAATGAATATTGTAAAATCGTCTACCCATGTAGCGCTGACGCCGAACAGCATAAGCGCTTCCATAGTCATATTTATATAGGAACGGCTTTCAACAGGCGGAATAAGTTTTATAACGCTGTCGCCTTTAAGTGTCGGCAGTGCAAACATAAGTCCGCTTATAAACTGGCTGCTTATGTCACCGCGCACTTTATACTCGCCGGCGGTAATTTTTCCGCATACCGTAAGCCTGTTTTCCGTCAACTCAAACTGCAAATTCTGCTGCTCTGCAATTTTTTTATATACATCAAGCGGACGTGTAAATAAATATTTACTGCCCGTAAGAGTTACCGGTTTATCGCATAACATAAAAATCGGCACAAAAAACCTAAGCGTGCTTCCGCTTTCTCTGCAATCGGCTTGTGAAACAACGGAAAAATTATCGACATCAATGCCTTCAATTTCGACACTGTTTCCCGAAATTTCATATTTTGCTCCGCAGGCTTTAAGGCAATCAAGTGTTGCCGAAACATCCTGCGAAAGGCTGATGTTTTCGACAATACTTTTACCGTTCGCCAGACCTGCGCATATTAAAATTCTGTGTGCCATGCTTTTTGAGGGCGGCGCAATAACCGAACCCTGAGCATATCCTTTAGTTATACGGGCTATCATTTTAAATTTCCTTTATGTTTTTATAAATTTTAATTATACTGTCTGCCGTAACATCGGGCGAAATCACCGGTACGGAAAAATCACAGGTGGTATTATATATACCTATACGCTCGTTATACCGTTTTTTAATGCTTTCAGCACTGTTTGCAAGCGGCCGATCATCCGTCGGCAATAATTGCTCAATCGGACGGTCCAAAAAACATATAACGCCGTTGTGCGCTAAACGCCTCACGTTATCTTTATTAAGTACGGCGCCGCCGCCGGTTGCAATTACGCAATTATTTTTAAGGGATACTTCGGCGATGATTTCGCTTTCGATTTTCCTAAATCCGTTTTCTCCCCCATCCGCAAAAATCTCATTAATGCTTTTTCCTGTTTTTTCAACAATCAGTTCATCGGTATCAATAAAATCTTTTCCCGTTTTGGCAGCCAAAACTTTGCCTATTGTGGATTTACCACACGCAGGCATACCTGTAAGTACAATATTTTGCAGCCGATTTAATATTGTGCCGTATATATCCGCAGCAAGACCGTCGTTATAATCCTTATCAAAAAAATAATGCGAAGCCATTACCGCCTGACTTACCAACATATACAGACCGCCCTTTGAGGACAGACCGAGTTTTTGCGAGTTTAACACAAGGTCTGTACGCAGCGGATTATAAACCGCATCCACCGCAACTTTAAGATTTTTAAACAGGCTTATATCGGTTGCACAACCGTCCGTATTCGGAAACATACCTGCAGGCGTTGTATTTACGGCGATAACTGCGTCCTTTGCCGTAACAGGCGCCTCGTTATACCCTATTTGACTCCCGGACGGTTTACGGCTTAAAATGTAAACATTTCTGCAGCCCAAATCTTTTAAAACGTTAAAAGCGGTCTTTGAAGTTCCGCCCGTGCCGAATACCATTGCGTCCTTGTCTTTTAAAGATATATTACCGCAGCACTTAATAACCAGTGCTTTTAAGCCGTAATAATCGGTGTTATAACCGTACAACTTGCCGCCGCGGTTAACAACGGTGTTTACCGCACCTATTTTTTCCGCCGGCGGATCTATATAATCCAAAAAAGGAATAACGGTCTGTTTATAAGGAACTGTGACATTTATTCCTTTAAAATCTTTCTTATTTAAAAATGTTTCAATATCGCTTTTTTGTATCTCGCACAGTTCGTAATCGTAATTGCCTATCATTGAATGAATGAGTGGGGAAAAACTGTGCGATAATTTTTCGCCGATTAAACCGTATTCCATAATTCACCTACAACAAATTTTTAAGATCGTCTGTTTTGACTTTTTTAAGTTTAAACTTGCCTATTTTCTCAACAAACACTGCGTCAACACTGTCGCCGTCTGCTTTTTTATCGTGTTTCATAACCTTCAAAAGTTTATCGGCATCATCCTGAATTGCAGTTGGAAGATTATTTTGTTTTAACACTTTTTCAAGTCTCGGCTTAATATCTTCACTGCACATCGGCAGCATACCGAGAGCCACACATTCGCCGTGCAGCAATTTTCCCATATTAACAGTTTCCACCGCATGTCCGATTGTATGGCCGAAATTAAGCGCTTTGCGCTCCCCCGATTCTTTTTCGTCGTGTTCAACAACACTTTTTTTAATCAGCAATGATTTTACAATTACGGTGTCAATATCCTTTTTAATATCATTACTTTTTTCAATGAGTTCAAACAGTTCTTTATCATGCGTCATACTCATTTTTACAGCCTCGGCAAGTCCGTTATAAAATTGTCTGTCGGATAACGTATAAAGCGTATCGGGATCAATCAAAACCATTTTAGGCTGATAAAATGCGCCCACTATGTTTTTAACGCCGTCAAAATCCACCGCAACTTTACCGCCTATGGAAGAATCCACCTGTGATAAAAGCGTTGTCGGGATATTGTAAAAATCAATTCCGCGCATATAACATGCCGCAGCAAAACCCGCAAGATCGCCCATTACACCGCCGCCGAGGGCAACGACGCAGTCTTTGCGGGAAAAATTGTTTTCCAGCATAATTCTGCACAGTTTTTCAAAACTTTTAAGATTTTTTGTTGCTTCGCCTTGCGGCAAGACCGCTTTGACTGCACTTTTGCACTGCTTTTCAAGGCAGGCGGCATAATCGGCGGGCACGCCGTCATCCGTAACTATAAGTACACGTCTGTTAAGATTTATATAATCTGATGCTTTTTTTAAAATTCCGCGTTCAACATAAATATCGTAACTTTTTTCCTTCAAATCAAGGTTAATTTTCATAAAAACACCGCCGTTATTTTAAATCAATATGATTTTTAAAAGTGCCTGCAACTTTCAATTTGTCGCAATACTGTGCAAGCTCTGCCAGCATATTTTTACCTTCATCGGAATTTAAATTTCCCTCAACCTCAATATAAAAATAATATTGCCACAAAAGTCCTTTCATGGAACGGCTGCTTAAACTTTGCATATTAAAATTATGTTTACCTATAACATCAATGGCTTTTGCAAGTGCGCTTGCCTCGTTTCTAACAGTAAACAAAAGCACGGAATGTGTGTCCGGCGTGTTGTCCGTCTTTTTATGCAGGGAGCGCGACAACACCGCAAATCTTGTTGTATTTACATTGTTTTCGTTAATATTTTTATCTATTACGTCAAGTCCGTAAAGTTCGGCAGTTTCAATAGAAGCGATTGCCGCATAGGATTTATCTCCCCTGCTTGCAACCTGCTTTGCGGCAAGTGCGGTATTTTCACAGGCAATAACATTAAATCCGTTTTTCTGTATGTAAGTTTCGCACTGTTCTATTGCTTTCGGCTGGCTTATAACATATTTTATATCACTGAGCGCCGCACCGTTTATTCCAAGCAGATTTTGCGTAACGGACAGATCGTAAATACCGTTTATATAAAGACTGCCCGAAAATATTAAATCAAGCACCTGACCGACATCGCCCGCATTGCTGTTTTCGACAGGCAGCACCGCGCAGTCGCACTCGCCTTGCACTACCGCATTGTATGCCGCCGAAAAACTCGAATAAGCTATACGGTCCGCACCGTCGAATATCTTACCCGCAGCTATATGCGCAAACGCTCCCTCTACACCGCTGTATGCCACGCGCATACCGTTTAAAATACGGTGTTGGTAACTGCGTGAAATGCTCATAACATCGCGTAAAAACATTGTGTAGTATTCCGTATATTTTTCGTCGTCTATGAGTTTACAGTTATTGCGTATTACCGCTTCTTCGCGCTCGGCGTCCAAAATCGGCAAGCCCTTCTCTTTTTTATAATCGGCAACCAGTTCCGCCGCCCTCATTCTCTCGCAAAACAATTCAGCCATTTGCTTGTCAATTCCGTTTATCATTTGTCTTGCTTTTTCAAGATTATTCATTAGAATTCTCCTTTTTTATAGGCGTCCGCCAACGCTTTAAATGCAGGTAAAGAGCGCTCTATCATTTCCGTAGAAACACAGTAAGAAATGCGTACATAACCGGGTATGCCGAAACTGTCGCTCGGCACTAAAAGCAATTCATACTTTTTTGCATTTTCGCAAAACCGCACTGCATCCGGTTCAAGCGATTTTACAAACAAATAAAATGCGCCGTCCGGATGCGGCATACTGTAGCCGTGCTTTGTTAAATTTTCGTACAAAATATCCCGATTTTTCTTATAAACCGAAATATCGGACGTAAGTCCCAAACATTCCGGTAAAATCTTTTGAAAAAGACTTGTGGCACAAACATATCCGAGGCTTCTGCCTGCACCGGCAACGGCAGCACACAGATCATCATGCTCAGCACACTTACTGTTTACCAAAATATAACCTATACGCTCTCCCGGCAGCGACAGTGATTTACTGAAAGAATAGCATATAACCGTATCATCGTAAAAATCCGGCACAAAGGGAACTTCAATATCACCGTAAACAATTTCCCTGTACGGCTCGTCCGATATAATAAAAACGGGATGACCGTATTTTTCCTCGGCATCCCTTAAAATATCACTTAACTTTTTAACTGTATCCGCCGAAAAAACAACACCGGAAGGATTACAGGGTGAATTTAAAACAATGCCTTTTGTGTTTTTATTAACAGCTTTTTTAAGTGCCTCAAAATCAATTTGAAAATCATCCGTACGGCAGGAAACCGTAACAACTTTTGCGCCTGCATTTTCAATAAATATGCGATATTCCGGAAAAAAGGGTGCAAACACAATAAATTCGTCATCCTGGCATGTAAGCGCCTTAAAAGTAATGGAAAGCGCAGCAGCAGCACCGGTGGTTAAATACAAATCATCGGCTTTAAAGGAAGTACGGTATCGGTTGTTAAGATATAGTGCAATAGAATTCCTGACATTACTGTCACCGGCGGCAGAAGTATAGCCGTGCAGGGAAACACTGTCAAGTTCATCAATCAACTTTTTTATTGTATTATTAACCGACTCCGGTGCAGGTACACTCGGATTGCCTATGCTGAAGTCAAATACATTATCTTTTCCGATTTCTTTTGCACGGGAATTGCCGTATTCAAACAATTCGCGTATCGCAGATTTAACTTTACCGAGTTTTATCATTTCTTCGGATAGCATAGCCGTCTTTCCTCCTTTAAATAATCCATTTATACAGGTAATTATTATATATTACATCGCCTTTTCTGTCAACAAGTAAACATTCATTTTTCCGCTTTGCTCAACTTTTAGGGCTTAATATTGAATTTTTTGTTGAATTATGTTATTATTTTCGGTAGTATATACTCTTTTCCCGTTCAGGAGGCAAATATGGATCTTAAAATCGCTGAAAATTTAAAAATACTTCGGCTTAAAAATAAAATGACTTTGGAGGAACTTGCACAAGCAATTGATGTTTCAAGGCAGTCCGTATCCAAATGGGAATCGGGTGCAAATTTTCCCGATATAAATAAATGCGTTAAATTGGCAAGATTGTTTAATATTTCGCTTGATGCTCTTGTCAATATACCGCTTACCCGTGCGGAGTGTGAAGAATCCGTTGACGGTAAATATATGTTCGGACTGACAAGACTTGAGGCAAACGGCAGCATTAAATTGCCTAAAAAAGCCATTGAAGTGTTCGACATTACGCCGTCCGACGCACTTATTGTTTTCGGCGATGTCAAGCAAGGTATTGCCATAACAAAATGCGAAAAGAACGATTTTATGGGTTAATAGTTAAAAACGCGCTTATCGGTTATGATAAGCGCGTTTTTATGTTTTATATTAAATCGTCATATCCGTCATCAATAAGCCCAAGGCTTCGGCGCAGTTCAATATCGTCATTCGGGTGTTCGGCATAATAAGGATCAATCATATGCTTTTTAATCACACCGAAAACATTGTACTGTATTGCAAAAAATCTGTAGCCTGGCAAAACAAATAAAATTACAATAAAAAATGCAAATTGCGTAATTCCCGTCCCTGTTGAGCCCAAAAACCAGCAAAGTGCATACATTGGCAACAAGGCAATAAAAATAAGCAAATTCCTTTTAAGTCCCACAAAAGCAAATTTAAAACTGTTTTTATAAATGCTCCACAGTTTAAGTTTAAACGTTATAAGCATTATCCAAATATAATAACGCATCGCACAAAAAAACAGTAACGCAGTTATGCAAACCGCAATACCGGCAATTTTATAATACCCTGCCGCATTGGCGTAAAAAAAGTATATATCGTAACACAAAAAACCTATAATCAGTGCATTTATTATGCCTGCCGGCAAAGCCTGTTTAAAATTCTTTTTAATTGTGTCAAAAAAATCGCTTGTACCGAAGGAATGGCGGTCAACAGCCATATTCCTTGTAACATTTGTAAAACCTGCCGCCGCCAAGCCTGATGTAACCACAGGCAATGTTAAAAGCAAATACCAAATACCGTTTACGGTCAGCTTCCAAAAGTTTTTAAAGTACAACTCGAAAAAACGTATAAATCCTTTTTTTTGCGGAGCATCCTTGCTGACTCCCGGGCCTTCCTTTTCATAATCGAATAAACCGAAAAATCCTGCCATTATTTTTTCATATCCTTCTTGTTCTTGTAAATAAGTTTATCTAAAATGATAATATGTTTATGGCCGAGCAAATACATAATTGTGCAAATTAAAGGCAACAAAAGCATAAGCACGGCGCTTGAAAGCAATAAACCCCAACTAATATCCGAATAATTAATAAGCGAATATCCGAAGAACACATTACCTAAAGCAAAAAACTGGTAATTAATAAAACGGTATATGCAGGCAACGCCGCCCGGCAGAACGTTAAGTCTTGCAAGTATTGCAATTAAAAATGCGGCAACATTCGGTATACCCGCGCAAAGACCTATTTTCAGTCCGCGCAGTAAATCTCTGTCACGGTGGTTAAATGTTTCAAGGTTGGCATCGCTGTCACCGACTTTCCACAAAACATTATGAATAAACGACAGCGTTAACATAAGCCCCACTGTCTGCCCTGTAAAAACAGCGAAAAACTTAGGCTTGCCCTGTAAAGTAGAACACAGCGCAACCGTTGATACGTTAACACCCTGCTGCTCATAATCGGCTTTCTTAAGGTCGTCACCGTCCTCGTAATAATAGTGGTACAAAACCTCGTTTGTATCGGCATTATATGCCGTGTAGCCGACTTGTGAAGTAAAAGCACCTGTCATTATAACAACAAGCGATAAGTATATAAAAAAAGTTGCTATTGCCGAAATAATATAACGCACCGAACACGATGCGGCAATTTTAAAATTACTTTCCATAATGCACACCCTTTTTAAGAATTATATTATAAAGCCGTAAAAAAAGCAAGTATTGTTACCAACACTTGCCAAAGTTTACATTTTATTTAAAAATTAATATTAACGCGGTTATTATCCCTGCCGCCGCAACAGATGCCGCAAGGCATGCCAATATGCGTCTGCGCTTATACTTCTGCCTTACAGACGTTGCCCTGCCCGAATATGTGCATATTATTTTATCGGCTTCGTATTTAAGCCGCCGTGTGTTCATACCGCTGTATTGCGGCGTTACAAAAAGTATTACTTTTTCAAAAAAATTACTGCCCGTATCGTTAATTTCAATTACCGTTTTATTTACGCCTTTAACCATAATTGCACCACCTAAATATTCAATGTTAATATTTTGGGCATTTTAAATTTTTTTATACCGGTTAACATAAAATTGTTGATAACTCGGTTAAAAAGTGGGATAAATCCCCTGTTTATCCACCGTAGGTTATCCACAATCGACATAATTCATCATATTATGTAAAGTTATTAACACTTTAATTTTTTGCCGAAATATGATATTATATACAATAACAAATAATTTTAGGTGAAATACGATGATTATTGAACAAAACGGTAACGATTTAATTGTTAAAGAAATTGATTGCTTCAACATTAAACAAACACTTGACTGCGGACAGGCGTTCCGCTGGAAAGATAACGGAGATGAGTCCTACAGCGGTATTGCATACGGTAAATTTCTGCATTTGGCTCAACATGGCAATACCGTCACCTTTTACAACACAAGCGTGGACGAATTTAATACTTTATGGTGCAAATATTTTGACCTTGACCGAGATTACCGCAGTATAATTAACTCTCTTAATAAAAACGAAATACTTAAAACCGCAGCGCATTACGGCAGCGGAATAAGGATATTACGGCAGGAACCGTGGGAAGCATTATGTTCCTTTATAATTTCGCAAAATAACAATATACCGCGAATTAAAGGTATTGTTGAACGATTGTGTGAAAATTTCGGGGAAAAGATTGACGGCGGTTACACATTTCCGTCCGCCGAAAAAACGGCGAAGCTAAGCCTTGCGGATTTATCGGTATTGCGCAGCGGCTTCAGGGCAAAATACATACTTGACGCGGCAAAAAAAGTTGCCGACGGCGAATTAAATCTGGAAAAAATCAGCAATATGCCAATAATTCAGGCACGCGAACAACTGCAAAAAATATACGGTGTGGGTGCAAAGGTTGCAGACTGCACAATGCTTTACGGCATGGGAAAACTTGAGGCTTTTCCAAAAGACGTTTGGATAAAGCGTGCAATACAAGTGCTGTTTAACGGCTGCTTGCCGGAAGCCGAAAGCGACTTTGCAGGCATAATCCAACAATATATTTTTTATTATGCACGCGAAACTAAACTTGAAATATAATTTTAAAAGCGGTCTTGTAAAACAAGGCCGCTTTTACATTATTTAACGGAATTTAAGGCCGATTTCAAAGCCTCGGTTTTATCTGTTTTTTCCCATGTAAACTCAACATCCGTTCTGCCCATATGTCCGTATGCGGCAGTAGATTTATATATAGGACGCAATAAATCCAAGTTTTTAATTATTGCCGCAGGGCGCAAATCAAAAACTTTATTAACGGCATCGGCAATTTTCTCATCATCGACAATACCTGTGGAAAACGTGTCAACCATAACCGATACCGGTTTTGCTACGCCTATTGCATACGCAATTTGCACTTCACACTTGTCCGCAATTCCGGCTGCAACAATATTTTTTGCAACATATCTTGCGGCATAAGCGGCACTGCGGTCTACTTTTGTGGGATCTTTACCGGAAAATGCACCGCCGCCGTGTCTTGCCATACCGCCGTAAGTGTCAACAATTATTTTTCTGCCCGTAAGTCCCGTATCGCCGTGCGGACCGCCGATTACAAAGCGCCCCGTAGGATTAATATAAACCTTAGTATTTTTATCAAACAAGTTTTCCGGTACTACAGGCTTTATTACTTTTTCAAGTATATCTTTCCGCAGTACATCAAGGGATATTTCCGCACTGTGCTGACTTGAAACAACTACGGCATCCACGCGTGCGGGTTTACCGTCAACATATTCAACCGTTACCTGCGTTTTGCCGTCGGGACGTAAATAATCAAGTTCACCCGATTTTCTTACATCTGCAAGCCGTTTTGCCATTTTGTGTGCAAGGGAGATAGGCAGCGGCATAAGTTCTGGCGTTTCGTTGCAGGCATAGCCGAACATCATACCCTGATCTCCTGCTCCGTTTAAATTATACTCGTCGTTTTCTCCGTCTTTAATTTCAAGCGATTTATCAACACCCATTGCTATATCGCTCGATTGTTTGTCAATCGAAGTCACGACAGCGCACGTATTACCGTCAAATCCGGCAGACGGATTATCGTAACCGATATCGCATACCACGTCGCGTACTATTTGCGGAATATCCACATAGCAATTTGTGGTAATCTCGCCCATTACATTAACTATGCCCGTTGTACAGAAAGTTTCGCAGGCAACACGGGCGTTTTTATCCTGCTGTAAAATAGCGTCCAAAATTGCGTCCGAAATACGATCGCACACTTTATCGGGATGTCCTTCTGTAACGGATTCCGATGTAAATAACATTTTTGACATAAATTATACCTCCAAAAAAATAACCGCCTCGAAAAGAAGCGGTACAAGCCTCATCTTTCGGTAAACCGTGGGATTTAGCACCTTATAATAATACAGGTTGCCGGACATCACAGGGCCCAATCCCTCCGTCACTCTTGATAAGGAATATTAAATTTACTTAAACAGTATAAAATATAATGCTGCATTTGTCAAGTCTTTGCTGAATTTTTGAGTATCGGCGACAGTTTTTTGTATACGGCAAAACAAACTGCGGCATCTATAATGCCTTTGACAAACGTAAACGGTAAATTGAAGATAAGCAGGTCTTTAAGCAGTGTATCGGCGGTCGGAACAAGTGCCTTATACATACCGATTATTGCCTCCATAGGCATACCGTACAGTACAACATACGCGGGATACACAACAAAATAATTGGTAACAATGCTTACTGCAGCCATGGCAAGCGAGCCGACAACAGCACCTATTAATGCGTTTTTGCGTGATTTGTGTTTTAAGTACACAATGCCTGCCGTGCCGGTAAATACCGCACCTAAAATAAAATTGGAAAGTTCCCCTACCCCTGCCGATGACGAAACGGTGAGATGCAAAAGATTTTTAATTAAGCACACAAGTATTCCGTACTGCGGACCGAACGCAAATGCCGTAATAATTGCTGGAATTTCGGAAAAATCCAATTTAATAAAAGGCGGAATAATAAACGGCAGCGGAAATTCCAGCAGCATTAAAACAAAACCGAGCACACCCATAATCGCGCTTACCGTAAGACCGCGTAATACCATCTTGTTTTTCATATAATTACCTTCTTCAAAAAAAATAACCCCAATTTTACAATCGGGGCATAAAAATGCATATTAACACATTTCTTCCATCCGGACTGTACCGTCGGCTTCGGAATTGCACCGAATCAACCGCATATGCGGCTAGTGGGCTGTTACCACCGGTGAGGAATTACACCTCGCCTCGAAATACACTAATATATTATTACTTCAAACTGCTTTTGTCAAGTAAAGATATGCAAAAATTAATAGAATGTGTAAAACTGTAATAACAGGCAAACCAATCATAAAACGCTTGTGTAAAGTTTTATGTCTGATAATAAGCATTGTTAAATACATAGCCGCCGCACCGCCTGAAAGCGCGAAGCAAAACAATGCCTTTTCGCTTATACGGTTTATACTGTGTTTTACCGCCGATATTTTGTCGGCCGCCGTTACAACCACCGCCGTAATACTTATAAAAGCAATATAGTACCAAAAATACATGCGCACTCACCGCGTATATAATATACCGCCGCAGACACCGCGTCAAGTGTAATCTATTTTTTGTCACAGTCTTTCAGTAATGTCACCGCATAATAAAGCGTCCAATCCTGATCGTTGGCGAAGGAATCGTAAAATTTACCGCGGTGTATGCCGATAGGTCTGTATTTTTGCGGCTTTCCGTCTGATGAATAAACATTGACTTCATCCGGATAAAGATAACCGCAGGAAGCAGAGCCGTCCGCACCGTATACACACAACCCGCCAAGCAAAATTTCGCGTATAGTATTATACGAATCCGTATTTGCAATTTTATCGTAAAATGTTAAAAACTCCGCGCTGTTTGCAGACAACCACTGCGGAAAAGTATCGCCGTATGTGCGGCATTTTCCGAACCAATACAAATCCCAATACCGTACCGACATACCGTAACAGTGAAAATCGGGTTGAAAAGCGAAAAAACCGTTTACAATATTTTTAATATCCTCTGCGGGCGCTTTGTATTTTTCATTGCCGGTCAACAAAAATGCGTTGATTACAACAATGCCCATTATGCTCATCATACCGTTAGCACAGCTGACTTCGCTTGAACTCGAAGCGGTCCTGCGTCTGCATACGGAATCGGCATGCTTTAAGTACCCATTAAAAACTTTATTATATAAATTAGTATACCCTTCCGCTTGCAAATACGGCAGCATCCTGTGTATTTCAACATGTGCTTCCATATTTTCGCCGCCGAGTCCGTAATACTTAACCATAACAGCGGCGGCGGTTTTTAAAGCCGACGTATCGCCGAACGCCCTGTAATATTCAAAATAAAATGTTGCCGCCCACGGATAATTGTAAAGCCTTACCGTATCATCATCAACACTGTTTTTTACGGTTCCGTTTTCGGTATCAATAATTTCCTTTTCAAGAAATTCACGGTATAGCATAATTGAACGCTGCCATTTTTCACATTTTGATTTTTGTAGTGCTAATGCCACCGTAACACCCATTGCCAATCTTTCACGGGCAGAATTTCTGTCGGTGTATTCCTCTTCGCATACAAGTTCTCCCGTGTCATTATCGTATATCAAATATGCGCCGTAATATCTCGATTTTTTATCAAGACACTGTTGATTTCTGCATATAAAATCTGCACGGTTGCTTAAAATTTCACTTACATACGGCAGTTTTTGAATTGCAATATAAGTTTTCTTACCGTTAACGGTTATATCAATTTTGTACTGACCGCAGGTTTTAGGTGCAAACACACCCGTTGCGGTGTTACCGTTAGTAACCATAGGTATTTCCTGTTCGCCGCATTTAACCGTAAGTTCCTTTATATCGCAAACATCTTTTACGGTTATGTTTGCAACATCATCAGGCAAAAGCGAATACTTATCGGCATTGCAGAAAAATCCTTCGCTTTCAGGTCTGTGATCAATAAAAGAATAATTAATAATCCATTTAAGTGTTTCGTCGGGTTTTAATACAGTGCGTTTCGGTAAAATCCAAATTTGCCCTCTGTCGTAAGACGCATTATCGGTAACAGCAGTATCCGATGACAGCGAATAACCGACAAAACAGCCTTCTTTAACATCCGTATACAAATACGGTGCGGTACCGCATAACTTTACCGAATACAGATAAGTCTTATCCTCCCCCACAAAAACATGGGTATTGCATCTTTTTTGCAGCATATTCGATTTTTTATCGAAAAATGAGTTTCCGGCAAAGGAAAGCGCACCGTTATCCTTATCAATAACAGCGGTATTTACACCCTTGTTTTCAAACAAATATTCTTCGGTATACACATTATCCTTTAAGTATTTGTTTACCGTCAAATATAAATCATTTAAGCCTTTTAAAAAGACCTTGCAGCCGTTTTGATTTTTATCGCAGTGTGAATATGAAAATCCTTTTATATCGCCTGTTTTATATATAGGCGATATCCAATTCATTTTGTATTCATCCTGCAAATCCGCAATTTTCTGCAGACTGCCGTTATTGTCCCATTTAACACTTATTTCAGACATGGTACGCTCCCACAAAATTATTTGACGCTTTTACCGCCGTCAACATATATACTTTGACCTGTAATATACCTGCCGGCATCCGAGCACAAAAGACTTACAATTCCGGCGCAATCTTCGGGTTTACCGTAAAATCCTACGGGAATTGAATCGGTGACTGTTTTTGCATATTCGGGATCAGACAGTGCCTCAACGTTTCGGTCGGTATAAATAACGCCGGGTGCGACATTGTTAACCGTAATCCCCTTATCCGCAAGCTGCAGCGACAGCGACTTTACCATATTTGTCTGCGCCGCTTTACTTGCCGAATATACAAGCATATCCGGATGCGGCTTTGCTTCCTGAACCGAGCCTATAGTTATAATCCTGCCGTATCCGTTTTTAATCATATACGGTACAGTCTGTTGAATCAGCATAAGCGAAGAAACAAAGTTACAGTTTAACTGTTTCATTGTTTCCTGTACGGTTATATCCGTCCACTTGCGTTTATATTGAACAGACGCGTTAAGCACAAGCACATCAACACCGCCTATGCCGTCAATAATTCCGTTAACGGAATTAACATCAGTCAAATCAGCCTGCAATACCTCTGCCTTGCCGCCGTTTTGTTCAATAATTTGTTTAGTTTGTTTTGCTTTTTCAATATTGCCGGCGCAATGTACATATACATAATATCCGTCCGCACCGAGTGCTGTTGCAATTGCTTTGCCTATGCCTCTTGAAGAACCTGTAACAAGTGCTTTTTTACCGTTCATTCCAGTTCGCCTTTCTTACTAATAAAATATAACAAAGTGCCGCTGCTTATAATGCGGTTTGCGTATCATTAGGATCGCCGTTACGCGCAAGGTCGTATTCTTTCGACCAATCAAGGTCACGATATTCTTCGCCCCTCGGATCAGTCTTGATCCACTCAAGCAGCATATCAAGCATATCTTCAGACCAGGTGTTTTTATCAATTTGCGCTGTGGTAAACTTTCCCTGACAAATCATTTCAAATCCGAAATCGTCTTTAACGTGGGTTTTGGCAGCACCTTCAACAACGTCTGCCACAAGATGCGCGGGTATAAACAATACGCCGCCGCCGGCACCGAAAACTACATCGCCCGGCAGACATACCGCACCGCCGAAATTTGTTATATCGTTCCAGTCTTTCATAACAAATTCGCGTATCGGTGTAGGATCTATACCGCGATAGTATACCTGTACATCGGGTACTTTTTTCATCTGCTCGACATCGCGTATACCGCCCCAAATAACAGCACCGCCGTTTTTTGTACGGTTATGCAGCGCGGTGGTTAAATTACCGCCGAGAAATGTTCCTTTATATATTTTATCATACATATCGCAAACTACAACATCGCGTTCATACAAATGATCTATTACCCACTGGTTATAGTTGCCCTGCAATCCGTCTTCGGCACCTCTGCCGAACTGAACATCATGTAAATCGGGACGCGTGGGACAATATGTACAGGTAACTGCCCTGCCGACTAACTTTCTGTCATCGTTGTGCAAAGTATTCAGCGGATTTTCCCCACCGCCTACAAATTGATGCTCGTATCCCAAAACAAATATCGGTTTCCAAACTTCTTCCAAAGTCATACCGTACAGCGCATCCAGATATTTATCCTCAACCTTAGGTCTGCCGTCGGGTAAACGCTCGCCCTTCCAAAGCGGGGTTAAAGCTATAATTTTTTCTCTGTCATTAAAATTCATATTAATTATCTCCTTGATTGTGCAAAAAGCCAATCCCATAGTTTTTCTGTTGCAAATGCCGGATCCCATGCATTGTGATCCGCTTTTTCAAAAATCGTAATTTCGGCATTGCCGCCGTTTGCATTTACGGCACGCACCATTTTAATGCTTTCCTCAGGCAAAACAGTATCGTCCAATGCACCGTGGAATGCCCATATAGGAATATCTTTAAGTCTTGCCGCATTCCAATACATTCCGCCGCCGCAAACCGCAACAAGCGCCGCAAACAGCTGCGGCTTTGTCATTGCCAATTGCCATGCCGCATAGGCACCCATGCTGACTCCCGTGAGGTAAACCCTGTTTTTATCGACACCCTGTTCGGCTATAACTGTTTGCGTAAAATCAATAAGCGTTTCAAAAATTTCGAACCATGTATCTGCATTGCATTGCGGTGCAACAATGCGTGCAGGTATATTTCTGCCATTTTCAAGTTCGCCGATAGGCCCCACATGTGCCAACGCAGAGAGTTTGTTACCTCTGCTGCCGGCACCGTGCAGGTATATTATAAGCGGAACGTTATCATCGGAATTTGGAGAATAGTATAAATATTTAAGTTCTCTGCTTGTTTTTGACGATAAAAATTTCTTTTCGGTAAATAAATTCAAGTTTTGTCAGCTCCAAATCCTGTCGTTTGAAAATTCTTTATTCCATTCGTCAGTCGGTTCAAAGTATCCCGGAATACTCGGATTGATGTGTTCTTTTATGACCTCTTCATTAAGATCGTCAAATCCGATTCCCGGCTTCTCCGGAACCTTTATAAATCCGTTTTCAAATATCGGATTGTTTATTCCCGTTACCATATCCGCCCACCACGGAACATCTACAGAGTGGAACTCGAGCGCCAATACATTGTGCATTGCGGCTGCAGTATGTACAGCGGCAAGACATGCAACCGGACTTTCCGCCATATGTATTGCGGTTGCAACGCCGTTTTCGTCGGCTATGTCGGAAATCTTTTTAAGTTCCAAAGCGCCGCCGCAGGTCAATATATCCGGATGAATTACCGATACACCGCCGGCTTTAATAATTTTTTCAAAATCCTCTTTAAGATAAATGTCTTCGCCTGTTGCTACCGGAAGTGTTGTGCTGTTCTTAAGTCTTACATACTGGTCGGTATACATCCACGGAATCATATCCTCAATCCACGCAAGGTTGTATTTTTCCATTCTACGTGCAAAGCGTATGCAGTCTTCTACGCATACATGGCCGAAATGGTCAATAGCCAACGGTACTTCATAACCTATAACATCTCTTACCTCTTTAACATAGTTTTCAAGATAATCAAGTCCCTTTTCGGTTATATGTATTCCGGTAAACGGATGCGCCGTTGTTACTATAGAATAACTTTTTTGTGCCTTTATCATATCGGCTGTAACACTGCCGCCCTGAACATTAAGTATGTGGGGTGCGTATTTTTTCATATCATCAATAAATCCGAGCGGTGCGTTGATAGTACCGGGCTCGTCCATTAAAAGACCGATGCCGAGGTCCATTTTAAGAAAAGTAAAGCCCATATCCATACGTTTTTTAAGCGCTAATCCCATATCATGGCCGGTGTGCTTACCGTCAACGTCAGTGTCGCAATAAACGCGTATTTCATCGCGGAATTTTCCGCCGAGCAGTTGATACATAGGTACACCGTATGCTTTGCCTGCCAAATCCCACAAAGCAATTTCTATGCCGGACACACCGCCGCCCTGACGTGAAGGTCCGCCGAACTGCTTGATTTTATGAAATATTCTATCCACATTACAGGGGTTTTCTCCCAAAATACGACTTTTAAGCATTAAAGCATAAGTTTTGCTTGACGCATCTCTTACTTCGCCGTAACCGCATATACCCTGATTTGTCATAATCTTGATAATTGTGCAGCGTTTAGGCGCACCGTCTATATCGACAAAGCGCATATCGGTTATGCGCAGCTCCGACGGGTTTGAACAACGATTGAAAGTTGATTGCATAAAAATTCTCCTTTTTAAGTTATTGACCGATTATTTAAAATCTGATATAATCTAAATAAAGTATAGACTCATTAAAAATCCAATTCAACAACTATATTACCTGATTTGCAAACTATTTTACGGTGGTGTCTTTTTCATGATTAAATACAATCTGCAAATAAGAAGTCAATCGTCAACTACACCGATGCTTAGAATTTTCCGCGCAACAACCGCACATGACCGCCGACCGTTTATTGAACATTCGCACACTGCCTTTGAAATTGCCTATTTTCTTTCAGGACACGGCATATATACGGTTAAAGATACAAATTACGATTTTATGGGCGGCGACATATTTGTTTTTTCCAGTAACGAGCAACATTATGTTACCGAGGTTACAGACGACAACTGTGAATACATAACGATACATTTTGATCCGAAATATTTATGGGACAGTAATTCAATAGGTCTTTCGGAAGAAAACAGTAACTTTTGTTTTACACATTCCGCCACTTTTAAAAACCGACTTCCGCGCGGAAACATATATACCGAAAAAATCAAAAATCTTATTATAAGCGCGGCGGATGAAATTCTTGAAAAACGACCTGAGTATAAATTGATGATAAAATCGTTTATAAATGAAATTACCGTAACGCTTATACGCAACCTCGGTTATATCGGTGAAGATACAGAAGATACCATACCTACACACGCAAAAGCCATTAAAAACGTAATTAGTTTTATTGATAAGAATTTAGGGCAGCCGCTTGTGCTCAAGGACCTGTCGTCCATTGCTAAAATGAGTCCGAATTATTTTTGTGCCGTTTTCAAACATACAAACAACATAACGGTTTTTGAATACATAATTTCCAAGCGCTGCGATATGGCGGCACAACTGCTGATTACAAATCCGGAATTAAATGTTATCGAGGTTGCGGAGAAATGCGGATTTAACAATTCTGCAAATTTCAATAAAGCATTTAAGAAAAAAATCGGCGTTACACCCAGCGAATACAGAAAAATAAACCGTAATAATTAGAAAATCCCGTTTGGTTTTTCCAAACGGGATTTTAAATTTTAACTTGCATCGTCTAATAACTTGTTATTGTTGTTTGCGGCTGTCTTTGCGGTATTCAGCATCTCCTGTGCAAATATGCCGTAACCCGTTGTCGGATCATCTACCAAAACGTGCGTAACTGCGCCGACAAGTCTGCCGTTTTGTACTATGGGAGAGCCGGACATTCCCTGTACTATACCGCCGGTTATATCAATAAGGTCCGAGTCGGTAATTTTCACCGTCATATCCTTACCGTCTTCGCTGTTTCTGTTCACTTTAATATTACAAGAGTATTTTTTAACCGTGCCGTCCGTAACGGTAGAGTATATATAAGCCTGTCCGTTTACTACCTCGTGTTCAGGTGCGACACTCAGCAACAAATCGCTTTTATATGCAGTGTCTGCAACGGCATAAACGCCGCACTCGCAATTTAAGCATATACTACCGTACTTATTACTCAAAAGTTTGCCGTGAAGCTCGCCGGTGGAGCCTTTTTGCGCTTTTGTAACAGATATAATTTGCGCGTTTACAAGTTCACCCGAACTGATTTTTAAAATCTGACCTGTATCGTTATCGTTTATGCTGTGACCTAGTCCGCAAATTATCTTGTCCGCAGGGGAATAAAATGTAAGTGTACCTATTCCTGCGGAACTGTCACGCACCCAAATCCCCGCTTTGTAAGTACCTGTGCTTGCGGAGATTTCGGGCTGTAAATATATTTTTTGTATTTGTGAATCGCGCTTAATTACTATTTCAAGTTTATCTCCGCCGGAATTTTCAATAATTGCGGCAACTTCCTCGTTGGTATAGACTTTCTCGCCGTTTATGGTAATTATGCTGTCACCCAATTTAAGTCCGGCCTGCTTTGCCGGACTTTTATTACCGTCCTTTGTATCAACTTCGCTTAAATTTACAACAAGCACACCCTGCGTGTATACTTTCATACCGAACGGAACGCCTAATACATACACCGCATCTTCCCTTACGACTTTAACAGTAGCCTTTTTTAGCGGTATAAATCCCAAAATTTTCAGTTCAACGCTATAGTCATCCGATACTTCACGGTTTTGTCCGCTGCTATCCCGTATATCCACTGCCTTTATGGGTATATTGCAATCAATAACCAAATCCGTACCGCCCACAACACTGTAATTATCGGAAACGGCAGGATATGTCAGTATAATAGCGCAAAAAACCGTCACCGAAAAACAAAGCGCCGCGGCTGTCAGTATTTTTATAAATTTTATAGGTTTTTTCAAGATAATTCCCCTCTTTACAGGATAATAAAAGCCGTAAGCGGCTTTGTACATCTAACAGTATTTTCTGCAAAAATAACAAAATCATAATTGTTATTTTTTTGTTTTAGGGGTAAATTTATCTTGATTAATTAAAATTCTTACATATCTGTTGTTACCAAAATGGTCTCACTGCCTATAACGGAAATTTCCGACCACGGTATTACAATATCGTTTTCCCTGCCGAAAAGTCCCATAAAACGTGACCTGCCGTATATAATAACAGAAACTATCGCGCCCGTATCGGAATTAATTTCAATGTCGGAAACGCTGCCTATAACGCAACCGCTTTTAACACAAACAACTTGTTTATCCTTTAAATCATCAACTCTGCACACCATATAATTCCCTCCGCAATTAAATTACTGTTAAATTTATATGATGCGGAATATAAAAATTTTCAGGTTTTTAATTTTTTAATTGCAAATTTTTCAAGTCTGGACACTTGTGCCTGAGAAATTCCTATTTCGTTTGACACTTCAATTTGTGTTTTTCCCTCCATAAACCGTTTGTATAAAATTTTCTTTTCCCTTTCGCTTAAATCTTTAACGGCTTGTTTAAATGATATTTCTTCCAACCAATTTTTATCGTCGTTTTTATCACCTATTTGGTCAAGGACGTAAATAGTATCGCCGCCGTCGGAAAACACCGGCTCATAAAGGGAAAGCGGTTCCACAACACTTTCAAGCGCCACTACAATATCCGCTTCCGGAATGTCCAATTCTGCGGCAATTTCCTTTACGGTCGGTTCCCTATCAAGTTTTGAGGTGAGTTTTTCCTTAACCTGCATTGCTTTATATGCGGTGTCTTTTATCGAACGGCTTACGCGCAAGGAATTATTATCCCTTAAATATCGCCTGATTTCACCGATTATCATAGGAACGGCGTAGGTTGAAAATTTCACTTGATGTGATGCGTCAAAGTTATCAACGGCTTTCATAAGACCGATACAACCTATTTGAAAAAGGTCATCAAGATTTTCGCCGCGCCCTGTAAATCGCTGTATTACGCTTAATACAAGTCTTAAATTACCGTTAATTAATTTTTCCCTTGCGGATTTGTCTCCGTTCTTTGCTTCAGACAACAGCACCTCTTTTTCTTTATCCGATAAAATCGGCAGTTTTGCCGTATCAACACCGCATATTATTACTTTTGTTTTATACAAAAGTATCACCTCCGTTAATAGAATTATTACCGAAAATGCGGTGTAATAAACAAAAAAGAAAGTCATTTTACAATGTAATTTTAACATTATAAAATGACTTTCAAAATTAAATTTAAAAGTTTCTTAAATTCTTTCGGCTATTTAAGCACAGATATTGCGTCCGTAATGGTTTTTTCAAGTGCTTCCTTACCGTATTTATCAACTTCCAATTTATTCTTTTCACCGTGTGTCAAACATCCCGCACCGCCTATACAGCCGCCGACACATGCCATACCCTCAATAAAATTGGCGTCCAAGATATTTTTACTCTTTTTAAGCAATGCCATACGGCAAGCCTCAATACCGTCGCAGGCACACGTTTTAAGTTCAAAATCTTCAATGCCGTGTTCCTTAATGCCTTCCGCAACGGCATCGGAAAGTCCTCCGCTTCTTGCGAAAATTCTTCCGAAGTACGAAGCGTTGTCAAGATAACCTTCCTCAAGTGTGGTAATGTCGATATCTTTGCTGTCGAACAACGCCTGTAATTCTTCAAAAGTTAAAGCGACGTCCACGTATTTTTTAACCGACTCTTTGCGTACCTCTGCCTTTTTGGCAGTACAAGGTCCGATAAATACTACCTTGCAGTTTTCATCTTTTTCCTTAAGGTATTTTGCAATCGCAGCCATTGGTGAAAGGTTATGGGAAACAAAGGGTACAAGCTCCGGAAAAGCCTTTTCAACGTAACTTACAAATGCAGGGCAACACGAACTTGTAAGGAAACCTTTTTCGGCAAGCTCTTTGGATTCGGAAAACGCAACCATATCGGCACCTAAGGCAGCCTCTATAACAGTATGGAAACCGAGTTGCTTAAGTCCCGTAATTACCTGTCCTAATTTTGCATATGTAAACTGACTTGAAATTGACGGAGCAACTACCGCATATACCTTATACTTATTGTTATCGTCGCTTTTCTTAATTATATCTATTGCATCCAATATAAACGATTTATCCATTATTGCACCGAACGGGCATTGATAAACACAGGCGCCGCAGGAAATACATTTATCGTTATTTATGGCCGCCGCCTTATTTTCATTCATTGTAATAGCTTTTATTTTGCAGGCATTTTCACACGGACGTTTGCGGTTTACAATAGCAGTATACGGACATACCTTTGAGCACATTCCGCAGCCTACACACTTATTTTTATCGATATGTGCAACATGATTGTGATCAAAAGTAATCGCGCCGCGTTTGCAAACGTCTTCGCATCTGTGAGCCAAACAGCCACGGCAGGCATTTGTAACCTCGTAGCCGCCCATCGGACATTCATCGCAAGCGGTTTCTATAACCTCTATAACATTCGGGTTTTCCTTATCACCGCCCATAGCCAACTTAACGCGGTCGCCTAAAATTGCGCGTTCCTTATAAACGCAACAACGCATCGTCGGCACGTTTCCCGGCACAATTATTTTAGGAATGTTAAGCACATTCTCCATTAAAGTATCCTGCCATGCAAGGCGTGCAACCTCGCGTAATACTTTGTATTTTAAATGTTGAACTTTTGTATCAAATTTGCGCATTGTTTTACTCCTTAAAAATAGCTCACCTTAACTCGCTTACCCATTTGCTTAAGACATTCGGTAAGTTCCTTAACAAGATTCATTTTAATATTGAAATTTATCGGCAGATCCGGATTTTGATGGGCCGGATTTATCGCCCTTCCGACGAAGAAATTTATATCGGTAGCTTCCTCAAACAAAAGGCGGCAAATCCTTGACGCTCCGTCCTTTTTAAATCCCCACTGCTCGTAAAGTTCATTTTTATCAAGTGCATCCTTTGCATACTCAATAACCTTGTTGATTGTAATAACACCTTCGGTTACTAAATCCACGCCCTCTATTTCGGCAATCGGCGGAACATCACTGCGTTCAAAATTCAGTGATGCCTTTACGGGTTTTCCGAGATATTTTGCCGCAATGGAAGATGTTGTACCGCCGCAGACTATATGTTTGCCTTCTTTCGAGAAGAAGAGTGACATCATACGGTCACAGTCATCTCGGTTTCGCGGAGGACCGAAAAGTATATTCATCGGCTCACGCTTGCGTATTTTTATAACACAGGCAGTTGTGTCGTCGCCGGGATGGTAACCGTATTGTTTATCACATTCGTCAACAAGCATTGTTGCAAGCGTTTTTGCGGTATAACCCACAGGTGCCAGACCTTCCATAAAGGAAGCAATATCCTCAATTTTCCAACCGAAATTGAACGCAATTCCTATTCCGGCGTGCGGGCAGCCGTCACTCATAGCAATAAAAATATCGTTTTCCTCAAGACTTATAACCGACTTATATATTTTCTTTTCGCCGATAATAATTTCACTTTTCGGATAATCGTAATTAGTAAAGTTACGCAACAGTAAAACCTGCGGATTATCGTACTGCATTATTTCGGCTGTAGAATTATTAATTAAGTGTATAATCGTAAAGGTGGAATATGCAACCCCGCGAACAGAACATATAGGCAAGGTAGCGGCAATGGTTGAAACACATTCCTCAAGCGATAAACCCTGCGCCATCATAGTTGAAATAATTTTACTGGTAAGTGTTGACAAAATGCTTGCCTTTACGCCGCTTCCCAGTCCGTCTGCCAAAACAATAACGGTTGAATTCTCGTCCTGCTCAACTATATCAACATGGTCGCCGCAAAGCTGCTCTCCCTCGTGATTAATACTTTTCCAGCCAATATCAGCACATAGATTATTCATCGCTGATCGACTCCTTTAATTTCGTAAGGGCAATTTTTGTTTCCGCAGCAGTTTCCCCAAGCAGTGAAGCAATTTCCTGCACGATACGCATCTGCTTGTCGACTACTCTATCCGCTATTTCAACTGTTTGTCTGCCTATACTTTCCTTCTTTTCTTTTTGTACTTCCTCGTCGGTAACATCACGCATAATACATACAAGAAGTTTATAATCCCTGTCGTATACTATTGTTTCCTCAACATACTTCTCGTATTCGGCAAGGTAAACGCGTTTGTTATGTATATTACGTCCTTTTGCAAGTACTTCCGCAAAATCTGTCGGATCAAGAACACGTACCACCTGATCTCCCAAAATATCCGACGAATTTCTTATATTCATAATCTTTAAAGCGGCTTTATTAATTTGCTGAACTTCAAGTTTCTCGTTAAGTACGAAAAGTCCGTTCGGCGTATTGCGTACAATATTGTCCGAAAAACTTTCCGCCTTTTCTTTAAGATACGGCAAGCACATAGAAATTTCCGCTTTGCCATGGAATATGGCAATAGCTTTTTCCCTGCATGTGTTGTATCCGCAAGAGCCGCAGTTAAGTTCATCCGACGGTTTAATCTTGCCCATTTGATGCAGAATTTCCGTAATCTCACTCTCGGTCGGCGGTTGAAGCCTGCGCTCAATAGCGGTAAATGTTTTTTGCAACTCAAGCACATCTGGCTGTTCCACTTTAAAGTCGTTTTTTCCGGCAAATCTTGCTATTGCCGTATAATCTTCAACAGGTGCCCTGTGGAATTTTTCCATAACGGGACCGCCTATACAACTGCCGATGCACGCCGACATTTCTATAAAGCAATTATGTACTTTACCCTGTTCAATATCTTTAAGCGCAGCAATGCAATTATCAACACCGTCAATTGCCATATATGTGTAATCTTTGTTGTTCTGCGCCATTGTTTTAAGAATACCGCCGGTAGTCGGGAAAAATCTTGCCTTGCTGTTTTCGTCGTTGTCCATAACGGTTTCAAACTCGACATTCTGTGATTTCATCCAACGTGTCAAATCGTCAAATGTTAACACCGCGTCAACGTATCCTTCATAATAATCGGCTTCATCTTTTTTGGCAATACACGGACCGATAAATACTGTTTTTGCATTGGGATAACGCCTTTTAATATCCTTACAGTGCGCCTGCATGGGCGACAGAATATTTGCAAGGTATTGCAGTTCCTGCGGAAAATATTTTTGTATAAGCAAATTTACGGAATGGCAGCAGGAAGTGATAATAATATCGTGCGTACCTTCTTCAAGCATACGGTCATATTCATTTTTAACTATTGTAGCTCCTATTGCAGTTTCCTCTACATCAAAGAAACCGAGTGTTTTAAGTGCCTTTTTTACTGCCCCTATACCGACACCCGCATAATTTGCGGCAAATGACGGCGCAATGCTTACGATAACCGGATCTCCGCTTTCTATAAGTACTTTAACCTTTTCGGTATCATCAACAATCTGTTTGGCATCCTGTGGGCATACAACAAAACAATGGCCGCACATAATACACTCATTACCTATAATATATGCCTGATTGCCCGAAAACCGAATTGATTTTACCGGACAATGTCTGATACATTTATAGCAATTTTTGCAGTTTGATTTTTTTAAGGTAAGATAATCCATATGTACTACCTCTCAACCTATAGTTTTTTTAAGACGTTATCATTGAAAAATTCTTCAAATTTTTCCGTAGTAACACCGGTATATACGTTGTCGTCAATAGTTACCGTAACACCTGTACGGTTACATCTGCCGGTACAAAAACTGCCGGCAAGTGTTATATCGTTACCGAGTCCGTGTTCCTCAATGGCTTTTTGAAACAAAACAACCAATTCTTCCGATCCCTTTAAATGACAGGAAGAGCCAACGCAAATTTGAATTATCATGAAATCACACCCGTGTTAAAACATTATCCTTGAAAAATGCGTCAACGCTGTCGGGAGACACCGAAAAGAAATCGTCGTCAACCGTTACGCAAACACCCTCCTTACAGCGTCCCAGGCAAAATGTACCTGCAAGGTCAACTTTGTCAGATAAACTGTTGTCATGTATTAATTTCTGAAGTTGCTCAACTACCTGACGTGAACCCTTAATGTGACATGATGATCCGATGCATACTGTAATTTTCATAAAAATTCTCCTCGTTATGTTTTTTATACTACAGACGGATAATATTATCCGACATCATTCCAAACTATAGTTCGTCGTTTACATAACCGTACAAAAAGTTCCTTTGTGCCTCATTGCACCTTATAAGTCTTGATGCGGCAACGGTTGACACCCAATTTTTAACACACGCTGTATTGTTTTTGCTTTTTTTACAAAACAGAGTTAAATACTTATTTGCCATATCCGTGTCGTTGTTAAACAAAAACAATAAATACGTCCAAGCGGCATCCGCGCAGCAATCCCCGCGGGTTACATGCGACCAATCAATAATAAACGGTATGCCGTCATCTGTAATAATAATGTTTGTAGGATTATAGTCGCCATGGCAAATGTTATTGCTTTCCGGCATATTTTTTAATTTCAAATACAAATTATATCTTTGTGTAGCATTTAGGTCGGTAAGCAAAATGCTCTTTTCCATCTTTTCACTCTGACTATTTAAATCCGAACAAGTCACAGAATTCATTTTAACCTGAGTATTTACAAAAATCTCTAAATATTTATCAGCATTTTCCCTGTCGTCGTTAATAAGCTGCTGCAAAGATTTGCCCTTTATAAATTCCGAAACAATAGTCCATTTGCCGTCAATTACCGTTACTTCCAAAACCTTTGGAATATTTAAACCGGTAAGTTCAATACGTGCCTGATTAAGCGCTTCATTTAAAACATTTGCTTTGGAGTAATCGGAATTAAAAACCTTTAAACATTTATTTCCGTCGCGGTAAACTGTTTTATTATTTCGTACGGCAATTATTCTGTCAAGATTCATAATTCAACACTCCTTTCCGTTTTAATTAATAAGTAATTTTAAATAAGCTAATGACAGTGACAGATTCTCGTTTTGTACCGTTACCGTGTCATCTGCTTTAAGCTGCGTCGGCGAAAAGTTCCAAATTGCCTTAACACCGCTGTTGCAAAGTAAATCGCAGGCGGTTTGCGCCGCTGCCTCCGGCACGGTAATTATACCTATTTTTACATTGTTTTTTCTGCAAAACTCATTAAGTTTATCTATGTAAAAAATCGGTCGTACACTTTCCTCATTTACAACGGCTTTGTTGCTGTCAAACGCAGCAAGAATATTTAATCCGTAATCCTTAAAACCTTTATAATTATACAACGCCCTACCGAGTCTGCCTGCACCGACAATAACAGCCGCCCCGTTTTTATTTCCCAAAATATCTTCAAGGCTCTTCTTTAAAGTCGAAATTTCATAACCGACTTTTGGTTTACCGGCACCGCATACAGTGCCTAAATCCTTCCTTACCTGAACTTCGCCTAAACAAAGACCTTTTGAAATAGAAGTTGCGGATATGGTTTCAACCGTAACAGGTAAACTGTTAAGATAATTTAAATAAACCGGTAATCTTCCGAGCGTAGCACGTGAAATATCGCCTGTTTTCACTACGGCACCTCCGAAAACTGCATAATAATACAAATATTAACATTATTATAATAACAGGTAAAATATTATTTGTACATTGCCGATTTATAATATCGGTATTGTATTTATCGATATATCTATTCTCTAAAGTTATTCATACTGTATTTGTTATATACTTCCCCGTCGATATTGTGCCATAAAAACACATTTTCCACAAAAGTCATATAGCTGTTGCAGCTGTTGTCCTTAGGTATGGAAACAGATCCCGGATTTAAATGTAATATTCCGTCAACCGTTTCACATACAGGTATATGCGTGTGACCGTTTATGAGTATATCCCCGTGTTTTATCGGCGGCAGATTCTTTTCATTAAAAATATGTCCGTGCGTTGCAAACATTGCAAAATTCCCAAAATCAATTATTGTGTAGTCCGCCGACACCGGAAATTCCAACACCATTTGATCGACTTCGGCTTCACAATTTCCGCGCACGCAAAAAATATTGTTTTTAATACCGTTAAGCATTTTAATAACTTCTTTAGGTGCATATTCTTTCGGTAAGTCGTTCCTCGGACCGTGATACAGCAAATCGCCCAGCAACAGTAACCTGTCGGCATTTTCTTTTTCAAACCTGTCAATAAGTTTCCTGCAATAATATGCGCTGCCGTGTATATCGGACGCAATCATCCACTTCATAAAATCACCTTGTCTTTAAAATATTTCTCTTCGCCGCACACAACTCGGAAATAAATAATTTGTCCAAGTCGGTTAACGAATACTCTTTTTTATGAATAAGCATATCCCGATAGACAAGTCTATTGGCATCGCTCTCAAGTTGTCTTAAACCGTATCGTTTAAGCGTTAAATCAGACACTGGCGACACCCACATAAATGTTTCCGGATTTTCCGACAGCAACTCGAACTGACTGGATCTTTCAAAAACAAAAATTCTTCTTTGCGCATTATCTGCCTGTAAATCACCCTTGTGATCGTCAAACGGAACTGTCGGAACAGTTGCGTTTGCATGGGCGATTTCTATATATTTATTAAGCTCGTCAAACGTAATGTTTTTAATTTTTAAAATCGGACTCTTTTCACTTACAAGCAAAACATAATTAAACTCGGCAATCAGTTCGTAGTCTATTCCTTTTTCGTCAAGCAATGTTTTGTAATAGTTATCATGCTTATCCGCGTATCTTACAATTCCTATCTTATAGTCATCCTGCAAAATATTTTTCAGTGTGTCGGAAGAATTTGTTTCCTTATAGAACACTTCTACCGATGAATCCGATTCAAAGTTTAAAGAAAACTTTGAAAACGCTTCGGAAATATAGCCGGCGCGCGGACAGGAAAGTGAAAACCGTTTTTTAGCCGCAGAAGAATTTTTAAACATTCCTTCAACGGCATCAACCTGCTTTAAAATCGACTTTGCGTATCTTACAAATATTTCTCCGTCTGGTGTTAAGGTCATACCTTTTGCACTGCGGTCAAATATAGCAACGCCCAAAGACGCTTCCAACTCTTTAATCGCACGGCTCAAGTTCGGCTGACCGACATATAATTTTTCGGCAGCTTTGTTTATAGAGCCTGTTTGCGAAACCTCTAAAGCATATTTTAAATGTAATAAATTCATACATATCCCCCGAAAAATTATGTTTTTTGGTACAGTGTTTTTATACGAAAATCTTTGATTTTCACAGCGTGTCAGCGCTTCGACGGCGTTCCACCGCCGGCGGTATAAAAATATTATACCATAATTATTTTTTAAAATCTACAAATTGCAGCGTAATTCGGCAATTTTTATACAATTAGTTTTAACAAAAAAAGAGAAAGTCCGCACAGACTTTCTCTTTATCTACTGTTCTATAACGCTTTTAAAATATTCGACCGTATCATCAAGTACGGAATTCATCATATTTTTTTTGTTTTCAATTGCGGAGTCGGACATTGCTATGTCAAGTACTTCCGATTTTGCGACTTCACTTCTGCCGATAATAAGGTTAAGCAATTCTTTTTTATTTTCCTTTGCAGATTCGGTAATCTTTTCACTGTAAACGGAAGTCTGAATAACTATTTCACCTATAATTTCCGAGCCGTATTCCGTTTCGGGAGCAAACTCAATTTTTTCGGTTTCGACAGCCGTGTCGGCAACAACATCATCACTTTGAGAGTCCTCACAAAGTATAACTTTATCATCAGAAATTACCGCATTTGATTGCGCCGAGTTCTGTAAATCCTTAACAGAGCGTTCAAGCACTTCTATTTTTTCTTTCAAAACATCATTTTCATTATTTAACCGCTTGAGTTTCAAATTTGCAATTTGCAATTTATCGAAAAGTTCCCTGTTTTGCTCAATCAACAGACTCTTTCTCACTGTCTTCAGCCTCCGTATGTTCAGTATAAATCGTGTTTATATCGGCAGCATTACCGTATGCCTGCGTTTTGACGGGAAGATTTTTGGCAATAAGTTTGCGGCGCAAAATCGTCTTTACAAGATAATAAATTACCGCGAAAGTCGGAACACCCAGCAGCATACCGAGGACGCCGAAAAATCCGCCGCCGACAATTATTGAAACCATTACCCAAAATGCCGAAAGACCTGTAGAGTCACCGAGAATTTTAGGACCTATAACATTTCCGTCCAGCGTCTGCAATAAAATTATAAATATTACGAAATAAACACATTTAATCGGGCTTTCAAGTAAAACCAAAAACGCACTGGGAATCGCGCCGATATACGGACCGAACACAGGTATTACATTTGTAACGCCTACTATAACCGAAATCAAAACCGTATACGGCATCTTAAGCACGGTCACACCGATAAAGCACAGTATACCTATTATTAACGAATCAAGCAGCTTGCCGTTAATAAATCCTCCGTAAATGCTGTCACATTTTTTTGTTGCGCGTAATACAGTATTAACTTTTTCCCGACTTAAAAATGCACAAAGAATTTTTTTACACTGTGCGGCAAATATTTTTTTGCTTGCAAGTATATAAATGGCAACCATAAAACCGACAACAAAATTTTTTAAAAATCCTACAAAGCCCAAAACGCCTGTAGCGACATATGACGCCACTGCATTTGCATTTTTTGTGACGACATCGGAAAACCACTGCTTTTGCGATTCGAAAAATGTATTCAAATCGTTTACCAATTTTTCATTATCATCCAAAAAGCCGTTTACTTTTCCCACAAGCGCCTCAAACTGCGACGGTATTGTTTCGATAAGTGTTGCAATGCTCTTTGAAAATTCCGGAATAATTAAGTAGAAGAAAACAAATATGAAAAGCACAAACATAACCATTGCCAACGTAATACTTAACGCAGCCGCGGTCTTTTCAAATCCTGTGTTTTTCTTAAAAATTTTGCGTAAAATTTTAAGTGCGTATTTGTTAAAAAAGTTTTGCATGGGGTTTGCAAGATAAGCAATAACTGCGCCTATAAGTATAGGCTCTATAACCGATAAAACTTTACCGAAAAAAGCAAATATTTCGCCTAATTTATAAAGCGCCAAAAAAAACGTAATTGCGGCCGCCAAAACTAAAAAAGCTGTTAAACCGGCTTTAAACATTAAGGAACGCTCACGTTTTGATGATTTATTACTGTTTTCATTTTGCATTTCTTCTACCCCTGATTTTGTTAATAATTATATAAGATACAGCAAAAATTAATGTACCGCAAAATACTCCGGCGCTGTCCAGCAAAACATCCGTTACCTGCGCCGCCCTGCCCGGTACAAAAAACTGATGAATTTCATCCGTTACCGAATACAATGTGCCGCAAATATACGAAAAAATGCAGCATTTATAAAGTTTTACTTTTTCAAATGTCTTGAAAAATCCGAATCCGCATACGCCTATTAAAAAGTAAACCGTAAAATGTGCAAGTTTTCTTACAAAGTGCTGGTATTTTGCAATTATTAATATCTTAACCTGTATCGAGCCGCTTTTATAATCACTCGAAAATATATTTGCAAACTTCGCAATTAATCTTCCGCTTGTGGAAGTGGATTTATCCGCGTTTTCCGCCGACATTAAAAATACAAATATAAATAATGCAACCAACATTGCTGCAAAAATATATCTTAAAACAATTCTCTTTTTCATTTTATAAACATTCAGGGGCAAATAAATTGCCCCTGATACAAATTATACATACAATTCCGGATCTACATATTTAGTGCCTGCTACAATGCTGAAATGTAAATGATTACCTGTCGAGTAGCCGGTGCAGCCAACATAACCTATAACCTTATTTCTACCTACGTGCAAGCCATTATAAATGCCGCTTGCCACGTTTTTCATATGGCCGTAAATTGTTTTGTAATACACGCCCTTATATGTACCGTGTGAAATACGTACATGGTTGCCGAAACCGCCGCCGCAACCGCAACTGCTGTATTTCGGATAGTCATGTGTGCATGAATTTACAACAGTGGTTACCGTACCGCTGGCAGCCGAAACTATCGCCTTGCCGCGTATACCGCCGGATGAAATATCAATACCGTTATGCGTTGTACCCCAACGCGGTCCCATACCGGATGTAATATTTGTATATCCCGGACACGGCCAAATAAACTTACCGTCAAATTCAATATCAACTTCACCGCCTACAGTAAGCGAATCAATTGTATTCTGGAGTTTTTTAATATCGTTTTGTGCAGTTGATATACCGCTGTTAAGACTTGATATTACCTGATTAACCTGCTTTACCGATGCGTCGAGTTTTGCCTTATCGGAAGCTACTTCAGCCTTATTGGCGTCAAGCTGCTTTTGACGTTCTTGATTTGCGGCAATTTCGGTATTTATTTGTGAAATCGCATCAGTCAACTCGTCAACAATTTTATTATCCTGTGCGGAAATACATTTTGTAAGCTCGGTTCTGGTAAGCAAATCCGAAAAAGACTCCGCACCGAGCAACACCTGAACACTGCTGTTTGTGTTACTGTTATAAAGGGAGCGCAAGCGCTTTTTAAACTGTTCTTTTGTGTCTGCTATCTCGGTATTTTTTTCCTCGATTTTCTTTTCGCTTGCCGCAATTTCGGCCTTAGTAGTGCTTATCTGGCTGTCAAGCAGATCTATCTTTTTCTGCATTGCCGCAATTTGCTGATCAAGCAAATTTTTGGTTTCCTGCTGTTTTTTTGCATTATTTTTATCGTTGCTTATTTTTTTGTTTAACTCTTCTATCTGCCTGTTCAAATCGGCAATCTGGTCACTGTTTGCAGCAGACGCCGTAAAGCCTGCGGAAAACAACGATACCGATAAAACTACCGTTAAACACAAAGCTGTAATTCTGTTGAATCTTTTAAGTTTCATAACATACTCCCTGTTAAATGGCAGAGAACTCACTGCCCTCTTTACGTAAATATTTGCTTATCATTACCGCACTGCCGAAAAGTCCCGCAAACACGCCGATACCGGCAAATATGCCAAGTAAAAGCCAAGCAACCGATGCAAACGAAACAACATTTGAAGTTCCGAGCGACGATATAATTTTTTCGGTAGCTACCCTATAACAGAAGTAAACAACACATTCCGAAATAAGCGCCGATATAAGACCTATAACAACGCCCTCCACAATAAACGGAATACGTATAAAAGAGTTAGTTGCGCCAACCGCTTTCATAATGCTTATTTGCAGTTTGCGATTGTACATGGTAACACGTATTGTATTAGAAACGATTACAAGTGAAATTACAAGCAAAATTGCAATTATCCAAATACCCGCAACGCCTATACCTTTTTTGATTGCAGATATTTTGTCAGCCAAATCATCCTGCGACTGAATACTTGTAACACCCTTAACACCTTTAATTTTATTTACAGTATCGCTAAAATTCTCCATACTTTGAAGTTGAACACGAGCGCCGTCGGATAACGGGTTGCCGCCGTCCTCGTCAAGAAAAGTAAAGTATTCTTCTTTACCTTCGAGCATTGAAGATTTTACACTTTCAAGTGCAGATTCTTTAGATACATATTCAACACTTGCTATATTGTCTATTTTTGCAATATCATCGCAGACCTTTTTTGCTTCTTCCTCGTTATGTACAAGGTACTGTGTATCTTTAACATCCTTATCGTCAAAGGTTTCGCCTTCAGCCAAAATGGGTTGTGCGTCGCCGTAAACAACGGAATTTTTATCATTAAAATAAACCATTACAACGTTCTGCTGCTCAATTTCGCCTACTGCCTTTTCTACGTTAAAGGAAATAAGTACGGCAAGACCTATAAGCACCATACACGCTGTAAGCACACCGACAGAAGCAATGGTCATAAGTCGGTTTACCCAAACATTTTTAAAGCCTTCACCCGTGAGGTATCTTACACTGCTGAGTTTCATTACTGCATACCTCCCGCGTTATCCGCAACAATACGTCCGCTGTCAAGCATAATCACCCTATGCTTGAAATCCCTTACAAGATTATGGTCGTGTGTTACCATTAAAATTGTTGTACCCGCATCGTTAATTGCGCTTAAAAGCGATACTATTTCGTAAGACATATTAGGATCGACATTACCTGTAGGCTCGTCCGCTATTATAAGGTCGGGCGAATTAACAAGCGCACGCGCTAAACCTACACGCTGCTGCTCGCCGCCGGATAACTGATTAGGCATTGAACGCGCTTTGTGACCGAGTCCCACAAGTGCAAGCGCCTTTGAAACTTCTTTACGGATTGTCCTTGACGGCGCACCCACAACATGCATTGCAAATGCAACGTTTTCAAAAACATTCATGGTAGGTATAAGTCGGAAATCCTGAAAAACTATACCCATAGTCCTGCGAAGCATAGGGATTTGTTTACGGCGCATCCTTGTTAAATCAAAACCGTTAACGCGTATGTTTCCGGTGCTTGCCTTTTCTTCGCGCATAATAAGTTTCATAAATGTACTTTTTCCTGCACCCGAAGAGCCGACAATAAAAACAAATTCGCCCTTATCAATCCTTATATTTACATCTGCCAAGGCGTGCGTTCCGCCAACATAATTTTTTGACACACCGTTAAACTCAATTATAGGCTGCGGTGCTTCAATGTTCGGCATTTCAAAATTCATAAAAAGTTGTGTCCTGCTTTCCGTTTAATACTTTATGGGGTTTGCCTTTAAGTACTTGTTGACCATTAAGGCAATTTTAAAGATTATCGCATGGTCAAATTCACGCAAATCAAGCCCCGTAATTTTCTTGATTTTTTCAAGTCTGTATACAAGCGTATTTCTGTGTACAAACAGTTTTCTCGATGTTTCCGAAACATTAAGGTTATTTTCAAAAAATCTCTGAATCGTAAACAGTGTTTCATGATCAAGAGATTCTATTGAACCGCGCTTAAATACTTCACGCAAATACGTTTCGCAAAGTGTTGTAGGCAACTGATATATAAGTCTTGCAATACCCAAATTATCATAACTTACAATTATTTTATCGGTATCAAAAACCTTGCCGACCTCCAAAGAAGCCTGTGCCTCTTTAAATGATTTTGCGAGATCACGCAGACTCTCAACCGTAGTGCCGATACCTATAACGACTCTGCAATAAAATTCGCCCGACAGCGTATCCGCAATTGAATAAGCAAGGCTCTCTATATCCTTTGACGGAATATCGTGCGAAACTTCCTTAACCAATGCAACATCTGTTTCGTTAATGCTTATAACAAAATCCTTATTTTTATCAGGGAAAAGATTTTGTACTACATCATAAACGGAAACGTCCGTTGGCTCGGCAGAACGTATAAGCAAAACCGTGCGCGAAGCCTCACTGTTAAAATACAATTCACGCGCCTTTAAATAAATATCACCGGGGAGTGTGTTATCAAGAATAATGTTTTTTATAAAATTACGTCTGTCATATTTTTCATCGTAATAAAATTTAATATTTGTAAAGGACACCGCCATAAGCTGACAATATTTTTCGGCTATTGCGTCGTTACCGTCGACAAACACAAAATATTCGCCGTTTTCGTGCGTACCTATCAGCTTAACGGCAAAATTTTCTATAATAACACATTCCGTTCCTATTTCTTCTTTAGTAAGATCGGTTTTAAAAACCTCGCCTATATTATTAAGGTCACTGCAGGCAATTATATTAAACTGAGAATCGAACACGCCGACTTTTCTTTCCACAATATCGCGCATTTGGTTAATAACACTCTGAAATAATCTGTTAGCCATAAAAATTCCCCTTTTAAAATGCAGTATTCGAAAATATATACTTTGTAAACATTATACACAATTTCGGATATGTTTTCAAGAGTTATTAACAAAAAAGTTACAAATAATTACAAAAAAATACGCCGCTTATATCAAGCGGCGTAAATACTGTTAATCATCAGTTGGTTATTGTAAGTTCTGTTTCTTTATCGAAAATGTGGATGTTTTCTGCTTCTAACGCAATCTTAATTCTGTCACCCGGACGTGCGGTCGAAGACGGAGAAACACGTGCATTAAGATCCTGATCTTCACTTGACATGTAAAGATATGTTTCGGCACCCATAAGTTCGGTAACTTCAACATTAGCTTCAACAATGCTGTCAGGTCTTGCTTCAATAATTTCGGGTTCGTTATGAACATGCTCAGGACGGATACCCATTATTACGTCCTTGCCGATATACGGCTTTAAGCAATCATTCTCGTTCTTGGAAGCCGGCAGTTTAATTTTAAACTTAACACCTGCTCTGGTCTTGGTATCTTCCGTACCGTATTCAAGGAAGTAAGTTCCGTTTTCTTCAAGAAGCTTTGCTTCAATAAAGTTCATCTGCGGAGAACCGATAAATCCTGCAACGAAGAGGTTGCACGGTTTAAGATAAAGGTTCTGAGGAGTATCAACCTGCTGGATGAAACCGTCCTTCATAACAACAATGCGCGTACCCATTGTCATAGCTTCGGTCTGGTCATGTGTTACATACATAAAGGTTGTGCCGAGTCTTTGGTGAAGTTTTGATATTTCGGTACGCATCTGTGCACGAAGTTTAGCATCAAGGTTTGAAAGAGGTTCGTCAAGCAAGAACACCTTAGGTTCACGAACAATAGCACGTCCGAGGGCTACACGCTGACGCTGACCGCCGGACAAAGCCTTCGGCTTACGCTCAAGCAAATGTTCAATATCAAGGCTGCGTGCGGCTTCTTCAACTCTGCGCTTAATTTCATCCTTAGAAACCTTACGGAGCTTAAGACCGAATGCCATGTTATCAAAAACAGTCATATGAGGATAAAGCGCATAGTTCTGGAAAACCATTGCTATATCTCTGTCTTTCGGTGCAACGTCGTTAACAAGGCGATCACCTATATAAATTTCACCTTCAGTAATTTCCTCAAGTCCGGCAACCATTCTTAAAGTTGTGGATTTACCGCAACCGGAAGGACCTACAAGGATAATAAACTCTTTATCCTTGATTTCAAGATTAAAGTCCGAAACGGCAACTACGCCGCCCGGATACTTTTTGTAGACATTGCGTAAAGACAAACTTGCCATGAAAATAAACCTCCAAATTTTTTAACATAAAAACTATTTTTATTATATCAATATTGCCTTAAAATTACTATACTTAAAATATCCAATGTTATCAAAAATTATTTGTTAATTATAAACAATTTGGTCGCAAATTATGTTCTATACAGTGCTTTTTCCGAAATAATTTCGTTAATTTCAACAAAATCAGAACATTTTAAATCATTCGGCAAACACAGTGCGCCTATGCGTACACGGTGCAATTTGTTAACACCGAGTCCCAAAACCCCCAGCATACGTTTTACCTGATGGTATTTTCCCTGTTTTATAATAACTTTAACGGTATTTTCGTCTATTTTTTCAGCCTGCGCGGGCATACATTCGGTGCCGTCCGCCAATACTATACCGTCTGCAAACCGCTTGTCAATATCCGGCGGTATCTCACCGTCTACCTGCGCTATATATTCCTTTTCAATATGACTTTTAGGCGAAATTACCTTGTGGGCAAACTCACCGTCATTTGTAAGTATCAGCAGTCCGGTGGTATCCTTGTCCAACCTGCCGACAGGAAATAAATCGTAGCGCTTAAACTCGTCCGGCAGCAAATCGACTACGGTTTTGCGGCTTTTATCATCGGTGGCGCTTAGTACACCGTCCGGTTTGTTTATAATTATATAAATTTTCTTCCTGTATATTACATTTTTACCAAGTACGTTGACTTTACACACGGTCGGTAAAATTTTTTCTTCCGGTTTTCGTACAACCGCACCGTCAACTTCAACTTTGCCGCTGCGTACAAGTTTTTTTATTTCACTTCTGGAAAAATCCGTGTTGTCGGATATAAATTTGTCCAATCTTATTGTTTTATCCATACATACTTTCCCTCAGACAATGCAATCCTACTCTTTTTTAACAAGCGGCAGCATTTCGCCGTTAATATTACTGTCGCAAATATCGCCGCCGATAATCTTTCCGTCGTATACAAGCAAATGTGCGTACATATAGCGGTTTACCGCATCGCTTTCCAATTTATACTCATACATCTCCGCAGTAAGTCCGGCGTATTTTTTTAAATCAAATCCGGCGGACTTTTGCAAATTGTTATAATTTTCGTATATATCGGAAAATTTTTCCGGAATTTGAACTGTCTTTTGCTTTTCAGTAGAATAGTCGGCGTAATAGCCGAGTTCCCTTAAAAAATAAATGCGTTCACCCGTATCAATGCCGGAATTTCCGATGTTTGACGCTGCCGCTGCACACTCTGCCAAAACCAATACACCAACCGTTATTACAAGCAATAACAGCAAGGATTTTCGACTGCGGACGCTGAAGCAAAAAAATCTCACAAAATCACTTCCGTTAAATAATATGACAAAAGTGATTTTAATATTACACTAAAAGTACAACCGCACAGGCGGAAATTCCTTCAAGTCTGCCGGTAAATCCCAAGCCTTCCTCAGTAGTGGCTTTAACATTTACGCAGGATATATCTATGCCGCAATCTTCTGCAATATTTTTACGCATAATATCTGTATAAGGCGAGATTTTAGGTTTCTGTGCAATAACTGTTGCGTCTATATTTCCTACGCAAAATCCGTTGCTTTTTACAAGTTCTGCCGCACGGCGCAGTAAAATTCTGCTGTCAATGCCCGAATATTTATCATCGTTATCCGGAAAATGCTTGCCTATATCGCCGAGTGCGGCGGCACCTAAAATTGCATCTGTAACGGCGTGCAAAAGCACATCCGCATCGGAATGTCCCAGCAAACCTTTTTCATACGGAATTTCAACTCCGCCGAGTATCAGCCGTCTGCCGTCCGCAAATTTATGCACATCATATCCCTGACCGATCCTCATAACACACCGCCGTTCTTCTCTATAAAGTTCTGTACCGTCAAAATATCCCCGGGTGTAGTAATTTTAATATTTGCATAATCGCCTTCAACAATTTTTACACTTACCCCTGCGGACTCGAAAACCGAAGCGTCATCGGTAAATGCGGTCACATCCGCATTCTTTGTTATTTCCAAATACTTTTCAACGTTTACACCCTGCGGAGTTTGCACGCTTATAAGCGTATTTCTGTCAAGCGTTTTATCTACCGTGCCGTCGCTTTTAACGGATTTTATTGTATCTGTCACCTTAACTCCGCACGCAACGCAGTCATAATGCGGCAATTCGCAAACAACACGGTTTATAAGTTGTTGCGAAACCAACGGCCGTGCGCCGTCATGAATAAGCGCATACCTGCTGTTCCTAACACATTCAAGTCCCTTTAAAACCGACTCCTGACGCGTATTTCCGCCGACTGTAATGTCGGATATTTTCTTTATATTATACTTTTCTGCAAGCTGTTGCATATGCAGTAAAAATTCCGCTTTGGTAACTACAATAATATTTGATATTGCCGTGCTGTTTTCGAATGCGGACAGTGTGTGTACTATAGCCGGTATTCCGCAGATTTCAGTAAACTGTTTTGCAATTCCGCGCATACGCATAGAAGATCCCGCGGCAACTATTATTACCGGAACGCGATTTGATTTATCCGCATCATCCGATATAATTTTATATTTTAAATCCGTGTTTACCGTTTTCATTAACCTTCCACCTAAAAATTAAGCCACACTCTACAAAGTAAAGCGTGGCTGATTTTAATTAACCGTTTTCCCTTTCGCTGCAATCGGAATCGTCGCATGCGCTGCAGTCGCCGTCGCATTCATCAAAGTCAAACTCAAGAACTTCGCCGCAGTTCGGGCAGTTTATGCTGCCTTCGTCAAGCATTTCGTTATCAATGTAAATTGTGTCGTTGCATTTAGGACATGTAACTTCGTACACTTCGTCATCGTCGTCAAAATCGCAATCTTCATCACAATTTTCGCAATCACCGTCGCAGTCATCGTCATCATCGTAAATGATATCCTCAACAGCGGAAAGATCTTCATCAACGGCATCAAGCTGCTCTGCAAACTCAATCTGCGCGTCGTCAATAGCATCAACTTTATCGCAAATATCTTCAAGTGTTGCAATAATTTCGGTAATAAGCTTACCTTCGTTAGTTGCATCGCCGACCTTCATGCCCTCGGCAAGTCCTTTTAAATATGCTACTTTTTCGGTAATTGACATAATAATCCTCCTTATGCACGTTCCATATATTCGCCTGTGCGTGTATCAATCCTGATTTTATCGCCCTCGTTAATGAAAAGCGGAACACGGATTTCCGCGCCGGTTTCAAGTGTAGCCGGTTTCATAGCGTTAGTTGCCGTATCACCCTTAAATCCGGGATCTGTCTTTGTAATTTCAAGTTCTACAAATGTAGGCGGTTCTACACCGAATATTTTGCCCTTGTATGACAAAATCTTGCATACCATATTTTCTTTAACAAACTTGAAATTATCGCCGAGTTCATCCGCGTTTACCGGAACAAGTTCGTATGTTTCGGGATCCATAAAATAATAAAGACCGTCGTCGTTGTAGGAATATTCCATATCCTTTCTTTCAACAAAAGCGGTAGGATACTTATCGTTGGGGTTAAAAGTGCGTTCAACAACGCTGCCCGCTATAACATTCCTGATCTTGGTGCGGACGAAAGCGGCACCTTTACCCGGTTTAACATGCTGGAACTCTATAATCTGGTAAACGTTACCGTCCATTTCAAAGGTAACACCGTTTCTGAAATCTCCTGCACTGATCATAAATTGACTCCTCCAAAAATATAATAATATATTATGCAATACTAAGTATAAAGTTTTTTGGCATAAATGTCAAGATTTAACTTTACACCGCACTTTCTTTATTTACTCTATTATATCGCGCATAGCATTTACTGCAAGCAGGTAACTGTTTGCCCCGAAGCCCGCAATTGTACCGACACAAACCGGTGCTATAACGGATTTATGCCTGAATTCCTCCCGTGCCTGTACATTGGACATATGCACCTCAATAAACGGTTTTTTAACAGCCGCAATTGCGTCCCTTACGGCATAACTGTAATGTGTAAGAGCGCCCGCGTTTATAATACAACCGTCATAATCATTAAGTACGGAATGAATTTTATCTATTATTTCGCCTTCGCAGTTGGACTGGAAAAACTCACATTTAAATTTCATTCCGGCAGCATAAGCGGATATGGAAGAATTAATACTTTCAAGCGATTTTGTGCCGTAAACACCGGGTTCACGTATACCGACCATATCTAAATTAGGACCGTTTAAAATTAAAATTTTACCCGTTTTCATTATTTCAACAACCCTTCGTAATATTCTTTCATGGTACGCGCGTCCTCAGCCTGCGTACCGCTTGATTCACAAATAAAAGTAGGCGAACAATTCTTTTTTACGGTCAGTTCCATAACCGGTTCGTAATCCGGACCGAATACTGTATCCGCAAATGTTAAATGCCGCTTTTCGCCGCCGGCAGTGTATTCTATTTTCGAAAAATGCGAATGAAATTCCCGAAGTCGTGAATTACCGAGACGGTTTTCGATACTTTCGAAAATATTTTCAAAATCCGAAAAAGTTTTAAGTCCGCCGAGGGTGCGGGCATTTAAGTGTCCAAAATCAATACACGGCAGCAATCTCTCGTCGATCTCGCACAAAGTCAAAACTTCGTCTAAAGTACCGAGTTGGTTTATTTTCCCCATGGTTTCCGGACAAATCCGTATATTTCCGAGTCCTGCTTCGTCAAGCGCTTTTATCGCAATTTTCATTGTATCGCAGGCAAGCGACAGCGCCTGTTCGCGTGATATTTTACCGCACGAGCCCGTGTGTACGACGATACGGTCGCCGCCCATAGCGTTAACCGCCTTTGCGCTGCTTAAAATATAATTTACGGAATTAAGCCGCTTTTCTTCCTCGACAGATGACATTGAAATATAATAAGGTGCATGGAGGGAAAGCGTTATACCGTTTTCCTTTGCGATTTTTCCGAGTTGTTCGGCCTTTTCGGTACCGATATTTACCCCTCGTCCGCACTGATATTCAAATGCGTTAAGTCCGAATTTTACAAGATACTCCGGAACTTGCAGGCTTGTCTTGTATCCCATTGCGGAAAAACTTTCCGAATTACCGGCCGGTCCGAATTTTGCCGACATTTTTCACACCTCAAATTTATAGATTTTATATAATATCTTTTCCAGTTTTCTTTTAAATTTAAATGATTTCATAGGTTCCGGCTCAATCGGATTTAAAATTACCGTTTTAACGCCGGCGAGATTACCGCCGAGCGAATCCGTAAAAAGCTGGTCGCCTATAATTGCCGTTTCCCGTCTTTTAAGTCCCATACGCTTTGCCGCCTTAAAAAAACCGAAAGGCAACGGTTTAAGACCTAAAGCAATATAATCAAGCCCTATGCTCTCGGCGAAAGGTTTAACTCGTTTTTCCTTGGAATTTGAAAGCAAAATGATATGTATGCCCGCATTTTGCATAACGGTCAACCAATCGGTAAGACCTGTGACAAGGCGCGTGCCGTGATGGGTTGAAAGAGTATTATCAACATCCAGCATAAGCCCTTTAATTCCGTATTCCGTCAGCATTTCGAGTGTGACATCGGTTATGCGGTTAAGTTTAATAAAAGGTTTAAAAATCATTTATAACTCCAACAAAAAAAGCGGTTGATAACCAACCGCTTTTTCAGCTTTAACAATGCTTTAGCGGAATTTGCGCTTACGTGCTGCTTCCGACTTCTTTTTACGTTTAACAGAGGGCTTTTCATAGTGCTCTCTCTTACGAACTTCCTGTATAACGCCGTCTTTAGCCGTTTGTCTTTTAAAACGTCTGAGAGCATTATCAAGAGATTCGTTTTCTTTAATACGAACTTGACTCATATATTTCCCTCCTTTAATAAAAGTCATAATAATACACTATGCAACAGTTATTATACATTAAGGGTAATTAACTTGTCAAGTACAAATTTAATCAGAATATTTTAATTAATCGGCAAAACCGGACTCAACCAATTCAACAAGTGCGTCCAAAGCTTCCTTCTCGTCAACACCGTCAACAATAATTTTTATCTGCGTATCGCCGACAATTCCCAAAGACAACACACCGAGAAGACTCTTTGCGTTGACTCTGCGTTCATCCTTTTCAACCCAAATTGAAGATTTAAATTCATTGGCCTTTTGGATGAAGAATGTAGCCGGACGAGCGTGTAAACCAACTTGATTTTTAACTACAACTTCTTTAACACACATAATTCATTTTCTCCTTAAGTTAAGTAAAATATATATACATAAACTGCATTATATTACATGATGTTCGGTTAAAGATTCATTTAATGCGCAAGACCAAATCAATCTGTAAATCATAATACACTATAAATTATACGTTTTTATAAAAAGGTGTCAATATTTGTAAAATAAGTTCTATTATTATGCCAAAGTGTGATGAATTTTCAACCGGATATTTGGTTATTTTGCAATGAAAAAAATAAATATCGGTTTGTCAGCGGCACAATATAGTGTATTATCTTTTTTTCAATTCATCAATATATTTTAAATCCGCCTTTGTAAGTTCTGCGTTGTCCAGCATTTCCGGCCGTCTTTCCAAAGTAATTTCAATGGATTTTTCACGTCGGAATTTGCTTATATTCAAATGATGACCGGACAATAAAACTTCCGGTACTTCCCTATTATTCCACACAGCAGGCTTAGTATACTGCGGATATTCAAGAAGTCCTGCAAAATGGCTTTCATCGGTAAAACAAATTTCATCCGCCAATACGCCCGGAATCATCCGTGCGACCGCGTCGGCGACGGTAAGCGCCGGCAGTTCGCCGCCTGTTAAAACATAATCGCCGACGGAAATTTCTTCGTCAACAATTTCGTCAATAACGCGCTGATCCACACCTTCATAATGTCCGCACAAAAGCACAATATGACTTTTTTTCGAAAGTTCGGCAGCTTTTTGCTGAGTAAAGGTTTTTCCCTTCGGCGACATATATATAAGGTGCGGTTTTTCTTCATCCCCGCAAAACAGACTGCGGTAAGCATCGTATATCGGTTGAGCAGCCATTACCATACCCATACCGCCGCCATACGGCGTATCATCTACTTTATTATGCTTATTATTCGCGAAATCTCTTATATTTGTACACTTTATGTCAACTATACCCGCACGCACTGCACGTCCGATGACACTTTCGTTAATTACCGCATTACACATATCGGGGAATAATGTAAGAATATCAATTTTCATCGTCAAATATACCTTTAAGCGGCGTTATGTAAACCACACCGCCGTCAATGTCAACTCGTTTTACAACATCCGGAATAACCGGTATAAGATATTCTCTGCCATCCTTTACAATATGCCAAACGTCATTGGCTCCGGTTTTGGATACATTGCGTATCTCGCCGTAACTTGTATTGTTGTTAGCATCCGTAACACGACAACCTATTATATCCTGAATAAAATAGCCGCCATCCATGGCATGAACATCGTCCCGATTAATATATAATATGCTGTTTCGCAATTTTTCGGCACTTTCAATAGTATTTATGCCCTTAAACTGTGCGGCAAAGACATTGCCCGTAGGGACAATTTTAACCTTTTCAAGTGCATTGCTGCCGTCATTTGTTAAATAAAATGTTTTAAAACCGTTTAAAAATTCGTAACCGTCACACCATGCCTGTATACGCACACCGCCGTGTACGCCGTGTGTGCCGGTAATTTTGCCTATTTCCAAAAACTGTTTTTTCATATATTTCCTTATAAATCAATACCCCCAATTTCTGGGGGTAGTTTTTCTAAACAAAACGGATAAACCGAATATGTTTACGCCGCCCAATCAGTCGATTTCAACGGCAATTTTCATATTGTTTTTATTGGCTGCCGCACGCATAACCGTACGGATGGCTTTGGCAATTCTGCCCTGTTTGCCTATAACGCGTCCCATATCATCCTCCGCTACGTGAAGATGGTAAACCGTTACGCCTTCTGCATCGGGTTCGTCAGCCGTTGCCTTTACTTCCTCGGGCTTTGTAACAAGACCGGAAGCAATTTTAACCAAAAGTTCCTCCATAATACAACCTCCGTAATAACGATTATTATAACGCCGAGTGTAACGGCTTGCCGAAACGCCGGTCGGCGTTTCGACAGCAATAATCATTAAAGTACGCCGTTTTTCTTAAGTAAAGCCTTAACGGTATCGGTAGGCTGTGCACCGTTTGCAATCCACTGTTTTGCCTTATCGGCATCAATTTTAACAACAGCCGGATCTTTAGTAGAATCATAATAACCGATTTCTTCTATAAAACGACCGTCTCTCGGAAAACGTGAATCAGCAACAACTACACGGTAAAAAGGAGCCTTTTTTGCACCCATACGGCGAAGTCTGATTTTAACTGCCATCTAAAAACACCTCCATAAGTATAACTTGTATATTAAAAGATTTATATAAATCTCTTAAAAACCGAAACCACCGGGCATACCTCCCGGCATATTAAACCGTTTCATTGATTTTTTGCCGTTCTTACCCGAAAATTGCTTAAACATTTTTTTCATCTGCTCGTATTGACGCAAAAGTTTGTTAACATCCTCAACAGATGTACCCGAACCCGAAGCAATACGTTTTTTGCGCGAAGCGTTTATTATATCGGGTTTTGCGCGTTCCCTTGCCGTCATTGACGTTATAATCGCTTCAATACGCAAAAATTGCCGTTCGTCTATATCAACGTCACGCATCTGTTTGCTCATTCCGGGTATCATGGAAATCAAACTCTTTATAGAGCCCATATTTTTAATTTGCCTGAACTGTTCAAGCAAATCGTTCATATCAAATTTATTTTCCTGCAAGCGTCTTGCCGTTTCTTCGGCTTTCTTTTGGTCTACTTCGTTTTCAACCTTTTCAATAAGCGACAGCACATCGCCCATACCCAGTATTCGCGACGCCATTCTGTCAGGATGGAATTCATCCAAATCGTCCATCTTTTCACCGACGCCCACAAACATTATCGGCTTGCCTGTAACCGCCCTTACCGACAGTGCGGCACCGCCTCTGGTATCACCGTCAAGTTTTGTAAGTATTATACCGTCTATTTCAAGTTGTTCATTAAACGCTTTTGCAATATTAACGGAGTCCTGACCTATCATCGAGTCTATAACCAACAAAATATCGTTAACTTCAACGCTTTCCGTTATGCGTTTAAGCTCCGCCATAAGATCTTCATCAATATGCAAACGGCCCGCCGTATCGAGTATAACAAAATCGTTTCCGTAATCCCTTGCGGTTTTAACTGCCTCAACAGCAGTTTTTTCCGGTGCCTGCGTTCCCTTTTCAAAAACAGGCACACCTACGGATTCACCGACAATTTTTAACTGTTCTATAGCGGCAGGACGGTAAATATCGCATGCAACAAGCAACGGTCTGTGTCCCTGCTGCTTTAAAAACTTTGCAAGTTTTCCGGAATGTGTTGTCTTACCCGAGCCCTGCAAGCCGCACATCATAATAACCGTAGGAATTTTGGAAGATGTTTTAAGACGTACCTGTTCGCTTCCCATCAAATTTGTCAGTTCGTCGCGAACGATCTTAATAACCATCTGCGGAGCCGTAAGGCTTTCCATAACATTTTCGCCGATACATTTTTCGGCAACCGTATTTGTAAAGTCTTTTGCGACTTTAAAGTTAACATCGGCTTCAAGTAACGCAAGGCGCACTTCACGCATTGCGGTTTTAACGTCGGACTCGCTTAACTTTCCGCGTGAGCGCAAGCGTTTAAATACTGATGACAACTTATCGGATAAACTTTCAAAAGCCATATGCTCACTCCCACCTAAAATTCATTAATATAATCAAGCAATTCCTGTAATTTTTCATTATTATCGGCTGCGTCCGCTGCAAGTTTTTTAAGTTTTTCCGACTTTTCGCAGAAATGCAGCTTACTTTCAAGCAGTAAAAGCTGCTGTTCGGTTCTCTTAACGGAATCCCTTACGCCCTGACGCGAAATTCCGGCATTTTCGGCAACTTCCGCCAGCGACAAATCATCGTTATAGTAATAGTCAAAAAGTTCCCTTTGTTTGTCGTTTAAATAATCGCCGTAATAATCAAACAAAAGTAAAATATCTAAATTTTTCATATATACCTCAGCTGCAAAGTAATTTACTTTACAGCCGTAATTATAACAGTTACCGACACTCTTGTCAAGCATTTTTTATTTTTAACTTGCAATATATATTATCATAAATTATAATTTGTTTATTAACATATTACAGGTGCTTGATATATGAAAAAAATTAAACCGATATTGTGCTTTATTTTATCCGTTATTATTGCCGCGTCCGTTTGCGGCTGTAAGAGCGATAACTCGTCGCAAATAATATATTACGGCATGGCGGATACTCCCTCGACCGTCGATCCGCAGCTTGCTTATACTTCTGCCGAACTTATGATTGTCCGTAATCTTTTTGAAGGCTTACTGCGTGAAAACGGCGACGGAGAAATAGTAAACGGCGTGATAACCGATTATGAAAAAAACGGCCTTACATACAAATTTAATATAAAAAACAACGCTGTTTGGAGTGACGGAACGCCGCTTACGGCAAGCGATTTTGTTTTCGGCCTTACCCGTGCGGTATTACCCGAAACAAGTGCGCCTTATGCCGATTCGTTAATGTGTATAAAAAACGCGGCTGAAATTAAACAAGGCAAATTACGTTCCGATGCCCTTGCCGTTACGGCTGCGGACGACAAAACATTGATAATTGAATTGGCATTTGACGACAGTGATTTTTTAAGGACGCTTACAACGTCAATTTGTATGCCGTGCAACAAGACTTTTTTTGAGAAATCAACCGGTAAATACGGTATGTCTTACGAAACGGTTTTGGCAAACGGTTCCTACAAACTGCGCAAATGGACTACTGAAGACTTTGCAATGCGAATTATTAAAAATGATAAATACACAGGCGATTTTAAACCCAAAAATGCAGCGGTATATTTTTCCAAAAGCAAGGATTACACAAACTTTGAATCACTTAAGCGCAACACTGTAGATATAACACAAATTGATGCCGCCGATGTTTCTGCGGCTAAAGATACCGGATATAACACTTTCTCGCAGGAAAACAAAATTATTGTATTGTATACCGGTTCCGACATGCCGCTTAAAATACGCAAAGTTTTATATGCCTGCGCCCTGTCTGCGGACGATAAATCAGAAAACGGCGATTACAAAATCGCAGATACCGTATATCCCGATATTTTTGAGGTAAACGCCCCGAAAATAAACATTTTTGCACCTGACGGTGCACATAAGGCGCTAACCGACACCATGAAAGAATTAAAATTAAATGAATTTCCGCAGACGACTATAGAATATTCGGGTGATGATACCATTAAAGAGATTGCTAAAACAATAGCGGGACACTGGCAGCAATACCTAGGTATATACATTAACGTAACCCAAAGCGGCAGTTACGATACGGTAAAAAGTAATATTAAAAATAAATCAAATTATATTGCCGTTTATACAATTGAAATTAATCAGGCAAACATGACGCAATACCTTGACAGCCTTGGTGTTTATAACAACGGCAATTATGAATCGCTGCAGAACGATATTTTAGAAAATTGCAGCCGAATTCCTCTTGCATTCGGTTTTACTTACTATGCATCATCAAAAAACCTTACGGGTATTAAATATTCAAATACAAACGGCGTTATAGATTTTTCGTACATTGTAAAAACTTCATCTTAGTTTTTTTAAAAAAACACTTGACAAATGATGTCTTGTGCTTTATAATAAAACCTATCAAACAGGTAGGTTTGATAGGTTGAGTTTATCAAACCACTAAAAAAGGGGTATTAATTATGAAAATTTATGAACAAATGACAGATTTAATAGGCTCTACACCGCTTGTAAAGGTTAAAAATTATTCCAAAAAAAGAAACCTTGAGGCAACAATACTTGCAAAGGTTGAATTTTTTAATCCGGCAGGCAGCGTAAAGGACAGAATTGCAAAAGCAATGATTGATGACGCCGAGGCTAAGGGATTACTGAAACCGAATTCGGTTATAATTGAGCCTACCAGCGGAAATACCGGAATAGGACTTGCAAGCGTTGCGGCATCGCGCGGATACAAGGTAATCCTTACCATGCCTGAAACCATGAGTGTTGAGCGCCGCAATTTACTTAAAGCATACGGCGCACAGTTGGTTCTTACAGACGGCGCTAAAGGTATGAAGGGCGCTATTGCAAAGGCTGAAGAACTTGCGGCGGAAACTCCCGACAGCTTTATCCCCAGCCAATTTACAAATCCGGCAAATCCCGCGGCACACCGCAATTCTACCGGACCGGAAATATGGAACGACACCGACGGTAAAGTAGACATATTTGTTGCCGGCGTAGGCACGGGCGGCACTATAACGGGTGTCGGCGAATATTTAAAATCCAAAAATCCGAATGTAAAGGTTGTCGCAGTTGAACCTGCTACATCGCCCGTGTTATCAAAAGGCGTTTCAGGTCCGCATAAAATTCAGGGAATCGGCGCAGGATTTGTTCCGGATACACTTAATACTGCCGTTTATGACGAGGTTATACCGGTTACCAACGAAGACGCTTTTGCTACAGGCAAGGCGCTTGCGCATGAAGACGGTATGCTTGTGGGTATTTCTTCCGGCGCCGCCGTATATGCGGCAACAGTGCTTGCACAGCGTCCGGAAAACAAAGGTAAAACTATTGTTGCACTGCTCCCCGACACAGGCGACCGTTATCTCTCCACACCTATGTTTGCGGATTAATTTGAACAATGTAAAAAAGTTCCCGATCAATCGGGAACTTTTTTTATATTACATAGTCGTTACTGTACATTTCTCTTTGTTTGTCCAAAATGTCCTGCAATGTTATTCCGTCTAAATATTCATTTATAACACGGCTCAGTCCGCGCCAAATAGGCAACGTAACACACTCGCTGCTGCGCGGACACTCTACGGGATCCTGCTGTGCGCAGGCAACCGGCGCCAAACTGCCCTCTGTTAAACGCAGTATCATACCCACGGTATAATCCTTAGGCGCTTTTGCAAGTCTGTACCCACCCTGATAACCGCGGTTTGTTTTAAGTATATCCGAGCGATTTAAAATCGGTACTATCTGTTCAAGATATTTTTTTGATATTTCCTGCCTTTCGGCAATATCTTTAAGTGCAACATAACCGTCGCCCTGATGTTCTGCAAGGTCTATCATCATACGCAGGGCATATCTGCCTTTGGTTGAAATTTTCATTACTGTCCCCTCTTTGTAGTGTTTATACTATAATAACATATATTTTGTAGGTTTTCAACACAAACAAAAATACCGACATAATTTTTGTCGGTATTTTAAAGGTATCAGCCTAATTTTTTCTGTACAATATGCGCCGCTTTATATACATCGCCGCCGCCCATTGTTATTACCAAGTCGCCCGGTTTTGCAATACGGATTATTGCGTCCGCAGTATCCTCGTGCGTATTTGTAAGCGTACAGTTTTTAAGCTCTTTTGCAATATCACCGGAGCTGATGCCGTAGGTATTAACTTCACGCGAGCCCATTATAGGCATTAAAATCACTTCATCCGCTATTTTAAGCGCGTCTATAAAATCATCAAGCAGCATTGCCGTGCGCGAAAATGTAAATGGCTGGAAAACCGCAATTACCCTTTTATAATCAAGCGATTTTGCGGCATTCAGCGTTGCGCGCAATTCGGTGGGATGATGCGCGTAGTCGTCCGCCAGCATAAATCCGCCGTACTCCCCCAAAAATTCAAAACGTCTGCCTGCACCTGTAAACTTTTCAACCGCATCTTTAATTCCCGATGCCGATACGCCCATATAATCCGAAACCGCAAACGCCGCCAAACAGTTAAGGACATTGTGTTTGCCCGGTATGTGCATATCAATTTCTATAATTTTTTGTGAGTTTTTATACAGGTCAAATTTAAAACCGAATTTTGAATTACGTAAATTATCCGCATAGTAATCGTTGGTTTTACCAAAACCGAATGTAAAAATCTTTTGTGCCGTGTTTTGTGCTGCGCGCCTTGCAAGTTCATCATCACCGTTAATAAATGCAACTTTAGACATTGCAAGAAATTTATGAAACGAAAGTACAAGATTATCCATTGTTTTAAAATAATCAAGATGGTCGTTATCAATATTCAATAAAACGGATATATCGGGTGACATTTGCAGAAACGTATCCACAAACTCGCAGGATTCGCAAACCATATTCTCACTTTTACCGACAATTCCGTTAGAATGTATCATGGGAAGCATACCACCGATAACCGCTGTAGGATCTAACTTGTTTAATAATAGAATTTGTGTTATCATAGATGTTGTGGTGGTTTTTCCGTGCGTACCGCACACACCTATTACGTTATCGTAAAATCTTGTAAGCGCACCGAGCAAATGCGACCGTTCCATTATCGGTATGCCCTTTTCGCGTGCCGCAACCAATTCCGGATTATCCTTGGGTATTGCGGCTGAATATACAATAAGCTGTGCTGTGTTTATATTTTCGGCGCTGTGTCCCATAAACACTTTTATACCAAGCGCCTTTACGCGTTCAAGCGGATCGCTCGGATTATTGTCCGAACCCGTAACCTCGTACCCTTTTGAATGGAGTATTTCCGCAAGTGGACACATACCCGAACCGCCGATGCCTATCATATGCACGCGCTTTACGCTTTTTATCAGCTTGTCTTCCTCTTTTAATATTTTCATTAAGAAAATCTCCTTTAATAACAGCAGTTTTACAAATCTATTATATTGCATTACATATAAAAAATAAACACTTTTTTATAACGGCGGTGAAAAAATGTATAAATTACCGAAATATGTACGCGACACGCTTAAAACTTTAAGCGATGCCGGACACGAATCTTATATAGTCGGCGGCGCTGTAAGGGATTTAATGTTGGGTAAAAATCCTACGGATTACGATGTAACGACCTCCGCCGCACCGAGCGAAGTAATCTGCCTTTTCCGAAAAACCGTTAACACCGGCATAAAGCACGGCACCGTAACGGCAATCGTCGATAATTTTCCCGTTGAAATAACCACGTTCCGCAGTGACGGAAATTACAGCAACCACCGTTCGCCCGAAAATGTACAATACCTTAAAAGTATTGACGGCGACTTGGCACGCAGGGATTTTACAATTAACGCCATGGCATATAACGCGGATGTCGGAGTAATTGATTTGTTCGGCGGAAAAAAAGACCTGACAGACGGTATTATCAGAGCCGTCGGCAACCCCGAAAAACGATTTGAAGAAGATGCTTTAAGGATATTGCGCGCAGTCCGTTTTGCCGCAAAATTAAACTTTAAAATAGAAAAAATCACGCTTGATGCCGTTATAAAAAAATCCGATCTTTTAAAATTCATCAGTCGGGAACGGATCTTTTCGGAAATATCAAAAATACTTGTAAGCGATAATCCTCAGTTTATTTCCGTGCTTTTACAAAGCGGAGCGCTGAATTTTTTAGGCCTTTCTTATCAAAATAATCTACAGGGGCTTTGCGGCGTAAGTAATTCGCTGCCGCTGCGTTTTTACACACTTGCAAGGCTTTGCGGCGCAGATCCGATAATGCTGTGCACAAGTCTTAAGGCGGACGGCAAAATAAAATATTACTGCAGGCAAATGCAATTATCCGAACAACTTGCCCTGCCGCCGGACCGCGAGAATGCCAAAATTTTAATGTTTAAAACCGACGCCGAAACGGCACACGACTTTTTTGAATTTAAAAATAAGGCAGAAGGAAAAAGTAACTATAACAGCGCCGTTATTGATGAAATTATAACATCGAAAGAGCCTTACAACTATAAACAGTTAAATATCGGCGGGGAGGATATTACGGCGCTCGGCGTTAAGGGTAAAGACGTAGGCAAAATTCTTGAAGAACTGATGTGTGAAGTTATTAAGTACCCGCAAAAAAACCGAAAAGATATATTAATTAAAACAGCAGTAACTAAAATAAGCAGAATACCATAAGATATATTAAAGCACAGGATAGATGTACACAAATAAAAGACGCAGTAATTGTTTTGCCTTAACGGCTTAAAAATTATTTGTGTCTTTTTTTTATTTTTACGGTTGGTGATTTATTTGAAAATACTTGTATTTTGCGGTGATATACGGCAGCAGTTGCTTACAAAAATGCTTTGCGAGAAAGGTTACGACGCTAAACATATTTTTGAGGAAACCGATTACGAAAAGAAAATCCGTGAATGTGACGTACTTGTTTTGCCTTATCCCGCTTCCCGTGACGGCGAGACAATTTATAACGCCCTTGACGATTTTCATCCCACTGTTTACGATATAAACCGTATTATAACAACTCAAAAAGTTTTATGCGGCGGCAATTTACAAATTAAAAACCTAACCGATTTTTCAAAAAGCGATTATCTTACTTTCCTTAACGCCGTACCTACGGCGGAAGGCGCCGTTGCGGCGGCTGTTGACAACACGGATATTACTTTGCGCGGAAGCGACTGTCTTATAATAGGCAACGGAAAAATCGGTAAAATATTAAGCCGGCTTCTATATGCTTTCGGGGCGAATGTAACCGTAGCGTCCAGAAGTGAAAAGGATGACGCTTATGTTAGGGCATTCGGTTATAAATCCGTAAAAACAGGCAAAATAAAAGACACCGCGCACGAATACGATATTGTATTTAACACCGTACCGCACGAGGTGCTTGACACCGAAACATTATCCTGCTTTAAAAAGAGCGCTGTACTGTTGGAACTTGCCTCCGCACCGTACGGTTTTAACAGGGATACAGCCGATTCTTTAGGACTGCATACTGTCTTTCTGCCGTCACTGCCGGCGAAAAAATCTCCGGTAACAGCGGCGGAAATACTTTGTAATACCATAACCGAATTACTTTAAAGAGGGATATATATGAAAAAAATAACCGCGGGATATGCAATATGCGGCTCCTTTTGCACCATTGCAAAATCCGTAGAGCAAATACCGCTTTTAAAAGAAAAAGGTTTTAATATTATACCTATAATGTCACCCTGCGTTTACAATACGGATAACCGTTTTAACAATGCAGAGGAACTGAGGAAAAAAGTAACGGATATTTGCGAAAACAATATTATACACACAATACCCGAAGCAGAGCCTATAGGCCCCAAAAAAATGTTGGATATACTTATAATTTCGCCCTGCACCGGTAACACGCTTGCAAAACTTGCAAACGGCATAACGGATTCTTCGGTTACCATGGCGGCAAAAGCGCATTTAAGAAACAACCGACCTATAGTTTTAAGCATTGCAACAAACGACGCCCTCGGGGCATCCGCAGTAAATATCGGAAAACTGTTAAATACCAAAAATATTTACTTTGTACCCTTCGGCCAGGACGATCCGATGGGTAAAAACAATTCCCTTATTTCCGATTTTTCGAAAACCTACGATACCGTTTGCGACGCTTTTGAGGGTAAACAAATACAACCGATACTGCTGTAAACATTATAAAAGGCTGCAAAAACTTGCGTTTGCAGCCTTTTTTGTTTTAAAGTACAATACTTTTATTAAGATGGAAAGAGTAAATAATTTTTTGTTTTACAGGCAAATTAAAGATTTTTGAACAGGCACGCGCATATATTTGCAGCTGTTCGGAATATGCAAGTACCAAAGCCTCGTCCGATTTAACCCTGTCGGTTTTAAAATCCACAACCACTATTCCGTCGGATTCTTTAAACACACAGTCAACCGCACCCTGCACTACAACATTTTCATTTCGTATGCTGTCGGGCAATCCCTGTTTTAAATCTCCTGCGGGAATTTCGGTTAAAAAACGCATTTCACGTTCCACCTGCAATGCGGCGGATATACGGTTGTAAAGCTCGCTCTTAAAAAACTGCGCTATAGCGTTTAAATCAATTGCGTTTCTTTCCTTTTCGGTTATAAATTCGTACTCGTATAATCGGTCCGCTTCTTCGGTCAGATCGCTTTTTGCCCTGTCAAAATCGCAAAACTGCATAAATCTATGCGTTGCTGTGCCGCGGTCTGCCGGTGTAAGTCCGTTTTTAAGCATAAAAGCAGGTTTTGCAGTAAACGCATAATCGAGTTTTGAGGCACTGTGCGCTATTGCCGAAACCGAACTTTTCGACTCGATCGAACGCAATTGTTCAAACGGATAAACGAAATCAAGGCTTGCCTTAATTTCATCCGAAATATCGGTGTCGCACTCGGCGGTTTCGCACCCAACCGCCGAAGTATCGGCGGTTTCGGCTTTTTCGTTGATACTGCCGAAGTCATCGGAAGACAGCAATCTTATATTAATACGGCTGTCACTGTCGGCAGTATATCCGTACACATCGTTATCCTGCAAGAGTTTTGCCATTTGGGGATGCACCATAAGCGCAAAGGTCAAAAGGTCGCGGTAATTGCCGAAATTACCGTAAAAATCCCTGTAACCGTCAAGTGTATCGCTGTGCATGACAAAATCGGAATACTCCTTAATAAATTTTAGCGGCTCCGCACATGTAATAGGTATATACAGTTTTTCCTTAGCGCGCGTCATGGCAACATAAAGCAGCCGTAATTCTTCGTCCAAATGTTCACGTCTTGAGCGTTTGGATATTAAAGCGTGCGTAAGATAGGCTGTTTTTGTATTGTCGAGCGTATTGTTAAACCGCACTGCCGCCCCGAGTTTTGAATCCAGCAGCAGCGCGCCTCTTTCGTCTGCGGTATTAAAGGCATGTCCTGTGTCGGCAAGTATGCATATAGGATATTGTAAACCTTTTGAGTTGTGTATTGTTGAAAAGACCACCTTGTCTTCGCCGGCAAACGATGTTTCAGGCTCAATGCCTGCGGCATTTTGCGTGACATATTTTAAAAATGCCGATATTCCGCCGGAAAATCCGTTATCATCAAACGACGATGCCATACTTTGCAAAAGCATTAGATTTTTACGTCTGCTTTCCCCTTCTCCCAAAACGGTTATTATGTTTTTAAAGTCGGTTTCGGCATAAATCCTGTCTATCAAACCCGATATACCGTCGGTGGACGCATACTTTTTAAAACGCTTTATACATTCGGTAAGGTATTTACACTTTTCATCACCGTTTTCCGCAGCAGCAACAACCGCGGAAAACATATTACCGTTTTTCTTAAAAGCCCTTACACGCGCGGTATCGTCGGCGGAAAAATCAAACATAGGCGACATCATAATACTTATAAGTTCAATATCGCGTGTCGTATTATCAATAACCGCCAACAGTGACATAATTATTGCAATTTCGGCACATTTTAAATAATCCTGCTTACTGTATGCCGCCGGAATTCCGTATTTTTTAAACACATCCGCAAAGACAGGTCCGCGGCTTTTTACGGTACGGAAAAGCAAAGTGAAGTCCGAAAAAACAGGCTTACGCGGTTTTCCTGTAGCGGTATCGGTAACAAACCCGTTTTCCATTGTGTTTAAAATATATTCCGCCGTTGCAGCCGCTTCCGTTTCGGCTGAATTTTCGCCCTTTTGCACGTCAACAAAATCAATATCTACGCACGGCTCGTCCATCGGCAAAAATTCGGCCGACGGTATAAGTTCTTCTTCCGCCGAATAGGAAATGCTGCTTAAATCCCCGTTCATTAAAACTTTAAAAATGAAATTTACAAAGTTGCAAATGCCGTCGCGGCTGCGGAAATTTCGGCCTAAAATTATCTTTTTTAAATCCGAAGGTCCTGCGTCGCAATACGGTATGTATCTGTTTTTTTTGCTTAAAAAATTATTTGGGTTTGAGCCCCTAAAGCCGTAAATGCTTTGTTTAACATCGCCGACCGTAAACAGATTTTTTTCATTTTGCGACAACACGGAAAAAAGTATATCCTGCATATCGTTGACATCCTGAAACTCGTCAACCAACACCTCATCAAACCGTGCAATAATATCCTTTGCACGTTCCTTTACAACAATTTGCCCGTTTACATTCTCGCATAAAAGATTTAAGGCTGCGTGTTCCGTACCGGAAAATGTCATAACATTTTTTTCTTTAAGGAGTCCGTCGTAAATTTCCGTAAACTTTTTTGTCAGTTTCAGTAATTCGCGCATAAGGCTGTTACCGATTTTTAAATCATTTTCGGCAGCGGTGCGCTCTTCATAAAAAATACCCGACAATGATTTAATTTCGCTGACATAACGGTTCCTTATATACTTTGCACTTATTGATGCAGGTATATTTGCCGCCGTGCCCTTGGCTCTTGATAAAGGTTCTGCCGTAAAGGCATTTACAAGATTAACGCTTTCATCCCAGTTTTTATCCTGTATACATGTAAGAATCATACCCATTTTCTGTATGTCGCTTTTTAAAGACGGCGCATAAGCGTTATAGGCATTTTCATCCGCTTCAAGCAAAACTTCCACTGCAGCCGATGCCTCAAAAACACATTTTTTTATAATGTTTATGGCGTATTCGAAAGCATAATTTTCCATTGCGGAAAAGTTATCATCCGCAACCGATTTATTGATCAGTTCGTCAAGATATATTGACGGAAACGGCATATTCTGAGAAGCATAGTAAATCTTCGTTATGTAGTCCCTTACGTTTTTTTCATCAAAATCGGTAGTCAGTTTGTCAAGCAAGTTCGTAAATGCTTCGTCGGCAGAATCAAAGGCCTCGTTCATGCTTTTGTCCAAAGCGTCATCAAACAGCGATTCCGTAACCGAATTATCGCCTATTTTAAAATCCGGACTTATATCCAATCTGTCAAAATTTTCTCGCACCAAATCAATACAAAACGAATCTATAGTACATATCTTTGCATTTTTTACGCGCATTTTTTGTTTTATAAGTTCCCTGTTGTTCGGATATTTACGACATTCTTCACTAAGTCGTGTTTCAATACGCATACGCATTTCCGCAGCGGCGGCATTTGTAAAGGTAACAACCAGCAATCTGTCTGCCGGAACGGGATCTTCACCGCACAGTTTTGCAATTACCCTTTCTACAAGCACTGCTGTTTTGCCGGAACCTGCCGCAGCCGACACCAACGTACCGGACGGAGCATAAATGGCATCCGACTGTTCTTTTGTAGGTTTAAAGGCCATTTAAAGCACCTCCCGTATTTTTTCAAGTGTTTGCGCGTTGTTCATATCCTCTGTAATATTGCGTCTGCCGTTTTCTATACGGCAAATACTGTAATAATCGCAATATTTGCACGCGTCGTTTTCGTCTTTAAGGTCAGTCGGTACCGCCTGCGCCTGTCCGCTTGAGATTTCCCGCCCCATATCTTTTATTAGCTTTTCAATATAATCAAATACTGTATCAAATACAGTCGGGGAGACATAAACACGCTCGGTTTGCCGTGTGGGCGCACCGCTTTTTAAAAGGGTATGTTTCGGAATAAACTCACCCTGATTTTCCTGTTCCATAGCAGTATATACCTGTTCGCTGTCAAGCACTATGCCCTGCATTGTCAGTTTTTTATCTTCCTTTTCACGTCTTGCAGGCATATACAAAACGCCCGACGGCGTCATTTTGGAAAATACCGCATCGTCCGACCTAATTAAAGCGTATAGGTAAATAAGCATTTGCATATTAAGCCCCATAAGCGTATCGGACAGTCTGAAGTCCTTGCTGTTTGTTTTATAATCAACTACACGCAGGTATCCGTTCCATACATCAACCCTGTCAATACTGCCGTCGAGTACAAATTTACCGTCGGTAAAATCAATTACCTTGCCTGCAACGGTACCGTCAGTACCTATTTTAAGTTCACAGTAATCGGGACTGAACTGTGCCTGTGCAAACTCGACGGCAAGATGGTGTGCGACCTCTTTTACAATAACCGTGATTTTTCCTATTAAAAACTTTATCCGTTCGGTTATCATTTCGCCGAAACCTTCAACCGAATTTAAATATTCTTTAATGTATCGGTCAACTAACGCGTCGGTCTGTTCGCGTGTAAGTGTGCAAACATCTTTACCGTATTCGCTTATTAACTTTTCAAGTACATAATGCACTATTGTGCCTCTTTGCAGAACATTTAAATCAGCCTGCTGCAGTTTTTTTGCCTTTAAGCCGTATTTGCAAAAATACGCAAACCTGCACTTATGGTAAACGTCAAACTTCGTTGCCGAAAGTTTATTTTCCCTGCCGTAAAGCGCCGCTGCGATGTCAATTGAAATCTGTGCCGACTGCTTATCGGAATTTTTAATAAATCCTTCCACGGAAATTCCGCTTTTTTCTTTCAGCACATTTTCGATAATTTTGCTGTCGGCGGCATTTATACTGTAATAACGGCACATTGCGGAAACAGCGGTATCCTGCGTTTCGGGAATGTTTGAAATTGTGAGTTTTTTGTCAGGCTCGCATAAAAACGTCACCTTATCAAACACGCCTGAAATTTCCTTAATTATTTCCGAAGGCTCTGTAGGAGTGCCGGCGCCCACATACGTCGGGTAAGTAATATAAAGTTTTTGCGACGGGCAGCAAAGCGACGTATACACAAGGTATTCCTCATCAATTGCCCGTGTAAAATCGGTTGCCAAAATATCAAGTCCGCCGTCGCGCAGCTTTTCGCGTTCACTGTCGGCAAACACTCCGTCTGTGTGAATCCGTTTCGGAAACTCGTCCTGATATGCGCCTATAATAAATGCGATTTTAGGGCGTGACGGCCTTATTCTGTCTGCCGAGCCGAATGTAACCTCATCCAACATTTGCGGTATGTTGCCGAAAGTAACGCTTTCCGCGGCAACTGTCCAATTCTTAATATATTCGTCCGTCGTTGTCGGTGCATCAGGCATACACTTTACAAGCGAATTCAGTACCTGCATTGTAAGATCGTAACACTGCCGTACATCGTTCGAAAGTTCGTCGTCACCCGAAAAATCCGATTTCATTTTTTCCCGAATATTCAATTTTTCAACAAGATTTACAACTGCCAGCGACATCTGTTCGGGAGTACCGTGAAACCTTTTTTTAAATTCCTCAACGGAATTTACTATTTTTTCCCTGTAGGCGTTGATCTCGGCAAGTTCTTTTTTCTCATTTTCATTCATTTCACGCGCCAGCAAACCGGACGGATTCATTTTCCATTCCCCGAGCCACTGCTTGCCGCGTACAGACCATATGTACATATAATTTTCGATTTTAGACGCAGCGTCGTCCGAAACCGGACCGAGCCGCGTTTTAAGCAAATCGGATATTACATCGTTATTGTAAGAACGGCACAAACGGAAATATGAATTAATCAAAACCGTAAGCGGCATATTATTAATTTTTGAACGCTTATCGCTGAAACAAAAAACTCCGTTCCTGTTACATGCGTTTAAAACTGCCTGACGGTACTTTGTATCATCTCTTGCAATAATTACAAAGTCACGGTACCTGTATCCTTCACGCCTTACCAAGCGGCGTATACTGCGTGCCGTAAATTCCGCTTCGTCAAAAATATTCGCGCATTTGCAAATTGTCACCGACTCGCCGTTATCGCAAATATCCGTATGCCTGTCGGAAAAAATACTTTCAATACTTCGCATGGTATCGTCGGCATAATGAAATTCGGTAAGAATCAGCGGTTCGGTAACGGTAACACCGTTGTTTTCGGCAATTTTTAAAATTCTGTCTACCGTTTTACGCACACCTGAGAATATATCAATTTTTTTGTAATCAAGGTCGGGTGCCGTAAAAGAAAACGTAACATCATCGGCCTGATTAAGTATTCTGTCAATGATTTTGTACTGTTGTCCCGTAAAACTTTTAAAAGAATCCACATAAACGGTTTTATTCTCAAAAAGTCTGTTTGTAAGCAAGTCCTCGGCAAGTCTTTCGGTATTGTCCTGCGGATCGAGAAATTCATTTGCAAGCACTGCATTATAAGCCGAATAAATAAGCGCAACATCGTGAACTTTGCTTTTTAAATATCCGTCGTCCAATTTGTCAGCCACGCTGTTTAAATCTTCCGGCATAACGGCATCGGTTTTAAATTCGGTAATTGCAGTAAGCAAGGTCTGTGCAAACTTTGCGGAGGAAGCATACTTTCCCCACAATTCAAGTTCATTTGCAACAGAATACAAGGCTCGTCCCATAAGTATTATACGGTCGCTGTCGTTAATAATATCGGCAACTCTGCCGCCTACTTTTCTTGTAACTTCATCATAAAGGCGGGTAAAACTTAAAACCTGCACCGCCGTCGACTGACGGTCGCCGAGTGTGCGCAGCAGCGTCCTCTCACATTCAAATGTAAATTGCTCCGGAACAAGCATAACAACATTTTTACCTGCAGCGGCATCCGCTTTAATATTTTCAAACACGGTATAGGATTTTCCCGTACCTGCCCTGCCGAGTATCAGTTTAAGCATACAAACTATGTATAATTAAAACCTTTTAAGCGGTCTTAATTTTACTCCCTTCCAAAATAATAAATCACTCACCGATGTATTTCCTGAGCGCAGTGGCAAAACATCTCCCCAACTGCCTGCCTTTATCAGCCGAAAAAACATTATCCGCCTCTCCGAAATAACAAGTTTCAAGCGTAAAAGCAATATCGGAATTCGGTCTTCTTAAAATATAATTCGCAAACGTCTTGCCGTCCGGTTTATTCCAAAGCGTATTCGGTAAAAAATCGTCTTTGGTATCGTATTTTACGGAATCCTCCGTAATACAATCCGTAAGAAGTTGTCCGAATTTTATAAACTCCTTATTCTTTTCCGGCCTTTTGCGAACGATAAATGCCTTATCGTTTATTCCGCCCAAATGCCATGGCGAATGAAAATCAAAACCCATAGTCACGTCATTTTCATCTATATATTTTCTTATTGCAGCCGTTGATTCATAAACCGAAGGGTTGTCCGGCGAATAATCTTGGTTGTGGTCGTGCGGGGCGCGTGCCTTTCCCTGATCGCCGTCGCAAACTCCGTCATAATCAACCATCGGAACACAAAAAACAACCGTATTTTCAATCGGATTTTTATACATTTCCTCAACAAGTCCTTCAAGAACATAACTGCCGGTAGACTCGCACGCATGATGACGTGCGGTGAGTACTACGTGTCGATTTCCGTTTCCGAACTCAAAACACGGTATATCCCGTCCTTTACGGCTTTTTACAAGTGTCTTTATTTTTATTCCGTATTTATCTGCAAAATCAAAAAACATATCCGCAGTATACAGCATATCGTGTGCAAAATAAACGCTGCCGTCATCCACAAATTCATAACTGAAAGACGCGCCGTCTATACGTGTATTGCTCCACTCCCAATTTTTTAAATCTCTGCTTACGGCAGCGCCGTAGTAGCCAACGCGGTCCTTGTTATCAAACACAAATTTTATCGTTTTACCCTTAGCGCCTGTAACGCAAAACGCCCAATAAAACCAATCTTCCGTACTGTCCTTAATTTCGTTTTGCAAATAAACTGTATCGTCTTCAATTTTTATTACTTCAATATTGCCGCCTGAAAAATTTTTAGTGATTTCCACGAATATCACCTCAATGATATTTTAACATATCATTGATTGTTTTTAAAGTATAAAAAATGCGTTAATTACCAAAACACCGCATAAAAACGGTACTCCGCCGCACAGTGTACCGATAACCGTACAATAATTAACCGGTATATGCACGCCGCTTGCAAATGTCGTTAAATTAATAAGTGCAAATATGCAAAGCGAAACGGCAGTATAAGCTGTAAAAAAGCGAAACGGTTTTTTTACTTTACGCAAAAACGCAATGTAAATAATGGCATATATAACCGCCGACACTGTTAATATAATTTCGTAAACGTTCATTTTTCTTCTCCGTATAAGTCTTTATATAAATTTATGAGAAAAAATCAACTTCTATTATTAATTTATTAAATATTTTACTTGATTTTTTATTTGATTAGTGTTATTATATATCTTGTTTCCGGGTGTAGCTCAGTTTGGTATGAGCGCTTGAATGGGGTTCAAGAGGCCGCTAGTTCGACTCTAGTCACTCGGACCAATCAAGGACCTCAACGGTGCTTTGCGCTGTTGAGGTCCTTATATTATATTTTTAAATAATTTGTTTCGGGGGTGTCGGTGATTAAAGAAGTTGCCTATGAAAAAAAGCATAAAAAAATATCCATCGGCAAAATTCACGGCTTGACGGATTTGCGGCATATGCATAAAGAAATTGAGATTGTATATGTAAAAAAAGGCAAGGCTGTTGCCTATGCCGATACATGCCGTTGTGAAATCTCCGACGGTGATATATTCATAGCCTTTCCGAATCAGGTACATTTTTATGATAATATAACCGACGACAAAAACAGCAAATACTATTTGCTTATAATTTCTTACGATATTCTCGAAGGTATTAAAAGTATTTTGCGCAACAATGTTCCTGTAAACAACAGCATTTCCTTTAAAGACTGCGAATACGGAAAACAACTGATAGAAAAAATTATGGAAATTCGTTACGGCAACCAAATAAAATATCCTGAAATTAAACTTATAGGATACACTTGCCTGCTTATGACGGAAATTCTGCCGCTTATGGAATTGCAGCCGTGTGCCAACACAAATAACTCAACCTTGCGCAGCATACTTGATTATTGCGACACACATTATAACGAGCATTTAACACTTGACGATGCCGCAAATGCGTTGCATTTAAGTAAATATTATATTTCACGGCTTATGAATGATAAAATTAAATTCGGGTTTAACGATTATTTAAATACTTTGCGCGTAAATTATGCTTGCGAACTGTTAAGCGTGACCGATATGCATATTTCCTATATATCGGAAATTTCGGGATTCGGTACAATTCGCACATTTAACCGTGTTTTTCAGTCAATAAAACATATTTCACCGCTTGAATACCGAAAACAAAATTTTAAACCAAAAAAGAATGATGCCGAAAATAAAACAGATGTGGGAGATTTTTAAATTTCCCGCATCTGTTTTTTATTTATTTAATTCGCACTGAATTAAAGTGATTTTAAATAATCAATACTTGTCTTTGCACATTCCATAGGCGTTTTGTTCATACTGGGATTATCCTGTTCAACAACTACCCACTTCATATTTACGTCTTTTGCCGCTGCAAGTATTGCCTTAAAGTCCTGGCAGCCGCTGCCTACCGGACGGAATTCAAACTTGTTGGAATCGCTCTTTTTTTCTTCCTTGTCATCAATACCGATAAGTGCGTACATATTATCGCTCTTGCCGCCTACATAATCTTTAAGGTGCAGTATTTCCTCACGTCCTGCGTATTTCTTTATATAATCTACCGGATCTTCGCCGCCGACTTTTACCCAGCAAACATCAAGTTCCGGCTGCAAAAACTCTGCGGGAACCTCGCTGTAAAGTATGTCCAACGCATATTTACCGTCAAGTTTCACAAACTCAAAATCATGGTTATGGTAGCATAACTTCATTCCGAGTTCATTAGCCTTTTTACCCAACATTTTAGCGCCCTCTATAACTTCTGCAAACTTGGGCTGACCGGGACGGTATTCCTCTGTAAGATACGGAATAACTACAAAACTGCAGCCGATTTCTTTATAGTCGTTTAAAATATCGGGATTTGCAATCATATCAACAAAAGGCACATGTGCGGACACCGGAACAAGACCGATTTCCTCGCACATTTTTTTAACCTCGGCAGGTGACTTGCCGTAAAGTCCGGCAAACTCAACGCCGTCATAACCAAGGCCTTTAACCTTTTTTAAGGTGCCTTCAAAATCTTTTTCCATATCATCTCTTACAGAATAAAGCTGCAATGCAATGGGAAAGTCTTTCATAAAAATTTCTCCTTTTAAAAAGCCCGACAGAAAACCATCTGTCAGGCTTAAAATCAATTAAACTTCAGGGATTACTATGTCAACTTCTTTGCCGATTTCAGCAGAACGTGCAATAGCATCAAGTATAGCCTGGTTGTAAACAATTTCGCTTGACGGAACTACCGGCTTGCCGCCTTCCTTAACAGCATCAATAAATGTACGTAATTTCTGATAGAAGAAGTCACCGTTGCTCTTAATAAGCGGAACCTGATAAGATACTCTCTGGCCTGCAACAGTTGTGTAAACTGTAAGCGGTGAGCCGAACTCGCCGTTCCAGCACTCTGTCGAAGGAATACGCAAACCGCCCTTTGTACCGAGGATAAGCGCATCGCCGCAAGTATCCATATTCATAGCCCAGGAAATTCTGAAGTCAAGAATAATGTCGCCTTCAAGACGTACAAATGCAGCAGCAAAATCATCTACGCCGAATTTTTCAGCATATTCCGGATGATTCGGATAATAGTTGGGATCCTTACCGAAGAAGTCGGAAGTATAACCTGTGCAGGTAAGCGGCTTCGGATAGCCTACTGCGTTAAGAAGCATATCGAGTGAATAACAACCGATATCGCCGAGAGCGCCTATACCGCCGGTTTCCTTTTCGATAAATGTTGTACCGAACGGAGTCGGAATACCGTTTCTGCGGCCGCCGCCGGACTGTATGTAATAAATCTTGCCCAAAACGCCGGAATCAACAATCTTTTTAATCATTTGCATATTCGGGCTCATACGGGGCTGGAAGCCTATTGTAAGTAACTTGCCGGATTCTTTTTCGGCTTTCATAACATCAATAGCTTCATCAAGTGTTACGGTAAACGGTTTTTCAAGCATTACGTTTACACCGTGTTTGAGTGCATTGATAGTACAAGGTGCATGCTGGCAGTTGTAAGTACATACGCTTACAATGTCAAGATCCTTTTCAGCGTCAAGCAATTCAGCGTCGCTGTTATAAATGCGTGCGCCCTTTACTTCATACCTTTCTGCAAATGCAGCAGCCTTGCCGGGAACTAAATCCGCAAGGGCAACTACCTCAACATCAGGCATTTTAAGGTAATTTACAATATGTGCCTCAGCTATCCAGCCGGTGCCTATAATGCCGACCTTTACCTTTTTGTCTGCGTCAATTTCTTTTTTCTGGTCGTGGATTTCTTTAAAAGCGTCCAAAATGTTTGCCATAATTATTTCCTCCCAAGAAATATTTTAAATTACAAACTGCCGCATATAGCGATAGCTTAATTTAACCGAATCAAGAATTCTGTCTTTAGAAGATTCAAATGCTTTATCTTCCACTTCAATACATGTGTATCCGTCATAGCCTATATCCGTAAGCGCCGATACATATTTGCCCCAATCAACATCGCCGAGTCCGGGAAGTTTCGGGCTCATATACTCAAGCGGATATGCCATAACGCCTACATCGTCCAATTTATCTGGATAAAGCTTTATATCCTTATAATGTACATGGAAAATTTTATCCTTAAACTCGTATATAGGTTTAATGTAATCCATCTGCTGCCATATAAAATGGCTGGGATCAAAATTAATTCCGAAATTATCGCTTTTTATAATATCGAACATTTCGCGCCAAAGCTTAGGCGTTGTAAAAAGATTCTGACCGCCCGGCCACTGATCCGCACCGAAAAGCATAGGACAGTTTTCTATTGCGACTTTTACGCCCTTTTCTTCGGCAAAAGCAATAATATCGGGCCATATTTGCTTAAAAAGTTCCAGGTTTTCTTCAACGGTCTTATTTTGGTCACGGCCGATAAACGTAGTAACCATATTAACACCCAAGAGCGCGCTCATATTAATAACTTTTTTAAGGTGATTTATATTTGCATTACGCTTTTCAAGATCGCCGTCCATAGTGTTGGGATAAAAAGCCAATGAAGAAATTTCTATATTCTTTTTACTGCAATAATCTTTAACATAGTTAATGTATTCGCTACTTGTATCATCAACATTAATATGGCTTACACCCGCATATCTGCGCTCCGCCTTACCTTGAGGCCAGCATGCAACCTCAACACATTCATAACCCGTAGCTGATGCATGGTCTATCATTTCTTCAAACGAAAAACCGTCATAAATTGCACTTACAATACCGAGTTTCATATAAAACCTCCTGAAAAACTAATTGTATGTAATGCCCGCGCACAGTTTAATCTGTTCCATACAGGCAAGAACATCCCGACTTAAATTTAAAAATTCTTTATATTCTTCAATGTTTTTACCGCTTACATAATCTGCAAAGTCGTCCGCTTCTCCCATCATAACATCGGTTTTCGGGATACTGCCGTAAACGGTTGATATTTGATTATCGGCAACAAGCGAAATATCCGTATATTGATTTATCCTGCCTATTTTTACAGTTCCCTTATCTCCGATTATCTCGCTGCCTATGGCAGACTGCGCCGTTTTGCTGTATGTAAGCACCGCGGAAAATTTTCCGTAATCAAAAATCGCACATCCGCTGCCGTCTGCCCCATTATTTAAAAAGGAGGCCGTCGCGCTGATTTTCTCAGGCATACCGAATAAATCAACCGCTGTCCAAACGCAGTAAACGCCTATGTCCATAAGCGCGCCCGCATGCAGCGACATATCAAATATATTTGTATGCTTTCCAGCAGCAAAATCATCATACCGTGCGGAGCGCTTGCAAAAATCAAGTCTTGCAACTGCAATATTACCTATACCCGAGACTGCCGTTTTAAGCGGTCCGCGGGCCAATGAATGTGCAGACATAATCGCTTCGGTAAAAATTACGCCTTTTTCCTGTGCCGTGTTTTTAAGTATATCAAATTCCCTGCAATCGGCAGTTAATGTTTTTTCGCAAATAACATTTTTGCCGGCATTTAACATTTTTAAAGACTGCTCAAAATGTAACACATTCGGCGAAGCGATATAAACCGAATCCGCAATATCGGATTTTGCAAGTTCATCAAGAGAAACAAAAATATTTTTACACGCAAATTTATCCGCAAACGCTTTGCCTGTATCATACTTCCTTGAATAAACCGCGCACAGTGTATATTTACCGCTTTTAAGTGCGGCTGTTACAAACTCCTCGGCAATTTTACTCGTACCGATAGTGGCAAGCCGAATCATATATCTGTTTTAATAACCTGCTTTTGTTCATCGGACAGGAAAGCCGCTTCCATAACCTGCATAACTCTGCGTACTTCGGCAAGTTTTATAAGCGGAGAGGCGTTTCCATCCAATACAGCACAGAAATTGCGATAAAATTCGTGTACATCGGTTTTCGGAATATCTACATCATACTCATCAAGCGTAAGGCTGTCCCTCGGAGCCATTGTTTTTGTAATGCCTGCCGCATTCTGAACAGGTGTTACGTCCTTTTCGCACCATGCGGTAAGACGGGCAACATGGGCTTTTTTCTGCCAATTTTCAAGATAAAGCGTTCCGTCCTTACACTGCATATAAAAACGCGGCATAGCTAAAAAGTTGTATGTGCCTACTTCAACATAAGCAGTTTTGCCTGACGCAAATTCAAGTTCAAGGCGGAATCCGTCATCAACTTCATTATTTGTGTAGTGCGTACAAACGCAGTATACGCTTTTAACCTTATCGGTAACAAGCTGCAGCATTTGATCTATAAGATGAACGCCCCAATCCAATATCATACCGCCGCCGGCAGATTTAGTGCATCTCCAGTCGCTCGGTATACCGCGGGAGCCGTGAATACGGGATTCAACACGCAATACATCGCCGATCTCGCCGCTTTCAATAACGCTTTTAACAGCGCGGAAATCCACGTCCCAACGTCTGTTTTGATGTACGGTAAACAGTTTGCCGTTTTTCTTTGCGGCAGCACACATTTCATCAAATGCGGCTACTGACATTTCAACCGGCTTTTCGCAAATAACGTTTTTGCCGGCATTAAGTGCTGCTATAACCAAACTCTTGTGACTGTCGTTCGGAACGGCAATAACAACGGCATCCACGCTTTTGTCTGCAAATACGTCTTCATCGCTTGCATATACAAAAATACCGTTTTCGCGCGCCGCTTCGTTTCTGTTATCCTTTATATCATAAGTTCCCGCAAGTTCGGCAACGTCGCTTTTAATAAGTTGCGCACAATGCCACGCACCCTGACCGCCGTATCCTATAACTGCAATTCGTTTTTTCATAATGCTATTCTCCCAAAGGTTTCTTTACATTAGGACATTCCAATTTTGCCACCCTGTATTCGGGTTTAGTCCAGTAAATCGCGTTTTTTATAACCTTTATTACATCACTGTTTTTATATGTCGGATATGCCTCATGTCCGGGTTGGAAATAGAAAATTTTGCCGTTTTCACGTCTGTAGCAGCATCCTGCCCTGAAAACTTCACCGCCGGAATACGAGCCTATTAAAACCAATTTGTCAGGTTCCGGTATGCCGAAAGGCTCGCCGTAGGTTTCCTCGTGTTCCAAATTAATAAATCTGTCTATGCCCTGTACTATGGGATGCGAAGGATCGCACACCCATACAAGTTCCCTGTCGCCGTCCTCGCGCCAGGTAAGATTACAGGACGTACCCATTAACAGTTTAAACGGTTTTGAATGGTGAGCCGAGTGAAGAAAAACCGCACCCATACCGCACAAAACCGCATTTTTAACGCGCTGTGCCACTTCATCCGGAACATCTAAATGTCTTACATGTCCCCACCAAATAAGGACATCGGTATCGGCAAGAACTTCATCGGTAATATCATTTACATTGTCAAGGGTAAATGTTCTTACACAAATGTCATCGTCTTCAAGCTGACGCTTAAGTTCACTGTGTATACCGTCAGGATATACGGCTGCTATTGCAGCTTCGCTTCTTTCATGGTGGAACTCGTTATATATTGTAACTTTGGTCATAATGGTAACCCCCGTATAGTTCTTACACCTCTAATTATATATACGCAGTACGCTTTTGCAAGTAATATATTACACACTTGATAGACAAATATTGCTATAATCCAAAAACATTAATATATTGCGTTTTTTTAATGCTTTTGTATTGAATTGTGCTTTTATATGTGTTATTATAATAAAAAATTACCGATTAGGCATTTTATTTTGAGGTGAATTTTATGCATATTACCATTAACCATACTGTTGAATTTAAGAAAAATTTTGACGTCATAGTTTGCGGCGGCGGTGTTTCGGGCGTTGCGGCGGCATTATCGTCTGCAAGATGCGGCAAAAAAGTAATGCTTATTGAAAAAAGCCAAAAACTCGGCGGACTTGCGACCTTGGGACTTATAAATCTGTTTGTTCCGATGTGCAACGGCCGCGGCAGACAAATAATTTTCGGTATGGCTGAAGAGTTCTTAAGACTTGCAATAAAGAACAGTTATGACACAATACCTGATGACTGGCAAAATCCCGATACGACTTCAAGATATTGTACAAAGTATTCCGCGGAAATTTTTGCACTTGAGTTAACACGCCTTCTGCTTGATAATAATGTTGAAATTATGTTTGATTCCGTTATTACAGATGCCGTTTACGAGGACGGAAACTGCAAAGGTGTAGTAATAGAAAACAAGTCAGGCAGATCCTATTACACCGCAAATATGTTTGTTGAAGCAACCGGTGACTGTGATTTGCTGCGAATAATAGGTCTGCCCGTAAACATTCGCGGTAATTATCACACATATATCGGTCAGCAGGTAACGCTTTCATCCTGCAAAAAGGCCGTGGAAAACAGCAACATTAAATTTGCCGTGGTACCGATAAGCGGCGGCGGTGCTTCTTTGTACGGTACAAATCATCCGAAAGAGGTAAAATTATACGACGGTACGGACGCTGATGAAGTAAACAGATATTTACTTGCAAATCAAGTGGAAATGCTTGAAAAAATCGAAGGGCAGGACAGACTTACGCGGGACATTGTAACATTGCCCGGTATGGCGCAATTCCGCACAACCGCCTGTCTTGACGCAGACTATCTGCTTAAGGGTGAAGACGCATATTGCCATTTTGAAGATTCAGTAGGTGCGATCAACGATTTTGACAGAAACGATTATTTATATGAAATCCCCTATCGCTCACTCACTAAAAAAGGCGTCAAAAACATTACAGCAGTCGGCAGATGTGCCGGTGCCGAAGGCTGGGGTTGGGATGTATTGCGTGTTATCCCGCCGGCAATAATCACAGGACAGGCGGCAGGCATTGCGGTATCGCAGGCTATGGACAAAAATTCGGATATATGTAATATTGATGTTTCTTCCTTACAAAACGAACTTAAAAAACAAAATGTTATGATACATTTTGAAGATGAATGGATACCGGAAGTCAGTGATGACACACATTCAAATATCGAAGAAGAGGCAAACAAATAATAAACTATAGTAATAAACAAAAGCATCGGCAAAGTTTTGCCGATGCTTTTATATTTACTGTTTTTCAGTATTCTTTTTTATCTTCGCTTTTCCGGTGCTTACAGTATCCGCCGTAATTGTAATTTTTACAATATCGGGATCCGACGGGGCCGTAAACATTAAATCGGTAAGCATATTTTCAACTATTGCGCGCAAGCCGCGTGCGCCGGTTTTTCGCTCAATAGCCAAATCCGCAATCGCATCAAGTGCGCCTTTTTCAAAAACCAACTCAACATTATCAAGTGCAAATAATGTCTGATACTGTTTTACCAGTGAATTTTTGGGTTCGGTCATAATACGCACAAGCGTTGCCTTATCAAGTCCCTTAAGCGTTGTAATAACCGGCAAACGACCGACAAGTTCGGGTATCATACCGAATTTTACAAGATCGTGCGGCGTAACTGCAAGATTTTCGGCTTCCTGTTCAATCATTTTTTTAGATTTTACTTCAGCGCCGAATCCAAGGCTGCTGCCGCCTACCCTGCGTTCAACTATTTTTTCAATGCCGTCAAAAGCGCCTGCGCAAATAAATAGTATATTTGTTGTATCAATTGAAATAAACTCCTGCTGCGGATGCTTTCTTCCGCCTTGCGGCGGGACATTTGCGACAGTGCCTTCCAATATTTTAAGCAGTGCCTGCTGCACGCCCTCGCCGCTGACATCGCGTGTTATTGACGTATTTTCGGATTTCCTTGCAATCTTATCAATCTCATCAACGTAAATGATACCGCGTTGAGCGCGTTCAATATCATAATCCGCGGCCTGAATAAGCCGTAAAAGAATGTTTTCAACGTCCTCGCCTACATAACCCGCTTCTGTCAAAGTTGTGGCGTCGGTTATGGCAATCGGTACGTCGATAATCTTTGCGAGCGTTTGCGCAAGCAGAGTTTTACCGACACCCGTAGGTCCTAAAAGAATAACGTTGCTCTTGTTAAGTTCAACATCATTGTCAACATTTTTAAAAATACGTTTATAATGGTTGTACACCGCAACTGCCAGCGTTTTCTTCGCGTCGTCCTGCCCTATAACGTATTCATCAAGTTTTGCCTTTATTTCCTGCGGTTTCGGCAAAGTAAATTCCGTTTGTTTTTTGGATTTACCTGTCTTTTTTTGCGCGGCAAATTCGTCATCGTCCATCAGCAGAGAATTGCAAAAGGAAATACAGCCGTCGCAAATGTAAACGCCCGGACCTTCAATAAGGCGCACTGCATCGTCCTGCGTTTTACCGCAAAACGAGCAGCGAATTGTTTTATCTTTGTCGTTATCCTTAGTGGGCATAATAACTCCTATCTGTTTTTAATAACCCTGTCTACAAGACCGTAAGCCGCAGCTTCATCGGCTGTCATAAAGTTATCTCTTTCGGTATCCTTTTTAATAACATCAAGCGGTTTACCGGTTTCGTCAGCCAAAATCTGATTAATTTTTTCGCGTATTTTTTCAATATGATGCGCATGAATTAAAATATCGGTAGCCTGACCTTCCGCAGAACCAAGCGGCTGATGAATCATAATTTCGCTGTTGGGTAAAGCAAGACGCTTGCCCGGCGTACCGGCTGCCAGCAAAAATGCACCCATACTTGCCGCCATACCCATACAAATAGTGCTTACATCGCACTTAATATACTGCATGGTATCATAAATCGCCATACCCGCCGATACCGAGCCGCCGGGACTGTTAATATAAAAATTAATGTCCTTATCCGGATCCTGCGCTTCAAGATAAAGCATTTGGGCAATTACAAGGCTTGCGGATGTATCCGTGACCTGATCGCACAGCATAACAATACGGTCGTTTAAAAGACGGGAAAAAATATCATAAGAGCGTTCACCGCGACTTGTCTGTTCTACTACATAAGGCACAAAATTCATATCCATTGCCTACACCTCCGAAAATAATTAAAAATATTATAGATTTCGACATTTTATGCCGAAACATGACAGTCGGGAAATTTTTAACTTTCCCGACTGTGTATAAATTATGTGTCAAAAACCGAAAATATAATCAATTATTCGGCGCTTTTTTCAGCGTCATCGGTTTTTGTTTTTTTAGCAGCAGCCTTTTTAGCCGGAGCTTTCTTTTCCTTAACTTCGGTAATAACTGCGTTTTTCTTTACAAAGTCAATAGCCTTGTTAACCTCTATATCCTTTGCAATTTCGCTTTCCGGAACAGCCTTTTTAACCTGATCGGCAGTTATACCGTAATCCTTAGCCATTTTTTCAATCTGTTCCTCAATTTCCTTCGCGTCTGCGGTAATGTTTTCAAGTTCAACAATCTTTTCAAGTGCCAAACGCATTTTTACCTGCTTTTCGGCTTGAGGGCGGAAGGACTTTTCAAACTCTGCCATATCGGCGCCCGTATATTTAATATAGGTTTCAAGGTTCATACCCTGCATTTGAAGTCTGTAAGCAAAATCCTCAACCATTTGACGTACACGGTTGGTAATCATGGCTTCGGGCAGTTCAACCGTCATACCATCAACTATTTTATCAACAATAATGTTTTCAACCGCTTCTTCGCTTGCTTTCTTCTTTCTGTCAAGCGCTTTTGCTTTTATATCCTTCTTAAGCTCGTCCAATGTGTCAAACTCGCTTACGTCTTTTGCAAACTCATCATCAATTGCCGGCAATTCTTTTTTCTTGATTTCATGCAGTTTAACTTTAAATACTGCTTCCTTGCCTGCAAGGTCTGCGGCCTGATAATCCTCGGGGAAAGTAACCGTTACATCAAAATCTTCACCGTTTTTATGTCCGGCAACCTGTTCTTCAAATCCCGGAATAAACTGTCCGGAGCCCAAAATCAGCGAGAAGCCTTCGCCCTTTCCGCCTTCAAACGCCTTGCCGTCTACAAAACCTTCAAAGTCAATAACGGCGGTGTCGCCCATCTCGGCAGCTCTGTCTTCAACAGTAACCATTCTTGAATTTCTGTCAGCCAATCTGTCAAGTTCCGCATTAACTTCGGCAGCAGTTACGGATACAGCGTTCTTTTCAGCCTCAATACCCTTATATTCGCCGAGGGTAACCTCAGGATAAACGGTAATTGTAACTTTAAAATCCGCACCGTCTTTGCCGATTGAAACCAAATCAAAATCAATTTTATCGTCAACAAACTTAAGTCCCGATTCCTTAATAGCTTCGTCAACAGCCTCAGGATAGATTAAATTAAGGGCATCTTCGTAAAATACACCTTCGCCGTACATTTTTTCTATTATGCTGCGCGGTGCTTTGCCCTTTCTGAAACCGGGTACATTAAGCTTCTTTGAATTCTGCTTATATGCCTTGTCGTTGGCTGCGGCAAATTTTTCCGCATCAACAGTGATTTCAAGTTCATACCTGTTAGTATCAACTTTTTTGGATGTTTTTAAACTCATTACTATACCTCCGTATAAATCATCTCGTATTACTATAACATAACCTAAAACAATTTTCCACACTTTTTTGACAAAAATTTGAAAAAATTGTATTTTTATCTATTTCATTCAGCGGTATCGCGCATCAGCGCACTCTTACAGGTGTAAAACCTATGCAGTCGCAGGATACCAGTTTAAAGGAAATTCCGTCGTATTCGCTTACCGCATTGTTCAATCCCGCGCCGTGTATATGCCCGTGATAAACCTTTTTAATATTATATCTTTTTAAAACATCTATAATTTCGCCGCAAACATAATCTTTGTACACAGGCGGATAATGTAAAAACACCGTCGGTGTAACTTTGAAATCGGCAGCAGCCGACAGCGATGTTTCCAGCCTGCCCGCTTCACGAATAATTATTTTATTGTCGCCCTGTGCGCAGTCGTAAAACCATCCGCGCGTGCCGCATATTGCAATGCCGTCGACAAAGTAGGCGTTATTATAAAGAACATTTACCGTTTTAATGCCGTTTTGCTCAAAAAATTCAGTAATTTTTTTCTTTGTACCCCACCAAAGATCGTGATTACCTTTTAAAATAATTTTCTGTCCCGGCAAGGACTCAAGATATTTAAAATCTTCAATAGTTTCCTCGATTTTCAGTCCCCAGGAAAAATCTCCCGGCAGCACAACGGTATCGGCATCGGTTACAAGTCTGCGCCAATTGGCAGCTATACGCTGTGTATGATTTTCCCAGCCTTTAAAAATACTCATCGGTTTGTTGCACGAAAAAGACAAATGCAAATCGGAAATCGTATATACCGCCAAAATATCACCGCCTGAAATTGTAATATAATTTAAAAATCGGGAATAATAATACAGACCGACAGGTCAAACTAAGATAAAGGAGCTAAGAATATGTCTGAGAAGAAAATTAACGGCATTATATGCCATGCGGAAAGCTGCACTTATCACACCAACGACAACTGCTGCGAAGCCGGCAGCATTAATGTTACAGGTTGTGACTGCAACGATTGCGAAAAGCATGCCTGCGAAACTTACAGAGCAAAATTCTAAATCCGTTACCTGTAAATACCCTGCAAATTTGCAGGGTATTTATTTATAATTAATTCAGTTTAAGCTGCGTTTTAACAAAATCTTCCATATCCTGTTTTTCGCAAATATTGTTAAAACGCGGTTTTGCATTTTCAAGCTCGGCAATAGGCTTTGGTACCGCGGTTTTTGTCTTTAAATGCAAACGGTTGACATTGTCGAATTCGTTATCGGTCACATCAAGTCCCAGCGCATTTAAAACACTGTTTGCAAATTTATAGGGCGAAGCGGTTGAAGCCGTAAGGCACAAAGTGTTATCCCCTGTTTCGTTTCGGTATTTTTCCGCAACATTTAATCCCACGGCAGTGTGTGTATCGCAGAGATAACCGTCGGTATTATAAAATTTATTAATAGTTGCAAATGTTTCGGCGTCATCGCAATATCCGCCGTAAAACAACTGCTTAATTTTATTATGCAGTTCCTCAGGCACAATGTATTTGCCCGAACCCAAAAGCTGCGACTGAAGGCTGCATACAAGCGAATCGTCCATATCCGAAAGCAGGAAAAGCAGACGTTCAAGATTGCTGGAAATTAAAATATCCATACTCGGCGATGCCGTTGTATAGAAACTGCGGTTACGGTCATAAACACCGGTGTTTATAAAATCCGTAAGCACGTTGTTGGCGTTGGACGCGCATATAAGTTTTTTAATCGGCACGCCCATCTCGCGCGCGTAATACGCCGCAAGTATGTTACCGAAATTGCCCGTAGGTACAGCAACATTAAATCCGTCCTTTACATCTGCGCCGCTGTTAAGAAGGTCGCAATAAGCGGATACATAATAAACGATCTGCGGAACAAGACGTCCCCAGTTGATAGAATTTGCGCTGGAAAACTGCATGCCGTGTTCCGCCATAAGTTTTGCCAAAGCCTTATCGGTAAAGATTTTTTTAACGCCTGTCTGCGCATCGTCAAAATTACCTTTAATAGCACATACGGTTACGTTTTCGCCCTTTTGGGTATCCATTTGCAGTTTTTGCATACGGCTTACGCCGTCGCTTGGATAAAACACCATAATCTCAGTGTCGGGCACATCGCAAAAGCCCTCCAACGCAGCTTTTCCTGTATCTCCGCTTGTTGCAACAAGTATTACGGTTTTGCCTGCATTGCCGCTTTTTTTAGCGGATGTTGTAAGCAAAAACGGCAATAACTGTAATGCAAGGTCTTTGAACGCGCAGGTAGGACCGTGCCAAAGTTCCAGAATTTTCGTATTATCGTTTAAAGAAAAAATCGGTGCCGGCTCATCATCATCAAAACTGCCGGTATATGCGCCTTTTACGCAATAATTTATTTCATCATCCGAAAAATCCGTAAGATACTTTTTTAAAACAATTACTGCCCTTTGGATATAATTTCCGGATTTTAACATATCAAAATCGCTTTGCGTAAAAGTCGGAATTGTTTCCGGTACAAAAAGGCCGCCGTCTTCGGCAATACCGTAAGCAATTGCCTGCGAAGCGGTAACTTTTATATTCTTATTTCTGGTGCTAACATAATTCATAACAGTCACACTCCCAATTTAATCAGTCGTAAAGGCGTTGCATATATATTCAACCTTATAAGTTTTTTTGCCGTTTTTATCAAACTCGGTAATTAAGGCCGTGTCAAACCGCGGCTGCAAAAAATTAATTTTTGATTTTTGCATATAATCTTCCGCTGTAAGTATTATCCGCCTTTTCTTTTTATAATCTATTGCCTCTGCCGGCGATACAATCGAATTTTGTTTGCGCAGTTTAACTTCAATAAACAAAATGTATTTGGCCGTTTCCGCAATAATGTCTATTTCACCGTATTTGGAACGATAATTAAGTTCGTCGATAATACAGCCCTTTTTACGAAGCATCTCGGCGACCTGCCGTTCCGCATAGTGTCCTTTATTTAAATTGCCGTTCATAATACATTCTTCAAAAACGATTTGCGGTGTATATCGCAAATCCCGTATCTTGCAATACTTTCGTAATGCTCCCGCGTTCCGTAGCCTTTATGCTTTTTAAAGTTGTATTGCGGGTATTTTTCGTCATATGTAAGCATAAGCCTGTCACGCGTTACTTTTGCCAAAACCGACGCCGCCGCAACCGACATTGACTTCGAGTCGCCCTTTACCACCGTCATACACGGAATTTTAATTTTATCAGGCACACGGTTACCGTCAATCAAGGCAAAATCCGCAGGGATTTCAAGCGTTTCCATAGCCCTGTTCATAGCAAGATAAGTTGCGTTTAAAATATTGTATTTTTCAATTTCCTCAACGCTTGCAAACGCAACCGAACAGCAAATTGCCTTTTCCTTAATAATGTCAAAAAGCTGTTCCCGTTTTTTCTCGCTCAATTTTTTGGAATCGTTAAGTCCGTCGATAACGCAGCCTTCCGGCAGTATCACCGCCGCTGCACATACAGGGCCGGCAAGCGGTCCGCGCCCTGCCTCATCAACACCGCACACAAATTTAAAACCTCTGTCCGCTGCCTCGTGTTCGTAAATATAATCAGGCATTTTCTACCCTCTCTAAAGATATTCTACCTATTTTGCAATTTCTGAATTCCTCAAGCAGCATATTGGATGCACGCAGCGTATCTACGTTATTTCCGCGCATAACCATACCGCGCTTTCTGCCTATCTGCTCAAGCAGTTCGTACGCCTGCGTATCAAAATCAAGTTCTCCGTAGCGGTCGGTAAGCATCCCTTTGTAGTTATCCGATAAAATTTCCAAAAGTCTTACCGCCAACAGTTCCGTATCCAGCACTTTATCCTTTACGGCACCCGTAAATGCGAGGTGTTCGCCTACCGTAACATCCTCAAATTTAGGCCACAGTACGCCTGCCGTATCAAGCAATTCAAGTTCTTTATCAATGGCAAACCATTGGTTTCCCCTTGTAACACCGGGACGGTTTTCGACTTTGGCTTTATTATTGCCTGCCATACGGTTTATAAATGAAGATTTGCCGACATTAGGTATACCTACCACCATTACGCGCAACGGTTTGCCGACCATTCCTTTATTGCGGTAATATTCAAGCCTGTCCGCAAGCCGCAGTTTAACCTTTGATTTAAAATCGGCAAGACCTCTGCCGGTTTTGCAGTCTACGGCAATAGCGGTAATGCCGTTATTTTCAAAATATTTAATCCATTCGGCAGTTACGTCGGCATCTGCCATATCGCATTTGTTAAGCAAAATTACGCGCGGTTTATTCCCTGTTATTTCATCAATATCGGGGTTTCGGCTGCTTACGGGAATACGCGCGTCGATAACCTCGGCAACGGCATCAATAAGCGGCAAAATTGCTGCTATTTGCCGTTTTGTTTTGGTCATATGTCCGGGAAACCACTGTACATTCTGTACGTTATCACTCATTCAAACAACCCCGTCAATTAAAAATCACTTTAGTATTAATAAAGTCCGCCGACCGTATCAAAAGGATAAATGCGGAACAGCGCTTTGCCTAAAATATAACGTGTGTCAACCATACCTTCGTCGCCTATAAAAGAGGAACGGCTGTCGGTTGAATTATTGCGGTTGTCCCCCATAACAAAAACGCAGCCTTCCGGCACAATTACAGGAAAAGTTACATCAAAACTGCGGTTTGTCGGGGTACGCACATACGGTTCCTCCAAAGCAACGCCGTCTACATAAACTACTCCCTTTTCAAAATCAATATCCACCGTTTGTCCACCCGTGGCGATTACACGCTTAATTATTGATTTATCGCTGTCCTCGGTATCTACAATATTATTGGCGTTTCTTGATATAACAACAATATCGCCGTATTTTGGTGTATATCCTATATTTGAAATAATCAGTTTTTGACCGTGCTGCAGCGTATCACGCATGGACGGACCGTTTATTGTAACAACTTTAAAAACAAATGTAAAAAGCACAACAAGCAAAACTATTGCGCTTACAAGTATCTCAAGCCAGTCAAACAAATCGTTTTTAAAAGTGGTTTTTGTCTTTTCGCCGGAGTTGTTATTATTCAATAATTCCGCCGTATCGCCGTTATCGGCAGTATCGGTAAACTGCCCAAAATCAAAATTATCCAAAATTACACCAACCTTTTAAAATGCAAAAAAAGGGACATATTTAAATGTCCCCTTTTTTCAAACTCATTAGCCGATAAGCTCTTTAACCTTTGCGGCTTTACCGACTCTGTCACGCAGATAGTACAGCTTTGCACGACGAATTTTACCGGTTCTTACCAATTCTACCTTAGCAACATTCGGTGAATGTACAGGGAATACTCTTTCAACGCCTACACCGTAGGAAATACGTCTTACGGTAAAGGTTTCGGCAATACCGCTGTTATTGCGGGCGATTACAGTGCCTTCAAAAATCTGAATTCTTTCTCTTTCGCCTTCGCGAATCTTTACGTGTACCTTTACGGTACTTCCGATTTCGATCTTCGGAGCATCCTCCTTGATCATGCTTGCTGTTAATTCTTTTACAGCGTCCATTTTACTTTTCCTCCTTAAACACTTCAGACGTTCATACATCCTGTGCAGAGGACCGTCCGCTTCAATGTCGATAATTCGGCATCAAACCCACCCGTAAGGACAGGGTGAAATCAAATGCTAGAATATGATACCACATTCAAACGCAAAAATCAAGCATTATTTTACCAAAGTTCCGCCGGAAGTATTAATAATTATAAAAATCTGTTCTTCCTGCAAAGTTGCGGTATCAACATACACCAAAACGTCGGTGCCGTCCGCCGCCGTACAGGTAAACTCGTAACACTGTTTTTCGTATCCGCCGGAAGTCGGTATAAGCGCCAGTGCGTAACTGTTGACCGTAAGACTGTCGCTTACAACCTTTTGCGCGGCTTCCACGCTGTTTTGCGGTGTAGGCAAAGTTCTTTCGGTATGGTTGGTAATATAACCGCGTCCTTCGTATAATACCATATCCCCCGTGGATAAATCAATACCGATTTTAATAAGATCCGTATAGCAGACCGTTGCCGCATTTTTATATGCAAAATTTATAACGCAAACACCGTTATCGGTATAATAATACGTCGGTACAAAAGTATCGGCGGAATGTTTGCTTAAATATTTTTGCGCACGGCTTACCGCCTGCTCATATGTGTAAAGCGGCTCGGACTGTTCGGTGTAACGCCTGAAGTATACGGGATAACCGCCCTTTTGGGTAACGGCTGCGCTGCCGCCTTCAAAAGTAAAATGGTAGCAGGCGATATTTCCGCCTTCGTATGATTCAAGCTCTATCCCCTGCAAATCAACCCCAAACATATCGGACACTGTTTGTTTTGCGGCATCTTCGCTTACATTTTCGGCTTCTTCAAGCATTTTTGATTTTTTAGTGCCTATATAATCGGAATACGGACCGTCGTATATCAAAGTCGGATAGCCCACAAGCGATTCTTCAAGTTCATCAAAAGAGACGGTAAAGTCGCTCTCCCCAATGTTATCGAAAATATTACTGCCGAGCTGTTCGACCTTAAATACGCCCGCAGTGTACTTTTCGTGTGCGGAATTAATATTATCGTTGATCGTTTCGGATATGCTTATTAACTTATCAATACCGTCTTTTTCCTGTGTGCCCAACTCATCGCCCGAATTTAACTTGCGCGATATATATACCGAATAATTGCCCACCTGCGACAAAAACTTGTTAAGAGTTTCACCGTAACGGTCGCTCATGGGAAATTTTGCAAAGGAAGACTTTGCTATTTTTGACTCGGTATAAAGTGTCACCGCAATATTGTTTATCTGTTTTTCCGTAGTAACATATTTCGCTTTTTCAAGATTCAGTTTTATATTGCTTATACTGTCGTTTAATTCGTCAAAAGCCTGAGAGTATGTGTATTTTACCTGATTTTTGTAAAAGCGCATATCTTTATAAAGTATTACAACAAAAATCAATGCGACGGTAAGTGCCGCACAAACATAGGATACTATCCTTACAATTGCTCTTTTACTCACACAAAAGCCTCCGTTCAAAATGGTTGTCATTTTAAAATTGTTTCCGAAATCGTGCATTTTATTAATAATTTTGTTGTGTATTTTATTAATGTATAGTATAATATAAAAGATATTAAGCTCTTTTTGAGGTGTAGTTTTTTGGGAAACATTATTTATTTTGACAACAGTGCAACCACACAGCCCTGCAAAACGGCTGTGCGCTGTATAAACGACGCGCTTGAAAGCAACTGGGGAAATCCGTCATCCTTACATACAATGGGAATAAACGCCGAAAAAATACTTTGTGAATCACGGCAGGTATGCGCCGATTTTATCGGCGCGCGCGAAGATGAGATATATTTTACTTCCGGCGGTACCGAGGCAAACAATCTTGCGGTTATAGGCACAGCCCTTGCGCGTAAAAAACGCGGAAACCGTATAATTACCACCGCCGTCGAACATCCGTCGGTCTTAAAAGCCGTTGAATTTTTAGAGGAAAACGGATTTGAGGTTATAAAAATCAAACCGGACGGCAACGGCACCGTATCCGCGGAATCGGTTAAAGAGTATTTAAACGAAAAAACCGTGCTTGTAAGTATTATGCTTGTCAATAACGAACTCGGCTCAATTCAGCCTGTAAGCCAAGTTTCCAAAATCATAAAGCAATTATCGCTCCCCGCCGTTTTACACTGCGACGCCGTACAAGCCTTCGGTAAAATGCCGATAAACACGGCATCCCTCGGTGCAGATATTATAACGGTCAGCGGTCATAAAATACACGGACCGAAAGGCGTGGGATTCATCTATATAAAAAAAGGTCTTAATATACGTCCCGTAATTTACGGCGGCGGTCAGGAAAGAAGTATGCGCTCCGGCACCGAAAACATACCTATGATTGCCGGACTTAAAGGCGCTGTGGAAGAACTCGGCAATATTTCCGCGGCATCGGCGAACAGGCAGGAATTTTACAAATATGCAAGAGAAAAAATATTATCCACCGGTCTTGCCGAAATTAATTCGCCCGAAGATGCACTGCCGTTTATTTTAAATATTTCGGTCAGCGGTTACCGTTCGGAAACACTGCTGCATTATCTTGACGCAAACGGTATATATGTTTCAAGCGGAAGCGCATGTGCCAAAGGACACAAAAGTTATGTTATGGAAGCGGCGGGTTTCAGCCCGAAACGCATAGATTCGGCATTGCGGTTAAGCTTTTGCCGAGAAAACACAAAAGAAGAAATAGACAAATTCTGTCAGGTATTAAAATCTGCCTGCAACAGTTTAAGGAAGGCATAAAATGAAAGAAATTATACTTATTAAAAACGGCGAATTAGTGCTTAAGGGACTTAACCGCAGTGCATTTGAAGATACACTTATAAAAAATATCCGCCGCCATTTAAACGGTTGCGGAAAAATTACGATACGCAAAGCACAGTCCACAATATTTATTGAGCCGTGCGATGACAGTTTTGATACCGACAGCGCAATACTGCGCTTAAGCAAAATTTTCGGTATTGCCGCATTTTGCCGTGCCGCACTGTGTGAAAAAGATATGTCCGATATTACGGCAAAATCGCATGTATATCTTTCGGATATTTTAAGCACTGCCGCAACATTTAAAGTTGAAGCAAAGCGTGCCGACAAGCGTTTCCCGCTTACTTCACCCGAGATTTGTATGCAGCTCGGCGGGCATTTGCTGTCAAAATTTCCGCATTTAAAAGTTGATGTGCATAACCCCGATGTTACGGTAACGGTGGAAATACGCGATTTCGGCGCTTACATACACGCAAATCAGTTACACGGTGCAGGCGGTCTGCCGGTAGGTACCGCAGGACGTGCCGCAATACTTATATCCGGCGGTATTGACAGCCCTGTTGCAGCATGGACAATGGCAAAACGCGGATTGGAACTTAACGCAATACATTTTGCAAGTCCGCCGTACACAAGTCCCCGTGCCGAAATGAAGGTGCGTAAACTTTTATCCAAAGTGGCGGTATACAGCGGTACAATACGTTTGGGTGTGGTGCCTTTTACGGATATCCAACAGCAAATTGCCGAAAAGTGTCCCGAAGAGTTTTTTACGCTTATAATGCGAAGAATGATGATGCGAATTTCGGAAAAAATAGCAAAGCAGCGTAATTGTTCGGCGCTTATTACGGGGGAAAGTCTCGGTCAGGTGGCAAGCCAGACTTTACCCGCACTTGCCGTTACCGATTGCGTTATAAATATGCCTGCATTGCGTCCCCTTATAGGTATGGACAAAGAGGAGATTATAGCAATATCGCGTAAAATAGACACATTTGAAACGTCTATTCTTCCCTACGAAGATTGCTGCACGGTATTTACACCGAAGCACCCGAAAACACGTCCGACCGCAGAACAATGTATTCAGGCAGAAAGCGCACTTGATATTGAAGAGCTTGTTAAAAAAGCGGTCGAAGGCACCGTATATTCTTATATAGATTAGAGGTTTAAAATGAAAACAGCATTAATTTACAATTCATCTCAAAATCTCAGCGGCGATTTATCGTACATTATTGCGCATATAAGCGGTATTCACTGCGAAAACAGTCCACTTACACTTATACCGTGCGACAATACGGTATTATTGCCTGCCGTGCTTAAAAGCGCTTTAAAAAAGAATGATACGGTTTTTTTAACAAATTCCCTGTACCGTGAGGCAGGTATGCCGGCAAAAAACATTTTCGGTAAAATGAATATAATATTCAACTGTTTTGACGACGGTAACCGTGTTTCCGGATTTATTGCAAAAAACGGCAAAAAGACATTAACGGTACTTACCGAAAACATTGCTACGGCACAAAAACTAATATGCAACACATTATGCTTTACATTGTTTGCAAGCAATGATTATACAACATACGGCAGTATATGTATTTCCGAACTTGAAATACCGCAAATTAAGAGCCTGCTGGCGGAATATAACAATGTAAATAATTTGCATTTGCGCATTATTAATAAGGAAAGCGAAATAAAGGTTTTTGTTTTTGCCGCGGCAGCGTCGCAGTCCGCAGCGGACGCACTGTGCGACAGTGCGATTAAAAGCATATGCGCAAAACTCGGCGATAATGTGTACGACGGCAATATTTCCGGCATTTCCGAAACCGTTGTCGGTATGCTACTGGAAAAAAATATTAAAATAGGCACGGCGGAATCCTGCACGGCGGGTATGTTATCTACAGCTATAACGTCCGTACCGAATTCGTCGCGTATTTTTGAGATAGGTATTTCTTCATATTCCTGCCGTATTAAGCAGGCGGCTCTCGGCGTATCGGCACAAACCATTGACGCTTACGGTGCAGTAAGCAGCGAAACCGCGGCGGAAATGGCGCAGGGTATAAGGAATTTAAGTGACTCGGATTTAGGACTCGGCATTACAGGCGTCGCAGGCCCCGACAGCATTGAAGGCAAAAGCGTCGGCACGGTTTACATTGCGCTATGCGACAAGTACAACAACTGGGTTGTTAAATTCGATTTCGGGAGCGATTCCGGCCGCAATGAAATTCGCCGCAGGGCAACATTCGAAGCGTTGGAACTTATACGCAGATATCTTGTAAGTTTGCCGAATGTATTACCCGGCAGCAACGAAAACGGCAAACCCGTCATACCGCTTTACTGTCAGCCGCAAATAAGTGCGTCTGCATTTTGCGACGACGCACAAACGGATATATCCGGCGGATTTCAGGTAACACAGACGGATGACTCCTGCACAGCAAACCCTGAAAACTCCGACGACGGCAATGCCGATATCGGCAATATTGAAGAAACAGACGCAAATGCCGAAGTACAAGCCGACGGGGTTGGAGATGCACGTACTGATGATACACCCGAGGAAGATTTAAATTTGCAGACAAATGATGAAGTCGGCAACAACGAAGATACCGAAACAAATGATGTTTCTCCGGTTCGGGTTAAAAATAAATTAGGTTTATTTTTCAGCAATATACCTGCAATTTTTTCAAAACCGGAATCGGTTAAAAGGACTGTTGCCAACTGTGTTTTTGCTTTACTTATAGTGGCAATTGTTGCAAGCAGTGTTGCAGTTACCGCATATTTCCGCGGTGCGTCGGAAAACAGTAAAATACTGTCGGGAATACGCGATAAATGGCACTTTACCGAAACATACACAATAAGCGGAAAATTTGCCTGCATTGACGATTTACAGCAATTAAATGCGGATATTAAAGGCTGGATTAAAATCGGCGACACGCAGATTAATAACCCCATATGCCGGAGTGATAAGGAAAATTATTACAACAACCGTAATTACCTTAAAAAGAAAAGCAGATTCGGTAGTTTGCACTTTCCCTCGCCGACAGCGACAGGTACGCAGGCTGCGTTTAAAAATACGGTTATATTAGGTAATAACTGCAAAGACGGCTCAATGTTCGGAACGCTTAAAGAGTATAAAAGAATAGACTATTTACGCGCAAACCCGTTTATAGACCTTGTTACCGAAAACGAACACAAAGTTTTTGAAATTTTTTCGGTTATGATCGTAGACAGCAACGACACGGATTTCAACTTTGCAATGCAGTCTTTTAACAATGACAGCGAATACGACGCCTGGCTTAACGAAGTCAAATTACGCAGCCTTTACAAAACGGAATCCGTTGTTGCGTCAAATACAAATACCGTAACGCTTATAACCGATTCATCCGAATTTAAGGGTGCAAAACTTGTAGTTGTCGGTTTTGACATTACGGATAATAACAGTTTATCGAGTGAATACAAGCCGTACGTTTCGGTTAATCCGTCGCCTAAATACCCTCAAGTATGGTATGATATGCACAAAGCGGATAATCCTTATAAATATTATAATCCCGTTGTAAGTGACACGGCAACTTCTTTGCCCGCAATACCGCGCCCTGATACCAAAGCGGTTGAAGAAACTGCCGAAAGCGGTGCAAGCAACACTGCAAATCTGCCGGAAAACAATATTGATGATTTAAACAAAAACAACAATAACCAAAAACCGCCGCAAAGCACGCCTGCGGCATCGTCTGAAACCTCTGAGTCACAGGAATCATCATCGCTCCCCTCGCAATCAGAGCCGACATCATCATCGGAAAGTTCATCCGAAACATCTTCGGGCACAGGCGAATCCGGCGGAACCGGATCGCAAGGTACAACTACATCCGAAACACCGTAATTTTACTTTCGTGAAAGGAGTAATAATATGCTTACAAATGTTAAAACGGAACTGATTTATTACAACACTACAAAAGATTTTGAATTTGAATTTAACCTTTGCGCCGTATGTCAAATGCGGTTACTTACGGAAGTTCCATCAAATAAAACGGAATTTTTAAATTCACTTGCAAAATCCGTATCACGCAGTAAAGTAATAATTATTATTACGGATATTAATGACGAGTTTACGGCAATGCTTGCAAGCGCCATAAACTTTTCCACGGAAAACATTGACCGCGACACATACGCGGTGGTAACATCTAAAATTCAAAACATTATAAGCGGTGCTGTTCCGCTTGTAACCCAAAACGGCTATTTGGGCGGATTTATACTTGAATGCGGTCCGCAGTCGTTAATAGTGCTTGACACCGAGCGTAAACCGCGAAGTGAAATTATGTTGAGTTTTGTAAACCAATATATAAAGGATGTAAGCGTTTACAATTATGAAATACCTGATGTGCCGAAAAACGAAACCGTTAAACCGAAATATGATGACAATACCGTAACGGCGGCTGAAACATCAAGTTCGGATACCGATTTAGATATCGTTTCAAGCTCCGATAATACGGATAATTCAAGTAATGCAGACGATATTACGGCGGCCAAAGGCGTTGCCGACACTCAATCGGACAGCGGTGAGTCTGAGCCTTCTGAAAAAGCGGATGTAAAGGACGATATTTTTGTTGCCGCCAAAGAAAACATTGAAAACAGACAACCGGTAAATGTAGATTTTAACACAACATTCGGAGAATATACGGACAACACGGAAAATTCATATACCGAACCCGAAGCTAAAACCGAAAAAAAGGTCAGCGTACCGATTTTGTTACTCAGCATAATTCTTTTATTGCTTGTTGCATTTATTGTATACTCGCTTGTAATTGATCCTATACTGTCAGGAAATTCGGTTTCACAAAATTTTAAGGATGTATTTTCCTTCCTTTTTAAATAAAAACAAAAATTCCCATCGTAAGATGGGAATTTTTTTATACCTCAATAACAAAAGTGTATTCAATATTTCCGCCTTTCAGCCTGTATTTATCAATCGGCAAAGGTCCGCAGGCGTTAGAACCCAAACCGCTTACCATATAGTCGGCATATAAATATGTATTGCCGTCCTCTTTCAACATATCCTGATGTTTGGTGTGGGTAAGCAGTTTATCGGAAAATTTTGAAATATTGAACGAAAAGTGTTTGGCATTAAGATTTACTATTTTAAGTTTGTTTCCGTTATTATCCGTTACGGTAACATATTTTGTGCCGTAGTGTGCACCGTTTTCCTGTGGGCGCTCATACGGTTCAAAGTTATTGTGCGCATCTGTATTAAATACGTCCAATCTGCTCGAAAGGTTTTTGTCTATATAACTTTCGTGCGGTCCGTAACCGTAATATTCTGCATTTTCAAAATCGCCGTTCAGGCAAAATTCATAACCAAAGCGCGGTAAGTACTGAACACACGCAGTAAGCTTTGCCTTTGTATCAACAGTTAATTTGCCGTATTTATCCACAGTATATGTAACCGTACAGGCAGCAGCGCTTGCGGCAGTGATTTGATTTAAATGCAGCAGTGCAGTAATCTTGATGTTTTCCTCGGAAATCTCAGTTTCTATAGCATGGCAAACCGTATTAAGCCAATCAAATTTATATGTTCGCCATTCATTTGCAATTATAACATCATTATCGGTAGGCGCACGCCAAACATTAATTTTGGGTTTGCCGTTTAAATACGATCTGCCGTTTTTAACAATATCCTGCAGCTGACCGTCGTCAAAAACATACTTAATATCCCCTGCGGTTACGGTAATATTTTTATCGTTGCTGTCAAATTTAATGCCGACAGGTTCCCTTTTTTCAAGGAAATCATGTTCTCTTTCCCCACCTGTAAATTGGCAAAATCCGAGTACATTGCCGGCTTCGCACCATTCATGCGGATTTTTATCAATAAATTCAAAATTAATTTCGTACTTGTAGGTTAAATCCGCATCTGTGTTAATTGTGAATTTATGTGACTGCTGCGGCAAAACAACGGCGTTTATTATACCGCGGTCCAAAACAGTGCCTGCGGATTTTACGGTATACTTTACCTCAATATCCGAAGTATCCTTAAAATATCTGCGGTTTTTATATTCAAATTCAAACTCGCCTGTTTTTTCTATAGTAACAGGGCAAATTGCCTGTTTAAGTTCAAGCATGCCTACATGCGGTGTCCTGTCCGGATAAACAAGTCCGTCCTGACAAAAATTACCGTCATTTACAGTATTGCATAAATCTCCGCCGTAATTATATCTGCGCTTACCGTCAACATAGGTTTCTACCGTATGGTCGCAGAATTCCCATACGCATCCGCCTAAAAAGTTATCGTACCTGTAAATAACGTCCCAATATTCCCTTAAATCTCCCGGTCCGTTGCCCATTGCATGACTGTATTCGCAAAGGAAAAACGGCAACAGCGTGTTTTTATCAGACACATATTTTTCACACTCTTCCGGAGAAGGATACATCCTGCTTTCAAGTTCGGTCGTTTTAGGATATTCCTTGCCGTCAGGCATTTTTACGGTAACATCACTGTTCGGGAATCTGCCTGCATTGCAGCCCTCGTAATGTATAATACGGGAATTATCACGGCTTTTTAAATATTTTTTCATAGCCATATGGTTACAGCCGAAGCCCGACTCGTTTCCAAGCGACCACATAATTACGCAGGTAAAGTTTTTATCCCTTTCAAGAAGTTTTGTTGCACGGTCAACATATACATTTTCCCATTCCGGATCGTCCGATAATCCGTCCAAACCTTTTTCCGCGCGACACATACCGTGTGTTTCTATATCCGCTTCGTCAACAATAAAAATTCCAAGTCTGTCGCACATTTCGTAAAAACGCGGATCATTGGGATAATGTGAGGTGCGCACGGCATTAATATTGTTGCGGCGCATGATGTAAAGGTCTTGCAGCATATCGTCATAAGATACCGCATAACCCTTTGTCGGATGGCTGTCATGGCGGTTAACACCTTTTATTTTAATCGGCTTACCGTTTAATAAAACTATATTCTTCTTAATTTCAACAGATTTAAATCCGACGTTAAAATGCAGACATTCGTTATTGCAAAGCAAATACAAATCATATAAATACGGTGACTCGTCCGACCAAAGTTTAACATCGGGAACATTAAACTCAATTAATCCCTCGCCGTTAATTACGCATTTACCCTGTGCCGCAATGCTGTCACCGTCACAGAATTTATATTCAACATCGGCATCGCCGTTTACAGTAACATTTATATGCACCTGTGCGTTTTGCGTCAAATCATACTTAATATGCACGTCATTTATATGTACTTTATCGCGTTCAAGCAAATATACATCCCTGAAAATACCTGAAAGGCGTATTTTATCCTGACATTCAAGATAAGTCTGCGCGCACCATTTGGGTACAACAATGCTTAATTGATTTTCGCCTTCATATAAAAACTCGGTAATGTCAACCTCGCTTGTAGAATGGCTTGTAACCCTATATGCGCAGAGCTTACCGTTGACGAAAATATACGCACAACTGTCGACGCCTTCCATTACAAGATAAACCGACTTATCTTTTACCGTGTAATTGAACTTTTTGTTGTAAACGCCGCAAACATTATCCGGAACATACGGCGGATCGCACGGAAACGGATATAAAAAATTTAAATACTGCGGTTTATCCCTGCCCTTGTCAAGTTCCAACTGCCAGTTTGACGGAACAGTGATTTTTTCGTCTGCCAGCGTGACATCCTTAACATCGGCAACGCTGTTATAGAACTTAAAATCCCATTCGCCCGAAAGCAAATGAAAATAAGTGGATTTTTCTCTCGGTTGTTTTGCATTTTCACAATGTGCAAACGGTATATAATAAGCCCTTTGCGGCATACAGCCTAAATTGTTTTGTTTGAAGTTGCAGTGTAAATTAAATTCCATATAAAATAACCACCTAAAAAAATCTGCTATGTCGTAATTCTAACATAGCAGATTATAAAAATCAATATTAAAAATCAAATAATCCTTACCCTTACAACGCCGTTAATGCTCTTAATTTTACTCATTATGGTGTCGTAATCCGCCGCGCATATATCAAGCATTGTGTAAGCATAATCGCCTTTTGATTTGTTTATAAGATTCTCGATGTTTATATTATCGCCCGCAACAACCGATGTAATTTCTGTAAGCATATTCGGAATGTTTTTATGCATTACACAAATACGCTTATCACCGCTTCGCGGCATTGTTGCAGTCGGGAAATTAACCGAATTCTCAATATTTCCGTTTTCTATATAGTCAATTAATTCTTTGGCTGCCATTGTAGCACAGTTATCCTCGGATTCCGGTGTTGACGCACCGAGATGCGGTATTGCAATAACACCGTTAATACCTAAAATTTCATCCGTCGGAAAATCAGTTACATAGGACGCAACCTTGCCTGACTCAAGCGCTATAATCATATCCGCCGAATTTACAAGATCCGCACGTGCAAAGTTCAATATACGAACTCCGTCCTTCATATCCTTTATTGAATCCGCATTTATAAAGCCTTTAGTGTCGGGCGTTAACGGCACATGAACGGTAATATAATCGCAGTTTTCATATATTTCCTTTAAATCCTTAACATATACCGCATTATGCGTTAAGTTCCAAGCAGACTTAATTGAAATAAACGGATCGTAACCGTAAACCTTCATTCCAAGCGAATTTGCCGCATTTGCGACCAGAACGCCTATCGCACCGAGTCCTATAACGCCGAGTTTTTTACCTCGTATTTCCGGACCGACAAAAGCGCTTTTACCCTTTTCAACCATTTTGGTAACTTCGCTGCCGTTGCCTTTAAGGGTTTTTGCCCACTCTATTGCCGGAACAACCCTGCGGGAAGATAACAGCAATCCTGCAATTACAAGTTCCTTAACGGCATTTGCATTTGCGCCCGGTGTGTTGAATACAACAATACCTTCGGACGCACATCTGTCACAAGGGATATTATTTGTACCGGCACCTGCCCTTGCAATTGCCAACATGGTATTCGGAAATTCCGCTTCGTGCAGAGATGCGGAACGCACTATTGCGCCCACAGGCTCGTTTACATCATCGCCGATAACATATTTATCGGCATCAAATTCCTGCAATCCTACCTGAGAAATTTTATTGTATGTTTTTATACCGTACATAAATTATGCATTCTCCTTTTCAAACTTTGCCATAAATTCAACTAACTTTTCAACGCCCTCAACCGGCATAGCATTATAAATTGAAGCACGCATACCGCCGACAGTACGGTGGCCTTTAAGATTTACAAATCCGGCTTCCTTTGCTTCCTTAACAAATTTAGCGTCAAGGTCGGCGTCCCCCGTAACAAACGGAACGTTCATAATTGAACGGTCTTCCTTAACTACAGTTCCGTGGAACATTTTGCTGTTATCAAGGAAATTATAAAGTATTTCAGCCTTTTTATAATTTAGCTCAGCCATCTTTTCAAGTCCGCCGAGTTTTTTTATCCATTTAAGCACAAGTCCCGCAATATATATGGTATAGCAAGGCGGTGTGTTAAACATAGAAGCATTCTCGGCATGGGTAACATAATTAAACATGGTAGGTGTAATATCCATAGCATTACCGAGAAGATCCTTGCGGACAATTACTATTGTAAGACCGGCAGGCGCAACATTCTTTTGTGCGCCGGCATACAAAAGTCCGAACTTTGAAACATCAATCGGCTCAGACAAAATGCAGGAAGAAATATCCGCAACAAGCGGAACATCACCTGTATCGGGTAATTCGTGCCATTTTGTGCCGTAAATTGTATTGTTCATACAAATATGGAAATAATCGGCATCCTTAGTAAATGTGGATTTATCAAGTTTCGGAATATAAGAAAAAGTCTTATCGGCAGAAGACGCAACTACATGGGCTTCTCCATATCTTGCTGCTTCCTTATAGGCTTTATTTGCCCATTGTCCCGTGATTACATAATCAGCCTTTTTATTTTTATTCATAAGATTCATAGGAACCATTGCAAATTGCGATGAAGCACCGCCCTGCAAAAACAGAACATCATAATTGTCGGGTATGTTCATTACTTCTCTTAAATCCGCTTCTGTTTGTTTTATAATAGCATCGTATTCCTTAGAGCGATGTGACATTTCCATAACGGATTGACCTGTTGTACCATATTCCAACATTTCATCGGCAGCCGTCTTTAATACCTCAAGCGGCAGCATAGACGGGCCTGCACTGAAATTATAAACTCTTGCCATATAAAATACCTCCAAAAAACATATTACTAACATTATATTAAGCAGAACTGTTTTTGTCAATGGCTTTGTTAATTTAATAACAATATTTTTTATATTTTTGCTGTGCAAAACAAATATATTGTTAATTTATTATCAAATGCAATTAATAAATATCCACCCGCAAAGCGGGTGGTATTTCATTTTCGGGCAAAGCCCTAAACGATACTGGCAACGCACAAGTG